>NZ_CP108996.1:4303043-4610403 GCF_036226565.1 Kribbella sp. NBC_00709
GAGCGCCTTCACCGCGTCGCGCTCTTCGCCGAGCTCGGCGGTCGAGGCGTCGATCTTGCCGCGGGAGAAGTCGTTGATCTCCAGGCCCTGGACGATCTCCCAGTTGCGGTCCTTCACGGTCACCGGGAACGACGAGATCAGGCCCTCCGGCACGTCGTACGAGCCGTCGGAGACGACCGCCATCGACAGCCAGTCACCCTCGGCCGAACCGGCCAGCCAGTCGCGGGTGTGGTCGATGGTGGCGGCCGCGGCGGAGGCCGCCGACGACGCGCCACGCGCCTCGATGATCGCCGCGCCGCGCTTCTGCACGGTCGGGAGGAAGTCGTTCTCCAGCCAGGCCTGGTCGTTGACGACCTCGGCCGCGTTCTTGCCGGCTACCTCCGCGTGGAAGATGTCCGGGTACTGCGTCGCGGAGTGGTTGCCCCAGATCGTCAGCTTCTTCAGGTCGGTGACGTGCACACCGGCCTTCTTCGCCAGCTGCGCCAGCGCCCGGTTGTGGTCCAGCCGGGTCAGCGCCGAGAACCGCTCGGCCGGGATGTCCGGCGCGTTGCTCTTGGCGATCAGCGCGTTCGTGTTCGCCGGGTTGCCGGTGACGGTGATCCGGACGTCGTCCGCGGCGTGGTCGTTCAGCGCCTTGCCCTGGCCGGTGAAGATCGCGCCGTTGGCCTCCAGCAGGTCACCACGCTCCATGCCCTTGGTCCGCGGCCGCGCACCCACCAGCAGCGCGACGTTGACCCCGTCGAAGACGACGTTCGGGTCGTCGCCGATCTCGATCCCGGCCAGCGCCGGGAAGGCGGAGTCCTCGAGCTCCATCACGACGCCCTCGAGTGCCTTCAGCGCCGGGGTGATCTCCAGCAGCCGCAGCTCCACCGGGGTGTCCGGCCCCAGCAGGGCCCCGCTCGCGATCCGGAACAGCAGGCTGTAACCGATATTCCCCGCGGCCCCGGTAACGGCCACCTTCACCGGTGTAGTGCTCACAACACGCTCCTTTGTGCTTTGTGGTGCTTCGGACGCTAGCAAGGTCCGACGGTCAGCCCAACGCTGGGGCGGCACGTTCTTCCTCACACTTCCGCGGCGACTGAAATGATGGCCGGGTGGAACGTCGCGTCGGGTCCGGGCTGGCCAGTGTCGAGGCGCAGGCCGACGGCACCTTCGTCCTGCGGATCGACGGGTCGCCGCAGTCGCAGGTCGATCTGGCGGACCCGGCGCACCTGCCGTTCGAGTACATGCGCCGGATCGGCGACGTCGTGGATGTGGTGGCGCCGCGACGGCAGCCGGTCGCGGTGCTGCACGTCGGCGGGGCCGCGCTGAGTCTTCCGCGGTACGTCGCTGTCACCCGGTCGCGGTCGCGGCAGATCGTTCTCGAGCCGGACGAGGATCTGACCGAGTTCGTCCGCGAGGCGCTGCCGCTGCCGAAGCGGTCCGGGATCAAGGTGCGGCCGGTGACGGGACGGGCCGGCATCGGCGAGGTGTACGACGACTCGATGGACCTGGTGATCCTGGACGCGTTCGAGCACGAGGCCGTTCCGGCGAATCTGGTCACCGCGGAGTTCTTCGCCGAGTGCGCCCGCGTACTGCGGCCCACCGGCGTACTGGTGGCGAATCTGATCGACGGGAAGGCCGGGTTGCCGTTCATCCGGCGTACTGCGGCCACCGTGCAGGCGGAGATCGGTGCCGGGGTGGTGCTCGCGGAGCGGAAGATCCTGCGTGGCAAGGGATTCGGGAACGTGATCATGGTCGCGTCACGGCAACCGGTCCCCGACCTCACGGACCCCGGCCGCCGGGCCCAACCGCCGTACGACGTGATGCCGCTGGCAGAGCTCGCCGGGAAAGCGACGCCGCTGACGGACGCGGAACGCTACGTCACGCCGCAGGCGCCGCCTTCAGCCTTCCGGAGCTGACCCTCGGGCCGGAGCTGAGGCGCTCTACGGTGCGGGCGACCGCTGTGCGTTCGGCCGGTGTCGCGCCGACTGCTCGGACGAGCAGGTCGAGCCGGTCCGGACCGGCCAGCCGCGACCCTTGGAACCACGCCTGCAGCGTCGCCCGGGGGATGCCGGTGAGCTGGGCCAGCGCCCGCAACGAGCGCGGACGGGCGAGTGCTGCGACAGCAGCCCCCAGCTCCTGCAGGCTCTCCGCGTTCTCCAGCAGGCCGACGATGTCGCGTGGATCGCGGCTGGCCTGCTCCCAGCGCCGGCGCCAGACCGGCATCAGGTCGGCAGGCACCCCGCAGCCGGTCAGGAACGCGGCGGTGACCTCCCAGGTCGGCAGCTGCTTCCCGTTCGTCGCGCGGATCAGGTGTGGATGCGAGTAGTGCGCGCGGTCGGCCAGCTGCCGGTAGCTCAGCCCGGCATGACGTCGTACCCGCTGCAACGCATCCGCGAACGCCTCGACATCCTCCACGTGTTCAAACATAACTCAACATGTTTCAACAGATCAAGGCCGGTTAGGCTTGACCCTGTGTCCGCCGCAAAGGTCGCTGCCCTGGCCTACTACCCCGTCAAAGGTCTCGCCGGGATTCCCGTCGAGGCAGCAGAGGCCGGCCCGACCGGCCTGCTGAACGATCGGCTGTTCATGCTGGTCGAGCCGGACGGCAGCTTCCTCAGCCAGCGCAAGCTGCCCGCGATGGCGACCCTCCACGCCGAGCTGGCCGGCGACCACCTCCGGCTGTCCGCCGCCGGCGCCCCGGACGTCGAGCTCGAGATCCAGTACGACGGCAAGCGGCGCGACGTCAGCCTGTTCGGGAAGTGGTTCGGCCAGGGCGTCGTCCAGGCCGCGGCCGCGGACGAGTGGTTCACCGCCCGCCTCGGCACTCCGGCGGCACTCGTCCGGGTCACCCCCGAGCACGAGCGTCCCGGCTGGGGCGCGCACCGCGGACTCACGGGGTACGGCGATGCGCACGCGCTGATGATCACGTCGCAGTCGTCACTCGACGGACTGAACCAGCGCATCCTCGAGCACGGCGGCGCTGCGATCCCGATGAACCGCTTCCGGCCGAACATCGTCGTGTCCGGATGGTCCGAACCGCACACCGAGGACAAGGTGCTCCGGATGACGGCCGGCGCGGTCGAGATCGGCTACTCGGCGCGCGGCATCCGGTGTGCGGTGCCGACGGTGGAGCAGTCGACCGGCGTCAAGTCCGGTCCGGAGCCGACCAGGACGCTGGCGACGTACCGGCGCGAACCGGCGTACGGCGGTGGCGTCAGCTTCGGCGTCAAGGCCGCGGTGCTTGCCGGAGGCGCCATTCGGGTCGGCGACGAGATCGCCGTCCAGGAATGGATCCCGGACGGCGCCGATCCCGCGCAGGACTAGCAGGCGACTCGCGACCGGCCGGTGACGGCCTTGTAGGTGCAGGTGTCGAAGGTCTTGCCGGCCGGGGTCTGGAAGCGGGCGGTGTCACCTTCGTTGTTCCAGATGTACCAGCTCTGGTTCCAGTACAGCGTCTGCGCCCGGTTCCGGTTCTTGCCGGTGCGGACGATGACGGTTGTCCGGCCCGGCAGCACGTAGCCGCGCGGGAACACGAACAGGTGGTTGGCCGCATCCAGCACCCGGAAGCCGGACAGGTTGATCGGCCGGCTGCTGATGTTGCGGACGGTGAAGAACTCGTTGTTCAGCTGGGCGTTGGTGCGGACGTCCGCACCCGGCGGGTCGTACTGGATCCCGCTGAGTACGGCGGTGATCGCCGCGTCGGCCGTCAGTGGTGCGAAGACCGCCGTACCGGCGAGCACCACGGCCGCCGTCGCGGTGGAAAAGAGCATGCGGAAGCGTCGTGCGAACAACAGAATTCCCCCTCGGCAGTGGGCCGAATCTCCCCCCGGCCCGGTGAACACAGCTGCCGGTTCCCCCCGGCGGTCGCACGCTAGTCGTTACGCTCCGTGCTCGTCAAGGGCTCAATCAACGGTCGTCGCGACGCCGTGCTCGAGCACCTTCACGCGCTCGATCAGCCCGGCCGCACGGAACGCGGCAACGAACTCGTCCGGCCCTTCGGTGAAGTGCGCCCAACCCTCGGTGTGCACCGGGACGATGGTCGCCGTACCGAGCAGTCGCGCCGCCTCGACCGCCTGGGCCGACGTCAGCGTGAGGTTCGCGCCGTCGAGCAGAGCGGTCCGCGCCGCCCCCGCGAAGAGGATCGCGACGTCGATCGGCGCGAACCGGTCGGCGATCTCCTTCACCAGACCGAGTGACGCGTTGTCGCCGGCCACGTAGACGGTCGGAAGGCCGTCGCCCTGCAGGACGAACCCGGTCACCACGCCGAGCACCTTCTCGGCTCCTTCCGGGCCGTGCAGCGCAGGTACGCCGGTCACCGTGACGACGCCGCCGTCCGGCCGGGGCAGGTCGATCGACTCCCAGTTCTCCAGCCCGCGGACGCCGGGGATCCGGGTCGCCGCGCCCGGGGTCGACAGGACGGTCGGGATCGTCGGCAGCAGCGCGCGGCCGGCGTCGTCGAGGTTGTCCTTGTGCTCGTCGTGCGAGACCAGAGCGACGTCGATCGGGCCGAGCTCGGCGGCCGGGATCGCCGGGCCGATCAGCTTGCTCATCACCCGGCCCGGCAACTGGTAGTCGCGGGGCTCGTCGAAGGCGGGATCGATCAGGAACTTCAGGCCGCCGAGGTTCAGGACGGCGGTCGGGCCGCCGATGTGCGTGATCTCCATGTCCACGATCTTCTGCCTTGCCGAGGTGTCTGACCATTGGCCCGGGAGCCGTAGTTACCGAAGATCGGGCCATACTGTCTTCATGCGTACTGTCGCGGTCTTCGCGTACGACGGGATGAGCCCGTTCCACCTGTCCGTACCCTGCCTGGTCCTCGGCGAGCGGCGCGGTCGCTCGAACCGGTACGACGTACTCGTCTGCGCGGAGGAGCCGGGATCGATGCGGACGAACGCCGGGTTCGGGATCAGCGTGGAGCACGGGCTGGAGGCGATGGAGCGGGCCGATGTCGTGGTGCTGCCCAGCTGGGAGCCCGGTCGGCAAGCGTCCGCCGTACTGCTGGACGCGATCCGGCAGGCGCATGCGCGCGGGGCGACCGTGGTCGGGTTGTGCGTCGGGGCGTTCCTGGTGGCGGAGAGCGGGATCGCCGCGGGGCGTGAGGTGGTGACCCACTGGCGCTGGGCGGACGAGCTGCGGGCGCAGCATCCGGAGTTGGCCGTGCGGGCGGACGTGCTGTGGTCGGACCTGGGCGACGTCATCACCTCGGCGGGTACGGCGGCGTCGCTGGACTGCTGTCTGCACCTGGTCCGGACCCATCACGGGGTCGAAGAGGCCGAGAACGTTGCCCGCGACATCGTGGTGGCGCCGCATCGGAGCGGGTCGCAGGCGCAGTACATCCCGGTGCCGGTGCCGCCGGATCCGGGCGACGACGTGATCGAGAAGGCGATGGTGTGGGCGCGGGCGCGGCTCGATCAGCCGGTGTCGCTGGACGAGTGGGCCGGGGCGGTGGCGCTGTCGCGGCGTACCTTCACGCGGCAGTTCCGGGCGCGGACCGGGAGCTCGGGACAGGCCTGGTTGCTGCGGCAACGGCTGGACCGGGCGCGGTTGTTGCTGGAGACAACGGACCTGCCGGTCGAGCGGGTCGCGGCGTCGAGTGGCTTCGGCAGCAGTGACGCGTTGCGCCATCACTTCCACCTGCTGCTGGGGACGACGCCGCGGCGGCACCGGCAGGAGTTCTACAGCAGCACGAGCAGGATGTAGAGCACCGGCGCGGCGAACGTGACGAGCAGGATCCAGGCCATCATCCGGTGGCCGGGCTTGCCGCGGTCGAGCGACGAGGCGAAGTACAGGACGGCGCCTTCCTCGGTGTGCCGGCTCAGCCCCATCCGCCTGGCCTCCTCGGGGCGCGGATCCGGCCGCTCCTCGGCGAACGCGTCCGGATGGATCCCGTAGTGCGCCGGCCCGGCCCGATCCACGTCGTCACGCTCGGAAAACATCCAGCCTCCCCCGGGTTGGTGGACCAGGTCGTCCAACCATGGTCGCACCAACCGGCGGGAATCGTGCCGTGGTGACTACGAGAAGTCGGCCACCCACGCGTAGCGGGTCGGCTTGGAGCCGATGCAGAGGCCGAGCAGGTCGATCGCCGTGCAGTGCGCGTACCCGATCCGGCCGACGCCCAGGGTGGTCAGGCCGCAGTTGAGGATCGTGCCGCGGCTCTGGGCCATCATCTGGTCGTACGCCTGCTGGGCGTTCCAGTTGTCGCCGCCGGCGGTCGACTTCGAGGAGCCGGAGCTGTTCGTCGCACCGGACTTGGCGCGGCTCTTGGCGTCCGAGCGGGCGCTGCCGGTCAGGTCCGGGTCCTGCTCGAGCGGCTGGCAGCCGGCGTTCTTGCGGGCGCTGTCGATCATGTCGAACAGCTGCGACTCGTTGGCGTCCATGCCGCCGTCGCGCGCCGGAGGTGGCGGCGGGGGCGGTGGCGTGGTCTGAGTCGGTCGGCTGGTGGAGATCGTGCGGCCCGGTGAGGTCGGGGCGCTGGTCGCCTTCTCCGAGGTGGGCGAGTCCGTCGGGTCGATGGTGCTCGGGGTCTCCGACGGGACCGTGGTCGGGGAGGCGGAATCCGTCGGTGTGTCCGTCGGAGTTGCCGTCGGCGTGGTGGTCGGGGTGACCGTCGGGCTGCTGGTCGGGGTCGCCGTCGGCGGGACCGTCGGCCGCTTCGTCGGGGTCGCGACGGCGGCCTTCGTGGTCGGGGTGATGTACGTGTCGTCGGTCCGCGTGACCATCGGCACCGACGCGTCCGCGTCGTCGTTCTGCGGCTGGTGCAACAGGATCCACGAGATCGGCGTGATCACCAGAATCACCGAGGCAACAGCAATAATCGACCGCCGCCCCCGAGCAGACCGTCCACCCCCAGCAGCCCGAGCCGCAGCCCGCCCACCTCTCCCAGGCCCACTACCCCCAGGCCCGCCACTTCCAGGCCCAGAAGCCCCATGCCCGGCAGCCACATGTGCAGACCCAAGCCGCTCATCCCCACCAGCAGCCAAACCAGCACCAGCCGAGCCAGTACCAGCTGAGCCGAGGCCGGAAGTGCGAGCACCTGAGCCGAAGTCAGCCACGCCGGCATCTGCGCCGGCCGCACCTGCGGTGGTCGCGCCGAGACCGGCCACGCCGGCCGCGGCCGTACCCAGTCCAGGCGTCTCAGTGCGGGCCGCTCTCGCGCGGGGCTCGGCGCCTGCGCCTCGGCCGGTTGCTGCTAGGGCGTCGGCTGCTGAGGCGGCCGGCGTCGAGCTGCGGCGGGCGGCAGGCGGAGGGGTGGTGTCCGGCCTGCTCGTGTCGAGGGAGGCCCAGTCGTCGGATGCCCGGCGGATGGACCAGGTGCCGGCGGTTTCACCCAGGCCGGTGCGCTCGGTCGGCTCCGGCGTCTCCGGACGACGTGCCGCCCGGCGCGCGCGGCTCGGCTCCTCGGGCTCCGTACCGGCAATGGACTGCTCGACCCACGACGGCGTACCACCGGCAGGACGCCTCGCCGCGAGACCGGCGTCCTCAGCCGGCGACCGCGTGGGGAGTCCGGAGGTCGCATCCTCCGGTGCGGTGTAGCTGGGCATGCCGCCGCGCGGGGCGTACTGCGGTGTGGCCGGGCGGGACTGGTTGCCGCCGGCCCAGAACGGGGACTCGTTGGACGCGCCGGCGTTCTGCGCGGTGGCCCAGAAGGGCGACTCGTCGCTCGTGCGCGGTGCGTAGCGGGGTGGTTCTGGTGGTGCGGGCGGGGTCGATTCCGCGGGCGGGGTGGACCGGTTGCCGGAGCGCGACGAGCGGGTTGCCGCTCGGGTCGCCTTCCGGCGTGGTTTGTACCGGCCGTTTCCGGACTCGGACATTATTTCGTTGTTCCCTTCAAAGTCGCGCCCCCAAGACGTGCCTCATCAGCCGTCTCACCGGAGCCCCCCAGGAACGTCCGGCGACATGACAAGGTCGGATCTACCCGCGGCGACCGGCCGTGAACCGGCCGGACATTGTGGGCCTGAGACAACGTCTCGGCCGCACTCGGTGATCTGCACACAATGACATCCACAACCGGCCTCAGCTCCGGCCGAAGTCCTGGACCCAACTGCCTGGTCCGTAGTCCGACTTGACCTTCCCCGGGTCGTAGCCGATGCCGATCGTGGTGAACCGGCAGTTCAGGATGTTCTTGCGGTGGCCGTCGCTCTGCATCCAGGCCGCGACCACCTTCTGCGCGCTGTCGTAGCCGGCCGCGATGTTCTCGCCCCAGCTCGACCCGCGGTACCCGTCGGCCGCCATCCGGTCGCCAGGGTCCTGACCCTCGGGGTTCGTGTGGTCCATGTAGTGCCGCCGGACCATGTCGGACGCGTGCTCGCCGGCTGCCTCGACGAGTGCGCTGTCCAGCCGGAGCGGGCCGCAGCCCTGCTGCTGACGAATCTGGTTGGTGTACTCGAGGACCTGCCGCTCCTGCGCGTTCGTACCGCCACCACTGGGCGGCGGCGCAGTGTCGCTCGGCGTCGGCTCGGTGGTCCGCGTCTTCGTCGGCGTACTGCGCGGTGTCGTCGTCGCGGTCCGGGTCGGCTTGGGCCGCCCGCCGCTGGTCGTCCGCGTGCCACCCGGCGAGGCCGAGGTGGTCGGCGGCACGGTCACCGTCGTCACGCCGACAGTCGGAGTGGTCGGCGTGGTGAGTACGCCGGTGGGCGTATCACTCGGCGTACCAGGGCTGGTCGGAGTCGCTGATGTCGACGTCGAGGTCGCGGCCGGACCGAGTGCCGGCGTACCGACGACGGCCGTGGTGGTGCGGCCGTTCGGCAGCGTCTTGGTGATGGTGACGAGCGGGGTCCCGGCCGATGTGCCGGTGGATCCGCCGTCGACGCGGGAGTTCTCGGAGACGTTCAGGACCTTGGTGGCGTCGTCGACCCTCGCGTTGTCACGGGACATCAACCACACGACCGGTCCGATCGCGAGCAGAACCGACAACGCACTGACGACAGGGCCGATCAGGCCACGGCTCCGCCGGGGAGCTCGTCTACTGCCGCGGTGCCGCCGGGGGGGAGGCGAATCCGTCATGGGATGGGCGAATCCTCTTCGTTTTTTCGTTGTGCCGAGTGTCGCGTCGTTCCCCGTGGTCCAGCCAGGTCCCCCCTGGTTACCGAACAGCGACCTTAACGGACCCGCGAGGTCATCGTTACAGGTCCGCGACGCCTCTTAACGATTCCCGAAGGTTCTCGGCCAACGATTAACGAACAGTGCCTGAACCGGCGATCACCCGCCGAAGTCCTGGACCCAGCTGCCGTTGCCCCAGTCCGGCTTGACCTGGCCGCTGTCGTACCCGATGCCGATCATCGAGTACGTGCAGTTGAGGATGTTCGCGCGGTGGCCCGGGCTGTTCATCCAGCCGGTCACGACCGCGGACGGGCTCGAGTAGCCGACGGCAATGTTCTCGGCCATCGCACCGCCCGCGAACCCGGCCGCCTTCATCCGGTCGAACGGGCTGCGGCCGTCCAGGCTGTCGTGCGCGAAGTAGTGCTTGGCAACCATGTCGGAGGCGTGCGCCTGGGCCGCTCTGATCAGCGCGCTGTTCGTGCGCAGCGGTCCACAGCCGGCCTTGGCGCGCTCCTGGTTGGTCAGGGCAAGCACCTGTGCCGCGGATCCGCCACTGGGCTTGGTACTTGCCGTCGGCTTCGGTGTCGCGGTGCGACTGGGCTTCGACGTCGGCTTGGTCGTCGACTTCGTGGGCCTGGGGCTCGGGGTGCGGGTGCTGTCCCGGCTCGGCGCCGTCGTCGAGCGGGTCGGCGTCGGGGTTTTCGTGGTGGCGCGCGTCGGCGTCGGTGTCGGCGTCGTACGGCGGGGTGTGTACGACGGACTCGTCGGACGGACCGGAGTCGCCTTGGGAGCGTCGTCACTGGCCGGCGCGACGGACGTGATCGGGGTCTCCTGGCTCGTCACCTTGCTGGAGCCGGTCTGACGTACGACGAACCACCCGACGCCGACCAGCAGGACCAGAGCCGACAGCGAAGCGATGAGAGGTCCGGCCACACCACTACCGAGTGACCGTTTGTGGTTCGTCATGGTCTGCACCTTTGCCCAGGTCGGCGTTTGCCGACCCTTCCCCAGACCTCACTTCACGAACCTTTGACTATCGCAGTCGTTTCAAACGGTTGAGCGGGCTATGACTATGTCGGCGATGACCTTCCAGCCGAGGCTTCGGTACAGGCGTAGGCCGTCGATGGACGCGATCAGGATGCCGCGTTTGGCGCCCTTCGCCGCGGCCGCCTCGACCAGGGATGCCATCACCGCGCTGCCGAGCCCGCGCCGCCGGTGGGCCGGGTCGGTCTCGATCCGGTCCGCGACCGCGTCCGGACCGACGACCGCCATCCGCCCGCTCGACACCACTCCGCCGTGCAAGGTGGCCCGGGTAATGATCAGGTCGTCCTCCAGTTCGGTGTGCAAGGCATAGCGCTCGTGCAGCTTCAGCGCCGGCTGCTCCGAGAGCTGGATCGTCATCAGCCAGTCCTGGTCCTGCTGGACCTCGAGGCCGAGATCCTCCAGCTGCTCGATCCGCGCTTCCTTGTCGTCGGTGGCCAGGGTGATCCAGCCCGCGCCGCGCCCGCCGCCGTCGGCCGAGGCCAGCTGGGCGGCTCGCTCCACGCGCTCCGGTTTGTCGTCGGCATCCAGTACGACGTACTCCGTCGGCCGGCTCTCCTCACCCGCACGGACGATCAGGATGCCGTCGTTGTCGTCCTCCACTGTGGTCCAGCCCCGCGAGACGGACCACCCGGCCTGCCAGCGGCGGACGAGCTCCTCACGATCTCTCACCTGTCGATTCAAGCAGCCCGCAACCGTCACGGCGAGGGGAACTGGTGTCGCTTGACACCAACTGGCCGTGAATTTCCGCCTGCAGCGCGTCACCACTACCGTTCGGCTGCGCACAGCGCAACCCCTGACGCGTCAGCGGGCGGGGTAGTCGTCGGCGAGGAGGTCGTAGGTGAACTCGTTGTCATAGCTCCCGTCGCGGCGGGGGTCGGCGCGGCGTTCGTTGGCGACCCGGGTGAAGCCGTTGACCTCGGCAACGTGCGCGGATGCGGGGTTCACGTCCGCGCACCTGATGACCAGGCGCCGCCGGCCCAGACCGCCGTCCTCGATCGGCCGGAACGCGTGCGCGACCACCAGCTCGACCGCCGTCGACATCACCTTGCGGCCCCGCGCCTCCGGGTGCATCCAGTACCCGATCTCGCCCTTGGTGGGGTCGTGCCGGCCCTTCAGCGCGAAGATGCTGACGTTCCCGAGCAGCTCGTCGGTCGCCGCGTCGGCGATCGCCCAGGCGACCGCCTCACCGCTCGCCGCCGTATCCTGCCGGCCGGCGATGAATCCCTTGGCGTCGTCCAGCGTGTACGGCGACGGCATGCCCGACAACCACTGCTGGGTCCGCTCGTCGTTGCACGCTTCCATCACCCGCTGGGCGTCCGAGTCGCGCAACGCGCGCAGCCGGATCCCGCCACCGTCGAGCTCGGGCACGGTCCACCAGTTGCCCTGCGGCTCGAGCTCCTCGTCGCGCGCGACCGATGCGACCCATTCGTCCTTCCGTACGCCGCGCTGCCGGCCGCCGCCCGGGATCGTGACGAGCCCGCGGAACCCGGCCTTCCAGGCGACCCGGCGGCTCGCGTAGTTGCCGACGAACGCGCGCCAGATCACCCGCTCCCAGCCGAGCCCGTCGAACGCGTACCGCACCGCGAGTTTGAGCGCGCGGGTCATCACCCCGTGGCCGCGGACCTCCGGCGCCAGCGCGAACCCGACCTCGCCGACACCGCCCTCGCCGTCACCGAGGTCGATGGTCCCGGCGTACCGGCCGTCGTACTCGATCGCCCAGGCCCACATCGTGTTCTCGCGCCAGCCGGTCGGGACCACTTCGGTGAGGAAGTTGACCGCGTGCTCCTGCAGGTACGGGACCGGGATGGTGGTCCACTGCTGCATGACCGGGTCCTGGCAGATCCGGTAGGCAGGGTCGACATCATCGGCGGTGTGGGCACGCAGCGTCACGACGCCGTCGGTCAGCACCGGAACGTCCTCGGGGAATCGCATACCTCAGGGTGACGCGCTGCCACCGGGTGAGCAACGCATTTCCCTGACACCGGGAGCATTCGAGATTAGGCTGTCGGGTGTGAACGCAGCCGGAGCAGAGCCGCCACGCGGCCGGGGTGGGCAACTGGCCGCTCAGCGACAGGCCACGATCGTTGCCGAGGTCAACAGTCGCGGCGCGATCACGGTGGCCGAGCTGGTCGATCGGTTCGGCGTGTCGGACATGACGATCCGGCGCGACCTGGACGCCCTGGACTCCAGCGGCCTGCTGCACAAGGTGCACGGCGGCGCGACCTCGGTCGGTCTGCGCAGCGCGCACGAGCCCGGCTTCGACGCCAAGCTGACGCAGGAGTCCGCGGCCAAGCAGGCGATCGCGGCCGAGGCAGCGACGAGAGTCCAGCCCGACAGTGCGATCGGCATCGGCGCCGGTACGACGACGTACGCGCTGGCTCGTCAGTTGCTCCGGGTGGAGAACCTCACCGTCGTGACGAACTCGGCGCGGATCGCGGATGTGTTCCACGGCAACGGCCGCTCGGACCGCACCGTCGTCCTGATCGGCGGCATCCGTACGCCGTCGGACGCGCTGGTCGGACCGATCGCGACCGCGGCGCTGGCGTCGTTGCACCTCGACCTCTTGTTCCTCGGCGCGCACGGTGTCGACGCCGAGCACGGGCTGAGCACGCCGAACCTGATGGAGGCCGAGACCAACCGGTCGTTCATCGCCGCCAGCCGGGAGATCGTCGTCGTCGCGGACCACACCAAGTGGGGGACCGTCGGTCTGAGCACGTTCGCGACCTGGTCCGACCTGGACGTCATCGTCACCGACAACGGCCTCTCGACCGCCGCCCGCAAAGCCATGCGCGACACGGGATGCGACCTCGTCATCGCTTCCTAGCCGAGGCGGGACGCTCCGGCTGACGGGGTTGCGGCGAGGGCGTTGGGGGCGGTGAAACCGTGCTCTGCAAAGGCCTTCTCGATCGCGGCCAGCACCGACTCGGCCGCGTTCGATTCCACCAGCGCGATGATGCAGCCGCCGAAACCACCACCGGTCATCCGCGCGCCGAGCGCACCTGCATCGAGGGCCGTGTCGACCGCTACGTCCAGCTCCGGCACCGTGATCTCGAAGTCGTCGCGCATCGAGACGTGCGACGCCGTGAACAGCGGGCCGACCTCACGCAGCTTGCCGGCGTGCATCAACGCGACCGCGTCCTCGACCCGGCGGATCTCGGTGACGACATGACGAACCCGCCGCCGTACGACGTCATCCGGCAACCGCGTCAGCGCAGCATCGAGGTCCTCGAACGCGATCGAACGCAGAGCCGGTACGCCGAGCTCGGCCGCCGCCTGCTCGCAGCTCTTGCGGCGGGCCGCGTACTCACCGTCGACGTGCCGATGCGGTGCCTTCACGTCGACGACCAGCAAGGCGAGGTCGTCGGCCGCTGGGTCGAACGGGATCTGCTCGGTGGACATCGCGCGGATGTCGAAGTACAGCGCGTGGCCTTCGGTGCAGCACATCGAGGCCATCTGATCCATCAGGCCGACCGGCGCACCGACGTACTTGTTCTCCGCCTTCTGCGCGAGCCGCGCGACCTCGGCGGGGTCGACCTCGATCTCGCGCAGACCGAGCAGTGCGACCAGCGTCGCGCAGAGCAGGGCCGCCGACGAGGACAGACCGGCGCCGGACGGGATGTCGGACTCGAACCGCAAGTTCGCGCCGCCGATCGGGTAGCCGGACTCACGCAGGATCCAGGCCGCACCGGCCGGGTACGCCGCCCAGTCGGCGACCGATGCCGGCGCCAACTCGTCGATCGCGAACTCGGTGACGCCCTTGCGGCCGGCGGAGGCGACCGCGATCCGGCCGTCGTCGCGCTTCGAGGCGGTGACGACGATCCGGTTCGGCAGGGCGATCGGGAGCACGAGGCCGTCGTTGTAGTCGGTGTGCTCGCCGATCAGGTTGACTCGTCCCGGTGCGCGCCAGCTGCCGTCGGGCGCCGTACCGAAAACGTCTTCGAAGGAGCTCACGAACCGACCTTCCGCAGGGTCTCGGCCACGTCCTCGGGCCGGGTGTCGCTGATGAACGCGCCCATGCCGGACTCCGAGCCGGCCAGGTACTTGATCTTGTCCTTCGCCCGGCGGATCGACAACACCTCCAGGTGCAGGTAGCCGAGCTCGCGGTCGATGCGAACCGGAGCCTGGTGCCAGGCGGCGATGTAGGGCAGCGGCTCGCCGTACAGGCCGTCGAGGCGCCGCAGGACGTCGAGGTACAGCTCGGCGAAGTCGTCGCGCTCACCGACCGACAGTTCGTCGATGCCGAACACCTGGCGGTGCGGGTACAGGTGCACCTCGACCGGCCAGCGGGCCGCCTCCGGGACGAATGCGGTCCAGTTGCCGTTCTCGCCGATGACCCGGGTGCCCTCCTTGCGCTCGGCGGCCAGGACGTCGGCGAACAAGTTGCTGCCGGCAACCTCTTGGTGCTCGCGGGCGCGCGCCATCAGGGTCCGCATCCGCGGCGGCAGGAACGGGTAGGCGTAGATCTGGCCGTGCGGGTGGCTGAGGGTGACCCCGATCTCACGGCCGCGGTTCTCGAACGGGAAGACCAGTTCGACGTCGTCGCGGGCGCCCAGCTCGGCGGTCCGGTCGGCCCAGGTGTCGACGACCAGACGGGCCTGGCCCTGGGACAGGTTGGTGAACGACTGGTTGTGGTCGCTGGTGAAGCAGACCACCTCGGTCCGGCCCGGGCCGGCGAACGACGGGAACCGGTTCTCGAAGACGGCGACGTTGTAGTCGTGGTCCGGGATCTCGGTCGGGTTGCCCGGCTTGCTGGCGCACAGCGGGCACTGGTCGGCCGGCGGCAGGTACGTCCGGGTGTTGCGATGGGTGGCGTAGGTGATCACGTCGCCGGTCAGCGGGTCGGTGCGCAGGTCGACCTGCGGCTGCGGGGCGGGCAGGCCGCGGGTGTCCTCGAGCGGAATCCGCACCGGCGTGTCGGCCGGGTCGTAGTAGAACAGCTCGCGTCCGTCCGACAGTTTGGTGTCGGTACGGCGTACACCGCGGGGTGTTTTCATCGTGTGACCCTCCCGGCCGTACGACGCGTCCGGCCAGGAATCATCGTAAACCAACAAACTCGAACAAGCACGGTAGCCCGGGCGACCGGTAGGCTTGGTAGATGGACGACTACGCCCAACGCCCGCCCTCTCGTGGTCTGACGAGAGGGCGCTAGGAACTCCGACCCATGAACGCCACCCTGCTCAACATCGTTCTGATTCTGGTTTTCGTGCTGATCGGCGGGGTCTTCGCCGCGGCCGAGATGGCCCTGGTCTCACTCCGGGAGAGCCAGCTCAAATCACTCTCGCACCGCGGCAGACGCGGCGAGACCGTGGCCCGCGTGGCCGCCAACCCGAACCGGTTCCTGTCCGCCGTACAGATCGGCGTGACCCTGATGGGCTTCCTGTCCGCCGCCTTCGGTGGCGCGACGCTGGCCGACGGCCTCTCGCCGCACCTGCAGAAGCTCGGGCTGCCCGAAGGCCTGGCCAACACCGTCGCCCTGGTGCTGATCACCATCTGCATCTCCTACGTCTCGATCGTGATCGGCGAGCTCGCCGCCAAACGGCTCGCGCTGCAGCGGGCCGAGACGTTCGCGCTCGGCCTCGCGCCGCTGGTCGACAGGATCGCCTCCGGCGCCCGGCCGGTGATCTGGCTGCTGTCGAGGTCGACCGACCTGGTGGTCCGTGCCCTCGGCGGAGACCCGAACGCGAACCGCGAGGTGATGACCGACGAGGAGCTCCGCGACCTGGTCTCGGCGCACGAGTCGCTCGGCGAGGAGGAGCGCAAGATCGTCGACGACGTCTTCGAGGCCGGCAGCCGGCAGTTGCGCGAGGTGATGCTGCCGCGGACCGAGGTGGACTTCGTCGACGGCGAGATGCCGGCGTACAAGGCGGTCAAGTTCGCCGCCGAGCGGCCGCACTCGCGGTACCCGGTGATGAACGGCTCGGCCGACGACATCGTCGGCTTCGTGCACGTCCGCGACCTGTTCGACCCCGCGGTCGCGTCCCGCTCGGTGCGGGTTGGGGACCTCGCGCGCGACGTACTCATGCTGCCGGACACCGCGAAGCTGCTGCCGACGCTGACCGAGATGCGCCGCCGCAGTACGCACATCGCGATCGTCCTCGACGAGTACGGCGGCACCGCCGGCATCGTCACGCTGGAGGACCTGGTCGAGGAGCTGATCGGCGACATCAAGGACGAGTACGACGAGGAGGCGGCCGAGACCACCCGCCTGGGCGGTGGCGACATCGTGGTCGACGGACTGCTGAACCTCGACGACTTCGCCGACGCCACCACGCTCGAGCTCCCCGACGGCCCCTACGAGACCGTTGGCGGATTCGTCGCCGCCCGCCTCGGGAAGGTCCCGTCGACCGGCGACGAGGTCCCCATCGACAGCCACACCCTCACCGTCACCGAGATGGACGGCCGCCGCGTCGCGCGGGTCCGCCTGCACCGGATCAAACCGGAAGCGGAACAGGCCGAGACTCCAGCACCCGCTGCCGAATGAGGACGACGACCCCGCCGACGACGTACCCCAGGCCCTGGAAGACGAGCACCGGGATGATGCCGACGGCGTCGCCGAGGAAGCCGGCCGCGGCGATACCGATCAGGACCGCGACGCTCTCGGCGGCGCCGACCGCGCCGTAGATCCGGCCGCGGGTGCCGTCGACGGTGAGGTTCTGGAAGACGGTCATCATGCCGGCGACGGTGAGCGCGCCCGGCAGCCCGACGACGATCATGCAGGCGAACGCGGGGATCACGCTGTTCGACGCCAGCGGGTAAAGGAAGAGCGTGCAGTCGATCAGGCCGAAGGCGAGGGCGCCGATGCCCCACAACCTCGCCGCCGGCCAGCGGGAGCCGATCGCCGCGGCGACCAGACCGCCGACGATGCCGCCGATGGCCTGCGACGAGACGATCAGGCCGTAGACCTTCCCGTCACCGCCGATCTGGGAGCTGACGAACGGCGCGAACAGCGTGCTCATGATGCCCTCGCCGACACCGGTGACCATGCAGAAGACGAAGAACAGCCGGATCGCCGGGCCCGCGACGCACAACCGCAGACCTTCGGTCCACTCTTCCTTGAGCCGCTTGATCGCACCGCCGGCGGTCTGCTCCGGGTTCTCCGGCCGGACCTGACGGTGCCGCATCCGTGCCACCAGGACGACCGCGATCAGGAACGTCGCCGCATCGCCGAGCGCGAGCAGCGTGAGTCCGCCGGCGGCCGCGAGTACGCCTCCGAGCGCTGCGCCGATCAGGCGGGCGAGGTCGCGGATCTGGCTGTTCAGCGCGTTGGCCGTCACCAGTTGCTCGTCGTTGACCAGGACCGGGACCAGCGACTGCTCGGCCGGCTGGAAGAACTGCTGCAAACAGCTCTGCGCCAGCACGACGCCGTACACGATCCAGATCGAGCTCTTGTCGTGCACGGCGATCAGTGGCAGCAGGACGACGGCGTTGAGCACATTCGTCACGATCATGGTGGTGCGCTGGTTCCAGCGGTCGACGAAGACTCCGGCCAGCGAGCCGAGGACGACGGCCGGCAGGAACGACGCCAGCAGCAGACCACCAGAGGCCAGCGTCGAGCCGGTCAGCACGTACACCTGGAACGCGAGCCCGGTCCGCAGCAACCAGTCGCCGATCAGCGAGATCAGGCCGGCGCTCAACATCAGGCGGTAATCACGCTGCCGGGCAAGGACGCCCCACAAGTCCTTCATCTCTCCTCCTCGGGGGAGACCGTGACGATCTGGGTGAACGAGACGTGCCGGCTGTCCGGCGGGCGGGTGGACTTGTCGTCGATCGGCCGCTCGTCGACCCAGCGCTGCAGCAGGGCGTCGACCTGCGTGACGAGCTCGGCCAGTTCGTCGGCGGTCAGGTAGAACCCGCTCTGCCCGATGCCCGAGTTCTCCCGCCAGACGGCGTCCTCGGTCTGCCGTTGCTGCTGCCACTGGCTCAACCGCTCGAGCGCCCGCTCGGCCAGCAACTGCTCGAGTACGTCGGCGGCCGCGGCGCCCTCCGGGGTCGCGGCCGCGTCGCGCCACGACTGCGACGTCGACACCAACCGCCACGGCCGCTCCCGGTTGTCCTTCCCCGGAGCCGGCTCGACGAAGTCGTACTTCGCCAGCTGCCGCAGGTGGTGCGACGCCAGCGCCTGACTGATCCCGAGCCGCCGCGCCGCATCCGCCGCGGTCATCGGCCCCTCCCGCCCCAGCAACGACTGCAGATCCAGCCGCACCGGATGCGCCATCGCCCGGATAGCCAACGGATCATCCAGCAACCGGGACCGCCGCGGATCCTTCTCCAAAGACATGCTTGGAATATGCAACACACCGAATCCGATGTCAAGCTGTTGCTTGGAATGCTGGGTCGGTACGGTCAGCCGGTGTGTTCGCGGATCCATTCGAGGGCGGGTTCGGCGTGGGCCAGGACCGAGATGTGGCCGTCGCCGGGGTGCAGGTCGAGGGTGGCGGTGGGGAGGTTCGCCGCGAGCCAGTGGCCGTGTGAGCAGGGGATGATGCCGTCGGTGGTGCCGTGGACGAGGAGGGTGGGCGCGGTGATCTTCGTCGGGTCGCAGGCCCAGTCCGTGACGTAGGAACAGTCGTCGTCGATCAGGCCGTCGGGGCCGTTGGGCATGGCCTTTTCGCCGGCGACCGAGCCCAGCCAGCCCCACGGGCCGTCGAACATCGCGACGTCGGCTGCGGTGAACTCGGGGTCGTACTCGACGCCGGACGTCTCGTGCCGCACCTTCGCCTCCCGGCCGGCGGCCGCCGCATGGAGGGAGGCGAGTCCGGACGCGATCATTCCGTCGTACCAGTCGAGACCTTCGGCGTCGTACGGCGCGATCGCGGCGAAGGTGGCGACCGCCTCGACCCGCTCGCCCAGGACCGCGGCAGAGCCGAGCGCGTACGAGCCGCCGCCGGAGTACCCCATCAGCGCGAACGTCCCGATCCCGAGCGTGTCCAGGACCGTGGTCAGGTCGGCCGCGACCGACGCCATCGTGCGGCCCGGAGCCGCGGTCGAGCCGCCGTACCCGGGCCGGTCGAACGAGATCCACCGGATCCCGAGCCACTCGCCTGCCTCGAACAGCGGCACCGGCGGCGTACCGAGGTTCGGCGTGCCGTGATGCCAGACGACAGCCAGCCGCCCGTCGTCACCCGGTGCGCTGTCGTACACGTGCAGGGTGCGGCCGTCGGGCAGCTGGAGGTCCGTCTCGTCCATGTCACTCACCTTAGGTTCGTCGAGGCCTGCTGCGCGGTACGTCGGACAGCCGCCGCGGAGCTCGACATTTCGGGGCATCCAGCACTGCCCAAGAGCGAAATGTCGAGTGTTCCCGATCGCTTCCGACCTCTGCTGCGAAGATCCACCCAGACTCCGAAAGGACACCGAACATGAAGTACCTGCTGCTGATCCACAGCAACCCGATCACCTGGGGCCACCCGTCGTTCCTGCACACCGAGGAGGGCAAGAAGCTGCCGAAGAAGGCCCGCGACGCCCTGGCCGCGCAGCTCGACAAGCTGCTGGACGAACTCCACACCTCCGGCGAGCTGATCAACGCGGTCCCGCTCGACCCGCCGTCGAAGACCCGGGTCGTCCGGGTCCGCGAAGGCGTCCGCGCAACGACCGACGGCCCGTACTCCGAGGCGAAGGAGCAGCTTGCCGGCGTCTTCCTCATCGACGTCGCCAGCCCCGAACGCGCCGAAGAGGTAGCCGCCACCATCCCCGAGGCGGAGTTCGTAGCCGTCGAGGTCCGCCCGGTCTCAGTCTTCGACTAGTACTGAGGTCAGCCCATCGCGGCACTACGCGCGGCTCGTCCCTCGCCGGGCGTAGCACGGGCGGGCGAACCACCTACGCCTAATGTGCGACCAGGCGTAGGTGGTTCTCGTTGGTGGCGAGGGCGGGGTCGAGGGCGCCCAGGGCCAGCCAGGTGGCGCCGCCGACGCCGTCGCGGGCGGTCAGGACCTCGCCGGCGAAATGTTGCCGGATCAGTTGGCCGACTGGAGATGATTCACCCGCGACGCTGCCCGCGAGCACCATCGGGCCTCTGTCCGACGTTGTCTTCAGCCGCGCGACTGTTTCTGTGAGCAACTCGGCTGCGCGTTTCACCAGGCCCCGCGCGGTCTCGTCGTCCTGTGCGTACGCTGCCATCACCGCGGGCGCCAACTCGGCGAGCATGACCGGAGGGCGGCTGTTCACTGTCCTCACCAGATCGTCGCGCAGTGCGTCGTACCCTTCACGGTGTGCAGTCGAATGCTTGTCCCGATCGGGCAGAACCGTTTGTACGACGGTCTGCTCGAGCAGGCCGAGCGGCTCCCGGAGATCGAGTGCTTGCAACACACTGCGCACAGCCTCCCGGCCGAGCCAGAAACCGGACCCGTCGTCGCCCAGCAGCCAACCGTGTCCGCCGGCCGTCCGCAGCAGTTGGTGATTGCGGACCAGGCCCGCGTTGCTGCCGGTGCCCGCGATCAGCACGGTGCCGTCCGGTTCCGGCGTACCTGAGGCGAAAGCGACCTCGAGATCGCCGATGTACTCGGGGGCGACGGTCAGGCCCGCGCCCGTCCAGGCCGCCTCGAACTGCGCAGCTACATCGGGGCGCGCGAGGGCCACGCTGCCGGCCATGCCGACCACGCTCGCCTTGACGGCGGCCGCGTCCAGCCCGGACAGGGCGGCGTGAAGGGCCTGGCCGAAGTTGGCCGCCGCGCTTGCGGGGTGGCTGGTCGGATTTCCGCCCGCGGCGGCACCGCGACCGACTACGTTGCCCTCAGGGTCCGCGATCACGATCCGGGTGGAGGTCCCGCCCAGATCGCCGCCGAGGACCAGTGGGCCGGCTGGCATCAAGACCACTTCGTCGGCAGGTGGGGCGGAAGGGTCCGGCAGGGGACGTTCGACCGACATACGCAATGCTCCAAACTGCTCAAAAGAGCCTATTTACAAGCACAAGGGAACAAGGTCACGCAACGGTCCCGATCTGAGGAGATCACAGAGATGAGCCTTGACTTTAGCTGCCAGTTGAGAAAAGTTCTGTCCAGCAAACCGCAAACTTGCGCACTTGTCGGCACCAGGAGTGTCGCGGCGAGCAGATTAGTCGAGGGGTGGGGCCGCTGATGGCCAGCAGTAAGCACGGGGGGACAGGGGAGACGAGCGGCGTGAGCGCGCAGTCTTATGTGCACACCCTGACTCCGATTCTGGCCGCCGTGACCGAGCAGATCGACGGTCCGATCCAGCAGGCCGCCGACCTGATGACCGCTTCGCTGCGCGCGGACGGCGTGATCCAGGCGTTCGGTTCCGGGCACTCCGAGGCGCTCGCGATGGAGATCGCCGGCCGCGCCGGCGGCCTGATCGCGACCAACCGGATCGCGCTGCGCGACCTGGTCCTGCTCGGCGGTGAGCCGCCGGAGCTGCTGCGCAGTGCGGAGCTCGAGCGCGACCCCAAGTACTCCCGCAAGCTCTACGAGCTGTCCGCGGCGCGCCCGGGCGACCTGTTCGTGATCGCCTCCAACTCCGGCGTGAACGGCTCGATCGTCGAGCTCGCGAACGTCGCGAAGGAGAACGGGCACCCGCTGATCGCGATCACCTCGCTGCAGCACACCGGCGGAATGGACTCGCGGCACCCGTCCGGCAAGAAGCTGATCGACTTCGCGGACGTGGTGCTCGACAACCATGCGCCGTACGGCGACTCCGTGCTCGACCTGCCCGACGGTGGCGGCAAGGTCTGCGCGGTGTCGTCCATCACTGCCGCCCTGATCGCGCAGATGCTGGTCGCCGAGGTGCTCCGCCGGATGACCGATGCCGGTGAAACCCCGCCGGTCTATCTGTCCGCGAACATCCCCGGCGGCGACGAGCACAACCACGCCCTTGAAGCACGGTACGCCGGTCGCATCCGGCGTACTGCCTGAAACACTCCTTGGAAGGCAGGACCAATGACCACTCCCAACAACCTGTCGCGGCGCCTGTTCCTGCAGCGCGCAGCGGTCGGCACCTTGCTGGCGACCGGTGGCAGCACGCTGCTGGCCGCCTGTGCGGGCAGCAGCAGCGACGACAGCGGCTCCGGCAGTGGCGGCGCCGACAAGACCGCGGACAACCCGTTCGGCATGGCGGACAAGGCCACCGTCGACGCGGTGATCTTCAACGGTGGTTACGGCTACGACTACGTGTCGTTCGCCGCCAGCATCGCGCAGAAGAAGTTCGCGGGCTCGACGTTCAAGGTCGCCCCTTCCACCCAGATCGCGCAGCAGCTGCAGCCGCGCTTCGTCGGCGGCAACCCGCCGGACCTGATCGACAACTCCGGCGCGAACCAGATCGGCTTCAACACGATCCTGGACTCGCTGTCGACGCTGGACGACGTCTTCGAGGCCAACAACTACGAGGGCACGAAGATCGCCGACACCTTGTACCCGGGCGCCAAGAACCCCGGTACCTTCGACGGCAAGTTCGTCGCGATGAACTACGTGCTCACCCTGTATGGCATCTGGTACTCCGACAGCCTGTTCAAGGAGAACGGCTGGGAGCCGCCGAAGACGTACGACGCGCTGCTCGACCTCGGCGCCAAGGCCAAGGCCAAGGGCAAGTACCTGTTCGTCTGGGGCAAGGAAGCCGCCACCTACTACCACACGATGGCCGTCGACGGCGCCATCAAGGAGGGTGGCGACGAGGTCCGGCTGGCGCTGGAGAACCTCAAGGAGAACTGCTGGTCGATGCCGCAGTTCCAGGGCATCTTCAAGGCCCTGGAGACCATGGTCAAGAACGGGTACTTCGTGCCCGGCGGCGCCGGTACCCAGTTCACCGCCGCGCAGGCGAAGTGGAGCAACGACCAGCAGGCCATCCTCTACCCCTCGGGCTCGTGGATCGAGAACGAGATGAAGAAGGCCACCAAGGCGGGCTTCAACATGAAGGGCGTCCCGGAGCCGACCCTGACCGAGAGCCCGAAGCTGCCGTACGAGTCGCTGCGCAGCGCGGCCGGCGAGCCGTTCATCGTCCCGTCGAAGGGCAAGAACGTTGCCGGCGGCAAGGAGCTGCTGCGGGCCATGCTGTCCAAGGACGCGGCGACCAACTTCGCCAAGACCCGGCTGGCGCCGACGATCGTCAAGGGCCTGGTGCCCGCGGACGGTTTCGGCTCGACCGCGCTGCAGTCGCAGACCGCGATGCTGGACGCCGCCGGCACGAACGTCTTCGACTACCAGGTCTTCGGCCTGTACGGCATGAACACCGACCAGCTGGTGGTCTGGAACTCGTTCCTGTCCGGCCAGCTGGACGCGGCGGGCCTGACGAAGGGCCTGCAGCAGATCATGGACAAGGTGCGGAACGACAGCTCCGTCAAGAAGATTCCGGTCACCAAGTGACCGTGACGCAGGATGTCGTGACGGAGGGCGGATCCAAGCGATCCGCCCCCCGGCGCCGTCGCCGGCCGCTGACCTTCGACCGGGTCAGCTTCATGGTCGTGTTCCTCGGCCTGCCGCTGGCGGTCTTCGTGATCTTCGTGGTCTCGCCGTTCGTGCAGGCGCTGTACTACTCGCTGACCGACTGGTCCGGGTTCAGCGCGGGGCAGAAGTTCGTCGGCTTCGACAACTACGTCCGGCTGTTCCACGACGACATCTTCCTGAGGGCCGTGCGCAACAACGTCGAGCTGGCGATCGTCGTGCCGATCGTGACGATCGTGCTGGCGCTGACGCTGGCCACGCTGGTGACGATCGGCGGCTCGGGCACCGGGACCGTCCGCGGACTGCGCAACTCCGGCTTCTACCGGATCGTCTCGTTCTTCCCGTACGTGATCCCGGCGATCGTGATCGGCCTGATCTGGGCCCAGGTGTTCACGCCGGGCTCGGGCATCCTGGACGCGCTGCTGTCGAAGATCGGGCTGCACCAGTTCGAGAACTTCGCCTGGCTCGGCGACGCACGGACCGCGATGCCGGCGTCGATGTTCGTGATGATCTGGGGCTTCGTCGGCTTCTACATGGTGCTGTTCATCGCCGCCATCCGGGGCATCGACCCCGAGGTGTTCGAGGCGGCCCGGATCGACGGCGCCGGCCGGTTCCGGACCGCGATCTTCCTGACGGTGCCGCTGATCCGGGACAACGTGCAGACGGCGTACATCTATCTCGGGATCGCCGCCCTCGACGCCTTCGTCTACATGCAGGCGCTGAACCCCGGTGGCGGGCCGCAGAACTCGACGCTGGTCATGCCCCAGCAGCTGTTCACCACGGCCTTCACCAAGGGGCAGTTCGGTTACTCGACGGCGATGGGCGTGATCCTGGCCGCGGTGACAATGCTGTTCGCGCTCCTGGTCTTCACAGTGAACGCCCTGACCGGCGGACGTGAACGGAAGGTACGTCGATGACAACCACTGCCGCCGACCGGGTCGAACCGGTCGCCCAGTCCCGTGTGCCCGGCAACCGGTCCCGGGAGGGCAGGGGCGTGGCCACCACCGCCCACGTCGCACTGATCCTGTGGTCGCTGCTGGTGATCCTGCCGCTGGTGTGGACCGTGCTGTCCTCGTTCAAGTCGACGCAGGAAGTGCTGGGCAACCCGCTGACGCTGCCGCACAAGCTGCGGTTCGAGAACTACTCCAACGCCTGGACGACGGCCGGCATCGGTCGCTACTTCGCGAACACCGTGATCGTCGTGGGATCCGCACTGGTGCTGGTGATGATCCTCGGCGCCATGTGTGCGTACGTGCTGGCCAGGTTCACGTTCCCCGGCAACCGGCTGATCTACTACTCGATGCTGGCCGGCCTGACGTTCCCGGTCTTCCTGGCGATCGTGCCGCTGTTCTTCGTGCTGAAGAACCTGTCGCTGCTCAACACGCTGCCAGGGTTGATCATCACCTACGTCGCGTTCGCGCTGCCGTTCACCGTCTTCTTCCTGCACAGCTTCTTCAAGGCGCTGCCGGGCGAGATCTACGAGGCGGCGCAGATCGACGGCGCGGGCGAGTGGCGCACGTTCTTCTCGGTGATGTTGCCGATGGCGCGGCCGGGGATGGCGTCGGTGGCCATCTTCAACTTCCTGGGGTTGTGGAACCAGTTCCTGCTCCCCGTCGCCCTGAACACCGACTCGAAGAACTACGTGCTCTCGCAGGGCATGGCGTCGTTCGCGTCGCAGGCCGGTTATGCGGTGGACTTCGGTGCCCTGTTCGCGGCCGTGGTGATCACGGTGGCGCCGGTTCTGGTGGTCTACATCATCTTCCAGCGTCAACTGCAGGTCTCGGTCACCGCCGGAGGCGTGAAGTAGCCGGACGTACTAGCCTGCCGTGGTGCTGACACGGCGGACGTTGTTGCAGAGCGCACTGGCCGGCGCGGTCCTGAGCGGATGTTCCTCAGGCCCGCCGGCCCGGACCGTGTCGCCGCAGAACCCGTTCGACGTCGACGCCAACGCTCCGGTCGACGTGGTGATCAGCGAGGAGTACGGCGGTTTCGCCGCGGCGGCGTACCGGAAGAAGTATGCGGGCGCCGTCGTCACGCCGAAGCTGACACCGAAGCTGTCGGACGCCCTGCTGCCCCGGTTCGCCGCCGGCAATCCGCCCGATGTGGTGCTCAGTACCGGTGATCAGGAACTCGAGCTCGGCCGCCTGGTCAAGGACGGCCAGCTGACCGACCTGCAGCAAGTCCTGGACGCGCCGTCCTGGGACAACCAGGCCGCGAAGGTCAAGGACCAACTGCTGTTGGACCTGCTCGACATCGGCCGGTACGACGGGACGCAGCGCACGCTCAACTACGTCGCAACCGTCTACGGGCTGTGGTTCTCGGCGAGCCTGTTCCAGAGCAACGGCTGGGAGGTCCCGCACACCTGGCCGGATTTGCTTGCCCTCGGCACCGATATGAAGGCGGCCGGCCCCGGCCCGTTCGTCTACGCCGGCGCGCATCCGTACTACGTGCTCGAACTGGTGCTCACGCTGGCCGCCAAGACCGGCGGGGCGGACGTGCTGAAACGGATCGACAACCTCGACGACGGGGCCTGGAAGGACGAGAGCGTCACCCGGGCGATCGCCGCGGTGGGCGAGCTGACCAAGCGCGGCCTGATCGCCGCCGGGAGTGCGCAGTACGACCACATCGGTTCGCAGAAACGGTTCCTCGCCTCGAAGGCCGGGATGCTGCCGTGCGGGAACTGGCTCGAGAACGAGATGAAGGGCCTGGTCCCGGAACGGTTCGGGCTGACGATGTTCGCCGTACCGCCGCTGGACGCCTCGCCGGCGCTCGCCAGCGGGCTGCACGTCGCGGCCACCGCGCCGTTCCTGGTGCCCGAGAAGGCGAAGAACAAGACCGGCGGGCTCGAGTACCTGCGGGCGTTGCTGTCCCAGGACGTGGCGGCGCAGGTCACCTCGGAGTCCAACCAGCTCACGGTTGTCCGCGGCGCGGCCGACGGCCTGGAGCTGAGTACGGCGCTCCGCTCGGCCCGCGACCTGCTGTCGGCGGCCGGCGACCAGGTCATCACGTGGTACTTCGACACCTGGTACCCCGAGTTCGCGAATGCGGCCGCAGTGGCGACCGGGCAGTTCATGACCGGCGGTCTGCAGCAGTCCGAGTGGACCGCCCGCATCCAGGCTGCCGCGGACAAGGTGAAGCAGGACAACGCGGTGACGAAGTACCACCGGGACTGAGATCTGAGTTAGGTTAGGGCAACCTAACTCAAGTCTTGTGAGGTTCCTATGCGCCGGCTGGTGGTCCTGATCGTCCTGCTCCTGGCCTTGGCCGGCTGTGGAGCCGATGACAAGCCGGAGGCGGCGAGCTCGCCGGGTGGCGGTGGGGCGTTCCCGGTCACGATCAAGAACAAGTACGGCGACACGGTGGTCGAGCAGGCGCCGAAGCGGGTCGTGACGGTGGGACTGGTCGAGCAGGACGCGCTGCTCGCGCTGGGCGTCGTACCGGTCGCGACGACCGAGTGGTTCGGGGAGAAGCCTGGTGCGCTGTTCCCGTGGGCGAAGGCGAAGCTCGGGGACGCCGCGGTGCCCCAGGTGCTGAGCGACCAGGACGGGATCCAGTTCGAGAAGATCGCCGCGCTGCAGCCGGACCTGATCATCGGTCTGTACGCCGGGATCACCGCGGACGACTACAAGAAGCTGACCGCCATTGCGCCGACCGTCGCGCAGCCCGCCGGGGTGCCGGACTACGGCGTGTCGTGGCAGGTCGTGGCGCGGACGGTCGGCCAGGCGGTGGGCAAGTCGTCGGAGGCCGATGAGCTGGTGAAGGGCATCGAGAAGCGGTTCGCCGACGTCCGGGCGCAGCATCCCGAGTTCAAGGGCCAGCCGGCCTTGATGGCTACGCCGTACGAGGGGTACTTCGTCTACGGGACGCAGGACCCGCGGTCGCGGCTGCTGACCGAGTTCGGGTTCTCGCTGCCGGCCGGGCTGGACAAGGTGATCGGCGACAAGTTCGGCGGGAACGTCAGTGCCGAACGGGTCTCGTTGCTCGACCAGAAGGCGCTGGTCTGGTTCCCGGAGAAGAACGGTACGGCGAAGTTGAGGGCCGACCCGCTCTACAAGAACCTCAAGGTGCGGACCGAGGGGCGGGACGTGTTCATCGAGGAGAACTACGACGACCAGCTGTACGGCGCGACCAGTTTCGTGTCCGTGCTCAGCCTGCCGATCGTCCTGGACGAGCTGGTCCCGAAGCTGGCGGCCGCCGTGGACGGAAACCCGGCGACGAACGGATAAACCCTATCGCCGTCAGGCGCGGCTCGCCGTACGCTCTTGCTGAGGAGTGGGCGACATGGCATGGCTCGGCGCAGCGGTTCTGTTCTTGATGCTCTGCGCCCTGCTCAACCTCCTGCTCCCGAATCCGCCCCCGGCCCGCTGGCGGCGCCGACTCCAGCGTTTGACTGACCGAGCGGGTGCCCGCGTCCGCCGGCGCCCGGTCCCGACGCCGGACCCGTTCGACACCCTCCGCCTGCAGACCCGCCTGGGGACGCTGTCCACGAAGATCCGCCGGGTGGAGTCCGACCGGCACGTCTACGCCCGGGCCCACCGCCTGATGGCCCTGGAGGCGGCGTACGACGACCTCCTGGACGAGGCCTGCCGCCTGGCCGGCGTACCCGACCCGGACGCCAAACAGCCCGAGGAGAAGCGCTGGCAGGAGGAACAGGAACTAGCCTCCCGCGGCTGGTCCTGGTGAGCACACCGCCCGGGTGCGGACCGGACTGACCTCGCTGGCAGAATCAGGCGTATGTCCCAAGCTGCGTCTGACCCCTCCGCAGCCGGTTCCCAGCGGCGCCCTCGGGTGCTTTCCGGGATCCAGCCGACGGCGGACTCCTTCCACTTCGGCAACTACCTCGGTGCGGTGCGGCAGTGGGTGGCCCTGCAGGACGACCACGAGGCGTTCTACTGCGTCGTCGACCTGCACGCGATCACCGTGGAGTACGAGCCGAAGGCGCTGCGCGAGCGCACCCGCCGGTCGGCGGCGCAGCTGCTCGCGGCGGGGATCGATCCGGAGCGGTCCACCCTCTTCGTCCAGTCGCAGGTGCCCGAGCACGCCCAGCTGGCCTGGGTGATGGCCTGCATCACCGGGATGGGCGAGGCGAGCCGGATGACGCAGTTCAAGGACAAGACCGCCAAGGGCGGCGCCGACCGCGCCACCGTGGGCCTGTTCACGTACCCGATCCTGCAGGCCGCGGACATCCTGATCTACCAGGCCGACCGGGTCCCGGTCGGCGAGGACCAGCGCCAGCACGTGGAGCTGACCCGCGACCTGGCGCAGCGCTTCAACCACCGCTTCGGCAAGACCTTCCGGGTGCCCGAGCCGTACATCGTCAAGGAGACCGCGAAGATCTTCGACTTGCAGGACCCGTCGGCGAAGATGAGCAAATCGAGCTCGTCCCCGGCCGGCATCATCGACCTGCTCGACGACCCGAAGGTCAGCGCGAAGAAGATCCGCTCCGCGGTCACCGACTCGGGCCGCGACGTGATCTTCGACCAGGAGAACAAGCCCGGCGTCGCGAACCTGCTGACGATCTACTCCGCGCTGACCGGCCGCAAGATCTCCGAGCTGGAGGACGAGTACGCCGGCCGCGGGTACGGCGACTTCAAGAAGGACCTGGCCGAGGTGGTGGTCGAGTTCGTCACCCCGTTCCGGGAGAAGACGCTGGCCTACCTCGACGACAAGGCGCAGCTGGACGCGATCCTGGCCGCCGGCGCCGAGCGCGCCCGCGCGGTCACCGAGCCGACGCTCGCCCGGGCGTACGACCGGCTGGGCTTCGTTCCCGGCCCCCCGCAGGGCCGGTAGGCCGCCGATGACGACGATCGGTGTCGCGATCCCGATCGCGGAGCCGTACGGCACGGAGCTGCAGAAGTTCCGGGCCGAGTTCGGCGATCCGATGGCCGCCTCGATCCCGACCCACGTGACGCTGCTGCCGCCGACCGAGATCGAGGCGAGCGACCTGGACCTGATCGACGAGCACCTGCTCGCGGTGGCGGCCCGGTTCCCCCGGTTCCGGATCCGGCTGCGCGGTACGGCGACGTTCCGGCCGATCTCGCCGGTGGTGTTCGTGCCGCTGGCCGAGGGCATCTCGTCGTGCGAGGTGCTGCAGTCGCAGGTGCGGTCGGGCCCGCTGCAGGTCGACCTGCGGTTCCCGTACCACCCGCACGTCACGGTCGCGCACGACCTGGACAAGGACGCCCTCGACCGCGCGTACGACGCCCTGTCGGAGTACGACTGTGCCTTCGACGTCGAGTACTTCAGTCGTTACGAACACGGCGCCGACGGCGTGTGGCGCCCGCAGCGGTCGTTCCCGCTGGCAGGCTGAGCCCGCCACTCTCGGGTACAGGAGTATCATGGGGACGATCAAGCGCGTCTGGGCGCGATTCAGCAGGACGCAGCTGTGGCGCGCCTGGCAGCGGTACGGCGACCGGCGCGGCAACCGGCTGGCCGGGGCGACGAGCTTCTTCGGGTTCCTGTCGCTGTTCCCGCTGATCGTGCTGGCCGCGGCGATCATCGGGCCGCTGCTCGGCGACAAGGCGATCGAGGCCCTGAAGGACGCCCTCCAGCACAACCTGCCCGGGATCAGCGACCGGATCGACATCGACGCGCTGGTCTCCCATGCCGGCACGATCGGCCTGATCTCCGGGATCTCGCTGCTGCTCACCGGCCTCGGCTGGATCGACTCGCTGCGGGCCTCGATCCGCTCGATGCACGAGCTGGACGACGAGCCCGGCAACGCGATCAAGCTCAAGGTCGTCGACCTCGGCGCACTGCTCGGCCTCGGTCTGATCGGCCTGATCGCGACCGGCGCCTCGTCGGTGCTGACCGGCCTGTCCGAGCGCATCATCGGGGCCTCCGACCTGGACGGGACCTGGTTGGCGAGCTGGGGCATCAACCTGATCAGCCTCGTCGTCGGCATCGCGGCCGGTGCGGTCCTGTTCCTGTACCTGCAGACCGCGCTGCCGCGGATCCTGCTGCCGCGCAAGGTCGCGCTGATCGCCGCGCTGGCCGGCGGCATCGTGTTCTACCTGGCGCAGAAGCTCGGCAACGTCTACGTGAGCCACGTGATCGGCGCGAACGCGGCGTACGGCGCTCTGGCGTTGCCGCTGGCGCTGCTGGTGTGGATCTACCTGATGACGCGGGCGATCATGCTGGTCGCGGCCTGGACGAAGGAAGCGACCGTCGAGCCGGAGGTCGTCGCCGAGCGCCCGGAGCCGGTCGAAGAGGCCGAGCCGTTGCTGCTCGGGCCGCCCGGCAAGCGGTACAAGGTGGTTCCGATCCCGGAGCGGAAGGCCGACACGGTCGCAGTGGCCGCCGGTGCGGTGCTGGGTGTCACGCTGACCACGCTGGGCCTCCAGGCGGTGCGAGCGATGCGGTCCGTCCGGTCGATCCGTCGTCAGTGACGGCGTCGGCGGAGGGTGCGCGGCCGGCGCAGGAAGAGGCCGAGCAGCAGTACGGGCGGTGCGGCGTACGCCCAGACGGGGACCCGGAGGGCGAGGGACTGGACCGCCTGGCCGGGGTTGAGGACGGTGCGGCTGCGGGACGGGTGCGCCGTACCTGAGGCCGGCTTGGTCTCGGGTTTGCCCTCGGTCTGGGTCTTCGGCGGGGCCTCGGCCTTCACCAGCGTGCCGACCGGCTTGAGCTTGGCGTAGTTGGCGAACGTCCAGGTCAGCAGGTTGCTGGCGTCCTCGGTGATGCCGTGCGGAGCGTTCATCATCGTCACCACCAGCGTGTGCCCGTTACGGCGGGCGGCGCCGACGAACGTGTTCCGGGCCAGTGTCGTGTAGCCGGTCTTCACACCGAGCGCGCCGTCGTAGTTGAACAGCAGCTTGTTCTGGTTCGCGACCTGGTAGGTGCCCTTGTTGCCGGCGTTCGGGAAGTTCGTGAACTTGGTGGACGCGTACTTCGCGAAGTCCGCGCGGGCCAGCCCGGCCTGCGCGAACAGGGCCAGGTCGTAGGCGCTGGAGTACTGCCCGTCGGCGTCCAGGCCGGTCGGGTCGGTCACGTGCGTGTCGAGCGCGCCGATCTCCTTGGCCTTCGCGTTCATCCGCTCGATCGTCGCGGGGATGCCGCCCTGGTCGTGCGCGCACAGTGCGTGGACGGCGTCGTTCCCGGAGGCCAGGAACATGCCCTGGAAGAGCAGGTCGACGGTGTAGTGCAGGCCGGGGTACACACCGACCTTGCTGCCGATGATCCCGGCGTCGGCGTCCGAACCGATCACCGGATCGGTCTTCTTCAGCCGGGGCAGCAGGACCAGCGCGGTCAGCGTCTTGAGCGTGCTGGCCGGGCGGAGCTTGGCGTGCGCGGCCTTCGCGGCCAGCACCTGACCGGTGTCCAGGTCGGCCACGACGTACGCCGATGCCTGGACGGCCGGCGGTGCCGCCCCGTTGGCGATCACCGTCGGCTTCGCGGTCAGCAGGTCGCCGCCGACCGGGCCTTGTGGGCCCTGGCCGGCGGCGGTCGCTGTCAGAGGACCGGTGGCCACCAGTGCGGTGGTCGCGCAGGCCGTCAGAAGCAAACGCATCGCGGGCACTCTAGTTGCCCGGCGGTGCAGATGTCACAGTCGGGTCTCATGCCCGGGATCAGGCACGGTAGGCGGTCCACATGTTGCTCATGCGGGTTGACTGGCCGGGCGTGAACTGGTTGTAGCAGGAGTCGTAGGAGTAGTCCATGTAGTTGTGGATCGGGTCCAGCCCCGGCAGCGAGCAGGAGTCCCGGCCGGTCGGGCAGCCGCTGGAGGAGCTGCTCTGGGCCGGCGTGTCGGACACCGAGTCGTTCGTGCTCGTGCAGCCGCCCTGGAACGTGTGGTAGAGCCCGAACCAGTGGCCGGCCTCGTGGGACGCGGTCTTGCCGAGGTTGTAGTTGGTCGCCGAGCCGCCGGGCAGCGAGCTGTACTGGACCCGGATGCCGTCGATGCTCGGGCTGCTCGCGTAGTCCCACGGGAAGGTCGCGATCCCGAGGTAGGAGAAGTCGACCAGCCAGATGTTCAGGGCGTTCTTGCCACCCTTGCGCGTTTGTGAGCGGTACGTCGTGCTCTGACCGTCCTTGTGCCAGCTGTTGTTCTTGAAGCGGTCGGTGCCGGCCAGGTAGAACGTGAAGCCGGTGTTCGCGGCCTGCGACGACTCCTGACCCGCGTAGTCCTGGTTCAGCTCGGCGATCTGCTGGTTGATCTGCGTCGAGGTGACGTCACCGGCGCCTGAGGTGCTCAGCATCACGTGTACGTACACCGGGACGCTCGCTGCGGCGAGCTTGCCGGCCGTCGGCGCGAGTCCGCGGGCCTGCTTGGCCTTCAGGATCTGCGCCGTCCTGGCGTCGATCGCCTTCTGCTCGGCCACCGACAGCTCCCGGTGATCGGCACCGAAGCCACCGCGCGCGGCGGCTCCGTCCTCCGGCGTGAAGCAGGCCGGGTTCCCGGTCTGGTCGGCCGGCAACTGGGCGGTTGCCTGACTTCCCAGCGGGCTGAATGCGAGCGCCGTACCGGCCAGCAGAACGGCCAGGGCGCGGGGGCGGGTAACGAAAGATCGCATAGCGGTCCTCCAGAATCGGGCCGCTTGGGCGGTGCGGCCGAATCCGGCGATTTTCCCCGTGATCCCGGACACTGCCAACCCATTCACTGTCCGCCCAGTGCCACGGCACCGCATTGACAGTTCCGGCTAGGCTTGAGTCAATGGACTGGAGATAGACCAATAGAACTCCGGGAGTGGCCGTGCTGGGTGTGGAGGAGTTGCGGAGGCTGGTCGAGGCCGGCGAGGTCGACACCGTGCTGGTGGCGATCACCGATATGCAGGGTCGGTTGCAGGGGAAGCGGTGTGGGGCGCGGTACTTCCTGGAGGAGGTGCTGAAGCACGGGACCGAGGGGTGCAACTACCTGCTCGCGGTCGACGTCGACATGAACACCGTGGACGGGTACGCGATGTCGTCCTGGGAGCGTGGGTACGGCGACCTGGTGATGGCGCCCGATCTCGACACGCTCCGGCTGATCCCGTGGCTCGACGGTACGGCGATGGTGCTGTGCGACGTGCAGTGGCTGGACGGACAGCCTGTCGTCGCCTCGCCGCGGCAGGTGCTTCGTGCGCAGCTGGATCGGCTCGCGGAGAAGAACCTGAAGGCGTACGTCGGGACCGAGCTCGAGTTCATCGTGTTCGACGACACCTTCGAGACCGCCTGGGACAAGCGGTACCGCGATCTCACGCCGTCGAACCAGTACAACGTCGACTACTCCCTTCTCGGCACCTCCCGGATCGAGCCGCTGCTGCGCGACATCCGCAACGGCATGACCGGCGCCGGCCTGTACGTCGAGTCCGCGAAGGGCGAGTGCAACCTCGGCCAGCACGAGATCGCCTTCCGGTACGACGAGGCGCTCGCGACCTGCGACAACCACTCGATCTACAAGACCGGTGCGAAGGAGATCGCCGCCAAGCACGGCAAGAGCCTCACGTTCATGGCGAAGTACGACGAACGCGAAGGCAACTCCTGTCACATCCACCTGAGCTTCCGCTCGACCGACGGCGATGCGGTGCTGGCCGGCGAGCGTGACCACGGGTTCTCCCAGCTGATGGAGCACTTCATCGCCGGTCAGCTCGCCTGCCTGTCGGAGTTCACCTATCTGCTCGCCCCGAACATCAACTCCTACAAGCGATTCCAGAAGGGCAGCTTCGCGCCGACCGCGGTCGCCTGGGGTCTGGACAACCGCACCTGTTCGCTCCGCGTGGTCGGTCACGGCGACTCGCTCCGGGTCGAGAACCGCCTGCCCGGCGGCGACGTGAACCCGTACCTCGCGGTCGCCGCGATCATCGCCTCCGGCCTGCACGGCATCGAGAACGAGCTGGACCTCGAGCCGCTGCTGGAAGGCAACGCCTACGAGTCCGACAAGGAGCACGTCCCGTCCACGTTGCGCGAGGCCGCGGCCCTGTTCACCGGCTCGAAGCCGGCCCGCGAGGCGTTCGGCGACGAGATGGTCGACCACTACACCAACACGGCGCGGATCGAGCTCGACGCGTACGACGCCGCCGTCACCGACTGGGAGCGAGTCCGTGGCTTCGAACGCCTCTAGGCCGCGCATCGGCATCACGACGTACCTGGAGACCGCCACCTGGGGTATCTGGGAACGCGAGTCGGCGATCCTCCCGCGCGTGTACCTCGACGCGGTGGCCGCGGCCGGCGGCGTACCGATCCTGCTTCCGCCGGTAGGGACCGATCCCTCGGTCGTGGAGATCCTGGACGGTCTCGTCGTCGCGGGCGGCTGCGACGTCGATCCCGGCTCGTACGACGCGTCGCCGCATCCGGAGACCGTCGACACGCGCCCAGGGCGTGACGATCACGAAGCCGTCCTGATCCGGGCCGCGCTGGACCGTGACCTTCCGTTGCTGGCCGTCTGCCGTGGATTGCAGATGCTCAACGTCACGCTGGGCGGGACGTTGCACCAGCACCTGCCGGACGTGATCGCCAACGACGAGCACCGTCCGGCGCCGGCGGTCTTCGCGACCACTGAGGTGAAGGTCGAGCCCGGCACCCTCACCGCCCGGATCCTCGGCCGGCACACCACCGGCAGTTGCTACCACCACCAGGCGCTCGACGTCCTCGCACCGGGCCTGAAGGTCACCGCCCGCGCGGGGGACGGGACGATCGAGGCCGCCGAAGTGGAGGGCCGCGACTTCGCGCTCGGCGTGCAGTGGCATCCCGAGGAGAACCCCGAGGACCTACGACTCTTCACCGCTTTGATCAGGAGAGCTTCATGAAGTACGACGTGCTCAACCCGGCCACCGAACAGGTGGTCAGGACCATCGAGCTCGCCTCCGAGCAGGATGCCGACGCCGCGATCGCGCGAGCCGCCAAGGCCTTCGAGACCTGGCGGAACGTGAACCCGGCCGACCGTGGCCGGCTGCTGCGAAGGTTCGCTGACGCCGTCGACGCGGACCTGGAGAACCTGGCCGCGCTGGAGGTCGAGAACGCCGGTCACACGATCGGCAACGCCCGCTGGGAAGCCGGTAACGTCCGCGACGTCCTGACGTACTACGCGGCCGCGCCGGAACGCCTGTTCGGCCGGCAGATCCCTGTTGCCGGGGGCATCAATGTGACGTTCCAGGAACCGCTCGGCGTGGTCGGCGTGATCGTCCCGTGGAACTTCCCGATGCCGATCGCCGGCTGGGGTTTCGCCCCGGCCCTCGCGGCCGGCAACACCGTCGTCCTCAAACCCGCCGAGCTGACCCCGCTGACCGCCATCCGGCTGGGCGAACTCGCCCTCGAAGCAGGCCTGCCGGAAGGCGTCCTCGAAGTCGTCCCCGGTCGCGGCACCGTCGTGGGGCAGCGTTTCGTCACCCATCCGGCCGTCCGCAAGATCGTCTTCACCGGATCGACCACGGTCGGCAAGCAGATCATGGCCGGCTGCGCGGACCAGGTGAAGCGAGTGACGCTCGAGCTGGGCGGCAAGTCCGCGAACGTCGTCTTCGCCGACGCCGACCTGGAGAAGGCGGCAGCGCAAGCGCCGTACGGCGTGTTCGACAACGCCGGGCAGGACTGTTGTGCGCGGTCGCGGATCCTGGTGGAGCGCACGGCGTACGACCGCTTCATGGAGCTGCTGGAGCCCGCGGTGAAGAACTTCAAGGTTGGCGATCCAGGTGATCCGGCGACCGAGATGGGGCCGTTGATCTCGGCCGGGCAGCGGGAGCAGGTCGCGTCGTACGTCGACAACCCCGCGTTCCAAGGGACTGCGCCGAGTGGTCCCGGGTTCTGGTTCCCGCCGACGGTGCTGGCGCCGGCCAGTGACCGGGCGTTGCGCGAGGAGATCTTCGGGCCGGTGGTCGCGGTGGTCCCGTTCGAGGACGAGGCCGACGCGCTGCGGATCGCGAACGACAGCGAGTACGGGCTTTCCGGGTCGATCTGGACCCGGGACGTCGGTCGCGCGATCAGGGTCGGCCGCGGCGTCGAGGCCGGCAATCTGTCCATCAATTCCAACTCGTCGGTCCGGTACTCGACACCGTTCGGCGGGTACAAGCAGTCCGGCCTCGGCCGGGAGCTCGGCCCGGACGCGCTGGCCGCGTTCACCGAGACCAAGAACATCTTCATCAGCACGGAGGACTGAATGGACGTCAAGGCTCATCGGCTCGAGGGCCGCGTCGCGGTGGTGACCGGTGGTGCGAGCGGGATCGGGCTGGCCACGGTACGGCGGCTGGCCGCGGAGGGCGCGCACGTCGTGATCGGCGACCTCGACCCGGCCGCGGGCAAGGCGGCGGCGGACGAGGTCGGCGGACTGTTCGTGGCGACCGACGTCACCGACGCAGTTGCCGTGGAGAACCTGTTCAAGCAGGCCTTCGACACCTACGGCAGCGTCGACATCGCGTTCAACAACGCGGGCATCTCGCCGCCGGACGACGCGTCGATCCTGGACACCGGGCTGGAGGCGTGGCGGAAGGTCCAGGAGGTCAACCTCACCTCGGTGTACCTGTGCTGCAAGGCCGCGATCCCTTACATGCAACGGCAGGCCAAGGGCTCGATCATCAACACCGCGTCGTTCGTCGCGGTGATGGGTGCGGCGACCTCGCAGATCTCGTACTCCGCCTCGAAGGGCGGCGTACTGGCGATGAGCCGGGAGCTCGGGGTCGAGTTCGCCCGGCAGGGGATCCGGGTGAACGCGCTCTGCCCGGGCCCGGTGAACACGCCGCTGCTGACCGAGTTGTTCGCGAAGGACCCGGAGCGGGCCCAGCGCCGGCTCGTGCACGTCCCGATGGGCCGCTTCGGCGAACCCGACGAGATCGCCGCCGCGGTCGCCTTCCTGGCCAGCGACGACTCCTCCTTCATCACCGCCAACACGTTCCTGGTCGACGGGGGAATCTCCGGCGCCTATGTGACACCGATCTAGTCTGGGGGCATGGTCGTTCAGGCAGACGAGGCGGTGTTCCGGCCGGTCCGGGCCGGGAACCCGTTCGAGGAGACGGTCGAGCGGTTGCTGCAGGCAATCAAGCTCGGCGTCGTCGTGCCCGGCGACCGGTTGCCGCCGGAGCGGGAGCTCGCGGCCCGGCTGAACGTCAGCCGGGTCACCCTCCGGGAGGCGATCCACGCCCTCACCGAGGCCGGGTACGTCGAGTCCCGGCGCGGCCGGTACGGCGGCACGTTCGTCAACGAGCAGTTGCCGAAACCCCGCCGTACGCCGGCCAAACGGCTCGCCCGCGACCTGGCCGACGGACTGGACGACGCGCTCACGTTGCGGTTCGTGCTGGAAACCGGCGCCGCGGAAGCCGCCGCCACGCGCGACCTGAGCGACGCCGAACGCGACCACCTCGAACACTGCCTCGCCGACACGTCTGCGGCTCGCCTGGCCGACTACCGCCGCCTCGACTCCCGCCTGCACCTGGCGATCGCCGAGGTCACCGGCTCGCCGTCGCTGACGTCCGCGATGGCCGACGTCCGCATGCGCCTGAACGAACTCCTCGACGCGATCCCCCTGCTCGAGCGCAACATCCAGCACTCGAACCAACAGCACCAGGCGATCGTCGACGCGATCCTCGCCGGCGATCCGGAGGCGGCCAGGCAGGCGATGCAGGAACACCTGTCGGGCACCGCGGTGCTGCTGCACGGCTTTCTCGCCTGACTCCTTGACACCCCGGGATGCCGGGTGCCTCAATGGCGTAAAGGTCTGGGGGGAGACCATTGGCGCGGCTAGGAGGCTCGATGACGGACGACGAGGATCGCCTGCACCAACTGGGTTACGCACAAGAGCTGAACCGGACGATGTCCGGGTTCTCGAACTTCGCGGTGTCGTTCACGATCATCTCGATCCTGTCCGGCTGCCTGACGTTGTACGGGTTCGGGATGAACACCGGCGGCCCGGTGATGATCGTCTGGGGCTGGCCGATCGTCGGGCTGATGACGCTGTTCGTCGGCCTCGCCATGGCGGAGGTGTGCTCGAGCTACCCGACCGCCGGCGGCCTGTACTACTGGTCCGCGAAGCTGGCGCCGTCCAACGGCCCGGCCTGGTCCTGGTTCACCGGGTGGTTCAACTTCCTGGGTCAGGTCGCGGTGACGGCCGGGATCGACTTCGGGGCGGCGTTCTTCCTGAACGCGTTCCTGGACCTGCAGTTCGGCTTCAGTGCGACGCCGGGGCACACGATCCTGTTGTTCGGGATCATCCTGCTGGTGCACGCCTTGCTGAACTCGTTCGGCGTGAAGCTGGTCGCGCGGCTGAACGACATCAGCGTCTGGTGGCACATCATCGGCGTGCTGTTCATCGTCGGTGCGCTGGTGTTCGTGCCGGACAAGCACCAGTCGGCGTCGTTCGTGTTCGGCCATTTCGTGAACAACACCGGGTGGGGTTCGACCTTCTACGTCGCACTGCTCGGCCTGCTGCTGGCGCAGTACACGCTCACCGGGTACGACGCGTCCGCGCACATGACCGAGGAGACCCACGACGCGGCGCGTTCCGGGCCGCGCGGAATCGTGATGTCGATCCTGGTCTCGCTCGCGGCCGGATGGGTCCTGCTGATCGGGCTGACCTTCGCGATCCAGAACTACGACGGCGCGCTGCACAGTTCGAGCGGCGTACCGCCGGCGCAGATCTTCATCGACGCGGTCGGTGCCGTGACCGGCAAGATCCTGCTGCTGATCGTGATCGGGGCGCAGCTGTTCTGCGGGATGTCGTCGGTGACGGCGAACTCCCGGATGATCTACGCGTTCTCCCGCGACGGCGCCCTGCCAGGGTCGACGCTGTGGCACAAGATCAACCACCGCACCCGGACACCTACCAATGCGATCTGGCTGGCCGCGGCTGGTGCGTTCGTCCTCGGTCTGCCGTACCTCTGGAACGCGACGGCGTACGCCGCGGTCACCTCGATCGCCGTGATCGGCCTGTACATCGCTTATGTACTGCCCACGCTGCTCCGGCTCCTTCAGGGTGACAACTTCCAGCCCGGACCGTGGAACCTCGGTCGCTGGAGCCGCCCGATCGGCATCGTGGCGATCGTCTGGGTCGTCTTCATCACGATCCTGTTCATGCTGCCGCAGGTCAGTCCGGTCACCGGTAGCACTTTCAACTACACCCCACTGGCCGTCCTGGTCGTCCTCGGCTTCGCCGCGGGCTACTGGTTCCTCTCGGCTCGCCACTGGTTCACCGGCCCCAAGGTCCAAGGCAGCGAGGAAGAACTGGCCGCCATCGAACGCGACCTCGAATCCATCTGATCCAACTCTCAACCGCCTGCCGTGCAAGGAATCGGCAGGCGGTTGAACTTTGTCTACAAGCGCGCAGACCATCCGGTGCCGGGGCACGATCGTGCCGTCGCGACTGCTCGGATCTGGGCAAGAGTCGGTGACAGGATGGTGACCATCAAATTTCCTCATGTGACACTTGCCGTGTCGGATGGTCGTTTCCTGTGATAATCAGCGAAGGTAATCCTTCGGGGAGCTAGATGACTGACGACGAACTGGTTGGGCGTGCAGGACTGGTCGAGCGTGCTACCAAGCAGCTCGAGACCAGCGGCAGCGTGCTGCTGTACGGCCCGACCGGTATCGGCAAGTCAGCTCTCGGGCGGGCCCTGGTCGCGGATCGCGGCCGGAAGGGCTGCCGGATCCTCAGTGCCGCCCCGTCGAACTCCGAGGCCGGCCTCCCGTACGTCACGCTCCTCGACCTGCTGTCCAACCAGCTCGAGTTCGCGTGGCAGGTGCTGCCGGACCACCTCCGCCAGCCGCTGGAGGTCGCGCTGCTGAAGGCGAGCGCTCCGGACACCGTGCGGGACGAGCTGGCCGTCCGTCTCGCCGTACTGCACGTTCTCCGCCGCCTGGCCGCCACCGGTCCGGTTCTCCTGGTGGTCGATGACATCCAGTGGGTCGACCCGTCGAGCCTCGAGGTGCTCACGTTCTGCGCGCGGCGCCTGTCCGAGGGCGTGCACCTGCTCGCCACCGAGCAGGTGGCCGACGGCGACCTTCCGATGATGGTCGACGCCTGCCCGGAGCCCGTGCTCCAGCTCGAGGTCCCCCCGCTGACCGAGCCGGATGTCCTCGGTCTGCTCCGTCAGCGCCTGTCCAGCCCGCTCCCGGTGCGCACGGCCCGCCGGATCTTCACCGCGAGCGCCGGCAACCCGTTCATGGCCCTCGAGCTCGGCCGGGCCGTACTGCGGCACCCGAAGAGCGTCTCGCCCAACGACCCGCTCCCGGTGTCCAGCCGCCTCAAGACCCTGCTCGGCGACCGCCTCTCCACCCTGGCGCCCGGCGCACACGAACTGCTGCTGCACGCGGCGTCGTCACCGCGCCCGACCACGACACAGCTCGCCCGGTCCCTCGACCGCCCGATCGAGGCCGACCTGGCCGAGGCCGAGACCCTCGGCCTGATCGACATCGCCGCCGAGCGCCTCCGCTTCACCCACCCACTGCTGCGCGAGTTCGTGTACGCCGAGGCGACGTCAGCGGCCCGCCGTCAGGCGCACGCCCAGCTCGCGGCCGTGGTCGACGAGCCCGTGGAGAACGCGACCCACCGTGCCCTCGCCACCCAGGAGGCCGACCCGGAGCTGGCGTCGGCGATCGAGGAGGCGGCCACCGTCGCCGCCGGCCGTGGTGCGCCCGGTGCCGCCGCGACGCTGTGGCGGCTGAGCGCGGAGCGGACGCCGATCACGCGGCCGGACGATCGCGCCCGGCGCCTGACCCGGGCCGCCGACGATGCCGCGGCCGCCGGTCACCTTGCGGAGTCGGCCGACATGGCGCGGTTCGCCGTACAGGCTGCGACGACGCCGGAGACGAAGGTGCCCGCGCTGCTGCTGTGTGCGGACGCGGTCTGGCCGGAGCGCGACCGCCGGGTCGAACTGCTGGCGGAGGCGTTCGTTGCGGCCAAGGGCAACAAGCGGCTCGAGGCGCGGGTGCGGATCGAGCGCAGCCACAGCCACTACTTCGATCGCAGTCTGGACGACGCGCAGGAGGACGCCCGGGTCGCCGAGGCGCTCGCGCGCGAGGCGGGTGACACCGAGGCGATCGTCGACGCCCTGAGCGCGGCGAGCTCGGTGCTGATGGCGCGTGACGCCGAGGTGTCCGCGGACGCCGTGCTCGAGCAGGCTGCCGAGATGGCCAAGGGTCTGCCGCTCACCAAGACTGTGGTGAACGCCCGGCAGATGGCCGCGATGCGGGAGCTGTTCCGCGGGCGGACGGCCGAGGCGATCACCCGGATCACGGCGCTGGTCGACGACGTCCGCGACCACGGCGCGATGCGCTGGCTCGCGTCCGCGCTGATCTCGGCGACCGCGATCTACGAGCGCAGCGGGCGTGGCGCCGACGCACTGGCCGCGGGGCATGAGTGCTACCAGCTGATGCAGGACATCGGTGACGAGGCCGAGGTCGGCATGGTCATCGCCAGCCGGGCCGAGTGGGTCGGCGGCTCGGCGGCCATGGGCCGGCAGCTCGCCGAGGCCGCGCTGGAGGGTGTGCGCCTGGTCGGGAACGACGAGTGGACCGGCCCGGCGCTGGCCAGCCTCGGGCAGATGGCCGTGCTCACCGGCGACCCGCAACGAGCGGTCGAGTCGTTCGACGCGATCGCGGAGTCGGGCGAGGCAGCGATGCCCTACGACCCGGCGGTGATCCCGTGGCACGCGGACTACGCGGAGGCACTGGTCGCGGCCGGCCGGCTCGATGACGCGGCGACGCTGATCACCGAGATCCGGACCCGCGCGGAGAACCTCGACCGCGAGGTCATCATGATCGGCCTGGCCCGGTCCGAGGCGCTGCTGATCGCCAAGCAAGGCGATCCGGCCGCGGCGCTGGATCTGCTCGAGAAGACGATCGGCACGGCCGGGGACCGGGTCTACCCGCTCGACCTGGCTCGTTGTGAGCTCACCCGCGGCCGGGTCGCCCGGCAGGCCCGTCGCCGGTCGGTCGCGCGGACCGCGTTCCTGGACGCGATCGAGCAGTTCGAGGCGTACGGCGCTCCCGCCTGGCGCGAGGTGGCCGAGACCGAGCTGGCGCGTCTCGACGTACCGAGCCGGAGCCGGCAGCCCTCGGAGCTGACCGACAACGAGCAGCAGATCGTCTCGATGGTCCGCGACGGCTCCACCAACCGCGAGATCGCCGCGGCCCTGTACCTCTCGGTGAAGGCGGTCGAGTCCCAGCTGACCCGCCTCTACCGGCGCTTCGGAGTGGCCAACCGCACCCAGCTGCTCCGGACGGTGGACCGCCCTGGTCACAATGGCTAGGTGAAACTCGAACGGAAGCACGCGCTGATCCTGCTCGCCATCGCCGCCTGGAACGTCGTCACGTATCTGCGCTTCATCAAGGCGCTGATGGACACCGAGGGCCGCCCGACCGGGTACTACGTGGCGCACACGATCCTGGTCATCGTGAATCTGCTGATCGCCGCGCTGCTCGGCACGTGGGGTGTGCGCGCTTACAAGGCGTCTAAGGCTTCACAAAACGCGCAGGTGTGACCCCGAGCAGTTTCCGGAAGTGCCGGTTGAGGTGTGACTGGTCGTAGAACCCGGCGAGCGTCGCCACCTCCGCGGCCGGGCGCCCGTCGAGCAGGAACCGCCGCGCCAGGTCGACCCGCCGGCCGGTCAGGTAGCGGTGCGGTGGCATGCCGTACTCCCGGCTGAACGCCCGGACCAGATGCGCAGGATGCGCATGCACCACCTTCGCGGCATCCTCGAGCGTGAGCCCGTCGGCCACGTTGGCATCGAGTAGCTCACGCAGCCGCACCGCTATACCGGTGTCGCGCCGGTCCGGTGGATCAACCACCTGGCGGCGGAGATGCTGGCCCAGGCGCTCCTCGATCAACGTCAGCCGGCTCTGGGCCTCCAGATCCTCCTGACCGTCCTTCAGTACGCCGTGCAGCTGGTGGATCCGGTGCCGCAGCAGCGGGTCGACGTACTCCGGCTGGTCGACGGCCGCGCCGATCAGGTGATCGCCGCCGAGCCGATCGGGCGCCAGGTACAGCACCCGCTTGCGGAAACCCTCCGGCAGAACCGACCGCCCGTCGTGGGGCACGTGCGGTGGGAGCAGCGAGACCTGCGCCTGGGCGAGCCCGTGCTCGCGGTGATCCAGGTCGTACCGGACGGCGCCCTGGTCGACGATGAGCACGGTCCACGCGTCGTGGGTGTGGGTCGGATACGCGTGCGACGGGAAATAGGCGTGCAGCACCTCGACGACCCCGGCCAGCCCGGGCCGCCACGCCCGGACCACGGCGCCGCTGCTCATAGTCAGAACATACGCTTCTGCGCGTGAAGGTATACGTGAGCGCGGACATGGAAGGCATCACCGGACTGGTCGACGCGGAGGACGTCCAGCCGCCGGGACGGGACTACGAGCGCAGCCGGGTGCTGATGACCGAGGACGTGAACGCCGCCGTCCGCGGGGCATACGCCGCCGGCGCGACGGCCGTCCTGGTCAACGACGCCCACGGCCCGATGCGCAACCTGCTGCCCGACCTCCTCGACCCGCGCGTCCGCCTGATCAAGGGCCGCCCGAAGCCGATGGGCATGATCGAGGGCCTGTCACCCGAGTACGACGCCGTGCTGTGCATCGGCTTCCACGCCCGCGCCGGCGTCCTCGGCGTACTGAGCCACAGCTTCATGGGCCACGAGATCGAGGACATCTGGCTCGACGACCGCCTCACCGGCGAGATCGGCCTCCTCCACGCGGCGGCAGCGGCGTACGGCGTACCCGTGGCGCTGCTCACCGGCGACGACACCGCCTGCGAGGAAACGAAGTCCTGGGACCCCACGGTGACCACCGTCCCGGTCAAGTTCGCCAAGGACCGGTTCGCCGCCCAACTGGTCCCGGTGGCCGAGGCCCGCGAGGCCATCGAAACCACCACGACAGAAGCCCTCACCAACCTCCCCGCACCAGCCGCGGCCCCCGGACCACACCGACTGACCGTCCGCTGGCAGTCCGCATCCGTCGCCCTGCACCTCACCGCGATCCCCGGCGTAGAACGCCAGGACGACCGCACGGTGACCGTGGAGGGCGACATGCTCCACCTCTACCGGCTCTTCAACCTGTTCCTGCGGGTCTGTACCGCAGTCACCTCGAACCCGCCGTACTGCTGAGGGTGCGCGGATCCGCAAGGCCGGAGAGGCTTAAAACGTACAAGACCGGTGCCGGGGCCGCCCCCGACCATCGATGGTGTGGATGAGCCGATCAGATTTGATACGAAGATCGCCGTACTGCTGCGCGACGACCTGGCGGTGTGGCAGCGGCTGAACGTGACCGCGTTCCTGGTCAGCGGGGTCGCCGCGACACACCCCGAGGTCGTGGGCGAGCCCTACGAGGACGGCGACGAGGTCCGGTACCTGCCGATGTTCCGCCAGCCGGTGCTGGTGTTCGAGGGCAGCAAGGAGTTCATGGCCGTCGCGCACGAACGCGCGCTCCGGCGCGAGATCGAGCACGCGGTGTTCACCCAGGATTTGTTTGCCACTGGCAACGACCGCGACAACCGGGCCGCGGTGAAGGCGGTCTCGACCGCGGACCTGGACCTGGTCGGGATCGCCTGCTACGGGCCGAAGAACGCGGTGGACAAGGTGCTCAAGGGCGCCGCCATGCACCACTGAGCAGCTGGACTAGCGAGGCGCGAACTTCGTCCAGGTCGCGCCCTCGTCCGTGCTGAGCACGACCTCCGTCGTCCGGCGCTTCGGTACCTCGAACCCGTACATCAGGTGCTCGTCCCCGGAGAGATCGGCGAGATCACCCGGATACCCGCGGTCGAGGTCCGCCGCCGCGTCCCGCACCCGGTACAGCCGCGGCCGGTCGTTGAGCCGCCCGCCGAGCATCAGCGCCGTACCGTCGTCGAAGGCGAGCGGTGGCGTGTTCAGGCTCTGCGGCGGGTGCGCGACGTCCGTCCAGGTCGCCCCGCGGTCCTTCGAGATGCGCATCTTCGCGACCGCCTGGCCGCTGTCGCCGACGACGACCGAGGTGGTGACCAGCGTCTTGCCGTCCGGGCTGACGGCGAGCCGGCCGAGCTGGTTGTGGCTGTCGAGGGACTGCGAGCGCCAGGTCTTGCCGCCGTCGTCGGTCCAGAGGATGTCGGTCCGGCCGACCCCGGTCAGCATCCAGCACCGGCCGCTGGTGTCGCAGACCGGCGACCGGGTGCCGCGGGTGTCGAGCATCCGGACCGACGACTCCGCCGGGTTCACCACCACGATCCGGCCCGGCACGATCTGGTCGGTGAGGATCTCGCCGGTCGCGAACGTGGAGGTGGGCATCCGGTACCGGAGCCGGGTCAGCACCGGACCGTCGTAGGTCATCCGGAACATCATCGACGTGTCTCCGGTCAGCGTGCCCTCGCGGGGCGGGGCGACCGCGATCGCCTCGGTCCCGTCCTGCAGGGTCGCGTACGGGACCGGCCACTCCGGGGAGGTGGCGCGGGCGCCGTCGCGATCGAGTACTGCGGCGTACCGGCAGTTCGGGCTGGTGGTGCAGTCGGACCAGCCGGCCGCCCAGCGGTTCCGGGTCACCATCGTCATCGACAGCACCTGTGCCCGCTCGGCGTTCACCACCTCCGTCCCGGCCGGCCCGGCGGCCGCGGGCTCGATGGCCAGCGGTCCCGCGTCGCCCGCGGTCCGGTGCGAGATGAAGAGCGTCGACGCGATCACGACCGATGTCGTGGCGGACAGCACACCAAGCACGAGTAGCGGCGGAGCGCTCCGGGGTACGCCACAGCGCTCCAGCAGTGCGACCAGCCGGGAGTAGTAGCGGTCGAAGAACTCACGGACGCGCTGCTGCACACTCACCCCCCGGGCTGACGAGCAGCCCCTGTCCTCGCGAGGGCAGAGGCTGCGTGGCCGAATTAGCCGGGACGAAGTTTATGCGACAGCCAGGGCCGCCGATCACACCCGCCTGAAGATGAGGGCGCGCTTCACTTCCTGGATCGCCTTGGTGACCTCGATACCGCGCGGGCAGGCGTCGGTGCAGTTGAAGGTGGTCCGGCAGCGCCAGACGCCCTCTTTGTCGTTCAGGATCTCGAGCCGCTGCTCGGTGCCCTCGTCGCGGCTGTCGAAGATGAACCGGTGCGCGCCGACGATCGCCTGCGGGCCGAAGTACTGGCCGTCGGACCAGAACACCGGGCAGGACGTCGTACACGCGGCGCAGAGGATGCACTTGGTGGTGTCGTCGAACCGGGCCCGGTCCTCCGGCGACTGGATCCGCTCCCGGGTCGGCTCGTGACCGCTGGTGACCAGGAACGGCATCACCGCGCGGTACGCCTCGAAGAACGGGTCCATGTCGACGACCAGGTCCTTGAGCACCGTCAGGCCCTTGATCGGCTCGACGGTGATCTCCTTGTCCGGGTTCAGGTCCTTGATCAGCGTCTTGCAGGCCAGCCGGTTCCGCCCGTTGATCCGCATCGCGTCCGAGCCGCAGACACCGTGCGCGCAGGACCGCCGGAACGTCAGCGTGCCGTCCTGCTCCCACTTGATCTTGTGCAGCGCGTCGAGCACCCGGTCGGTCGGCTCCAGCGTGACGGAGTACGTCTTCCACTCCGCCTCGTCGAGCACCTCGGGGTTGTACCGGAGGATCTTGACCTTCACGTCCATCAGTACTTGCGCTCCATCGGCTTGTAGCGGGTCTGCACGACCGGCTTGTAGTCCAGCCGGATGTTGACGTTGCCCTCGGCGTCGATCTCGCGGTACGCCATCGTGTGCCGCATGAAGTTCACGTCGTCGCGGGTCGCGTAGTCCTCGCGGAAGTGCCCGCCGCGGGACTCCTTGCGCTCCAGCGCGGACACCACCAGCACCTCGGCCAGGTCGAGCAGGAAGCCGAGCTCGACCGCCTCGAGCAGGTCGGTGTTGAAACGCTTGCCCTTGTCCTGGACGGCGACGTCCGCGAACCGGAGTTTCAGCGCCTCGATGTCGATCAGCGCCTGCTTCAGCGAGCCCTCGGTCCGGTACACCTGCGCGTTCAGGTCCATCGTCGCCTGCAGATCGAACCGGATCGCCGCGATCCGCTCCTCACCGGTCGAGTTGCGCAGCCCCTCGATCAGCTCCACGACATACTTTTCCGGCTCGGAAGGCAGTTCCTCGAATTCCGCGGTCGACGCGTACTCCGCAGCCGCGATCCCGGCCCGGCGGCCGAACACGTTGATGTCGAGCAGCGAGTTGGTCCCCAGGCGGTTCGCACCGTGGACGGACACGCACGCGACCTCGCCGGCGGCGTACAGGCCCGGGATCACGTCGTCGTTGTTCGCCAGCGCCTCGCCCTGGATGTTGGTCGGGATGCCGCCCATCGCGTAGTGCGCGGTCGGGAACACCGGGATCTGCTCGGTGTACGGCTCGACGCCCAGGTAGGTGCGCGCGAACTCGGTGATGTCCGGCAGCTTCGCGTCGATGTGCGCGGGCTCCAGGTGGGTCAGGTCGAGCATCACGTACGCGCCGTCCGGACCGCAGCCGCGGCCCTCGCGGACCTCGTTCGCCATCGCGCGGGCGACCATGTCGCGCGGCGCGAGGTCCTTCACGGTCGGCGCGTAGCGCTCCATGAAGCGTTCGTTGTCCTTGTTCCGCAGGATGCCGCCCTCACCGCGGGCCGCCTCCGACAGCAGGACGCCGAGACCCGCCAGGCCGGTCGGGTGGAACTGGAAGAACTCCATGTCCTCCAGCGGCAGGCCCTTGCGCCAGACGATGCCCATCCCGTCGCCGGTCAGCGTGTGCGCGTTGGACGTGGTCCGGAAGACCTTGCCGAAACCACCGGACGCGAAGATCACCGACTTGGCCGAGAACACGTGCAGCTCGCCGGTGGCCAGCTCGTAGGCGACCACACCGCTCGCCTTGCCGTCGGTCATCAGCAGGTCGAGGACGTAGTACTCGTTGAAGAATTCGACGTTCTGCTTGATGCACTGCTGGTACAGCGTCTGCAGGATCATGTGCCCGGTGCGGTCGGCCGCGAAGCAGGACCGGCGTACGACGGCCTCGCCGTGGTTGCGGGTGTGGCCGCCGAAGAACCGCTGGTCGATCTTGCCCTCGGCGGTCCGGTTGAACGGTAGACCCATCTTCTCCAGGTCGAGCACCGCGTCGACGGCCTCGCGGCACATCACCTCGGCCGCGTCCTGGTCGACCAGGAAGTCACCACCCTTGACCGTGTCGAAGGTGTGCCACTCCCAGTTGTCCTCCTCGACGTTCGCCAGCGCGGCACACATGCCGCCCTGGGCCGCGCCGGTGTGCGACCGGGTCGGATAGAGCTTGGTGAGTACTGCGGTGCGGGTGCGCTTGCTGGACTCGAGAGCCGCGCGCATTCCCGCGCCACCCGCGCCGACGATGATGACGTCGTACTGGTGCTGTTGCATTTCTTCCTTACTTACAGACCGACAGCGTGCTGTTCGGGTCTAGGCAGGGGTCGAAGGTGAAGATCACCAGGGTGCCGAGGACGACGATGACGATCGCCGCGGTGATCAGCAAGGCCTTGAGCCAGAACCGGGTCTGGTCCTTCTCGGCGTAGTCGTTGATGATCGTGCGCAGGCCGTTCGAGCCGTGCAGCATCGCCAGCCACAGCATCAGCAGGTCCCAGACCTGCCACAGCGGGTTGGCCCACTTGCCGGCCACGAAGCCGAAGTCCAGCGCGGTGATCCCGCCGCCGAGCATCAGGTTCACGAACAGGTGCCCGAGCACCAGGATGACGAGGGCGAGCCCGGACAGCCGCATGAACAGCCAGCTGTACAGCTCGAAGTTGGTCTGGCCCGAACGGTTCCGGCCGCCGCCCTTGAGGTTTCGCGACCGGTTGCTCGACCGGGGAGCCGCGATCTCGCTCATCTCAGCCTCCGAACACGTGGGTCAGATGGCGGATGACGAACGGGACGAACAGGACCACCCAGATCACCCCGACGCCGATCATCAGCTGCCGCTGGTAGCGCGGGCCCTTGGCCCAGAAGTCCACCAGGATCAGCCGGATGCCGTTGAACGCGTGGAACAGGATCGCGGCCACCAGGCCGACCTCGAGCAGCCCGACGATCGGGTTCTTGTAGGTGCCGATGACCTCGTTGTACGCGTGCGGCGAGACCCGGACCAGCGCGGTGTCCAGCACGTGCACCAGCAGGAAGAAGAAGATCCCGACACCGGTGATCCGGTGCGCGACCCACGACCACATGCCCTCCCGGCCGCGGTACAGCGTGCCGGCTGGTTTGCTGGGCACCAGATCCTCCTCGGACGCGTTTGCCAAATCGTCTTTGATGCTAGACCCGCTCACCGCGATGAAATGTCCTGACAGCTGTGACATCGATCGCGGTGTATGTGATTTCGGTCGCGTCGTAGCTTGACTTCAACTGAGCTTGAACGCGTTGGCTTACCGGCACATCAGAACCGAAGGGGAGAACTACAGTGAGTTTCTGGATCTGTGCGACCTGTGCGGTCGAGCACTCCGAGCAGGTCGACGTATGCGCGATCTGCGCCGACGAGCGGCAGTGGGTGCCCGCCGACGGGCAGCACTGGACCACGCTCGAGGAGCTGGCCGGCACCGAGGTCACCATCACCGAGGTGGAGCCCGACCTGTACGGCATCCGCTCGAAGCCGCCGATCGGGATCGGCCAGCAGTCGATGCTGGTGACAACGGAGGCGGGCAACCTGCTCTGGGACCCGATCGGGTACGTCGACGACGACGCCGTCCGCCGGGTCCGCGAGCGGGGCGAGGTGGTCGGGATCATCGCCAGCCACCCGCACATGTACGGCGTCCAGGTCGAGTGGAGCCACCGCCTCGGCGACGTACCGGTGTATGTCTCGGAGGCGGACAAGGAGTGGGTCGCCCGGCAGGACGCGGTGATCCGGACCTGGTCGGGCACGCTGACGCCGCTACCCGGAGTGACCGTTCTCCAACCGGGCGGTCACTTCCCCGGCAGCGCGGTCGTGCACTGGCAGAACGGTGCCGAGGGCAAGGGTGTGATCCTGTCCGGCGACACGATCTTCGCCAACCCCGACCGTACGTCGGTGAGCTTCATGCGCAGCTACCCGAACCGCATCCCGCTGTCCGGCGCGGTCGTCGACCGGGTCGCCCGCTCCCTCGACCCCTACGAGTACGACCGCCTGTACAACAACTTCGGCGCCAGCATCCCAACAGACGCCAAGGCCGTAGTCCGCCGCTCCGCCGACCGCCACGCGGCCTGGACCCGAGGCGACTACGACCACCTCACCTGAAACGATCAGGCCAACCGAGGCGAACCTCGAGTCGTGGCGGCCGGCTCGCGCCAGTTCCGCCGAGTCGTGGAAAGAGGTTGTGAAAATCTGCCTCGATCCACGACTCGGCGATCGGAGCCGGAACCGTTTGCCACGACTCGCGGGGATGGTGCGGGCGTGTACAGAGGGGTTGGCGTATGTCGCGGTCGGCTTTCCGGAAAGAAGTTTGCGCTCGGTGGCGATTATGTTCCGGAGAGCTCGTCCGGACCGGCGGTCAGAGGCCGGGACCCGGGGTCAGTGAGGGGCTGGCGGTCCGGCTGCGACGGGGCCGCCCCGGTCTGGCAGCGGCGGGACAGCCCTTCTAGGCGGCGACGCGGGTCTGGCTGAGGCGGTGGTGGAGGGCGAGCATGCGATTGACGCAGGTCTGCCATTCGTAGCGTTCGGCGCGATGGCGGGCGGCGGCCCGGCGGCCGGGGACCTTCGCCAGCGCGAGGACCGCGTCGGCCAGGGCGGAAGGTTTGGCGGCCTCCCAGCGGCCGCAGGTCTCGTCGACGAGTTCGCGGGCGCCGCCGGTGTTCGCGGTGACGACCGGGGTGCCGGCGGCGAGGGCCTCGAGGACGGCCAGGCCGAAGGTCTCGCCGGGGCAGACGGACAGTGCGATGTCGGCCTCGGCGAGATGCCTGGCGAGCGTCCGGCGGCCGTCGACGTACCCGTGGAACGTGACCGGCGCATCGCCCGCGATCTCGATCAGCTCGTCGAGGTGCGGACCGGTGCCGTACACATCCATCCGCAGTTTCACGCCCCGGCGGTGGAGCTCGGCCGCGGTGGCGACCGCGAGGTGCGGACTCTTCTCGCGCGACAGCCGTCCGGCGTGCACCAGCTTCAGTACGCCGTCGTCCACCGGCTCGGCCAGCGACGGGTGGAACGTGTCCAGGTCGACCCCGAGCGGGATCCGGACCAGCGGTGTGGTCACCTCGTCGAACTCGGCCGCCGCATACCGGGACGTGACCACGACGGCGTCGTACGTGCGACTGAGGATGCGGTACAGCGCGGCGACGGTCGCGACCACATGGAGCTGGCTGGCCTTCACGCCCTCGGCGCGGCGCTGCACGCTCTCACCGGTCCAGCGGCTGGTGCGCTGGCTGACCTCACCGAGCATCCGGCCGGGACGCAGTACGTCGTGGCCGCCGAGCTGACCCGGGCGGGCCGACCCCAGCGCCAGCATCGCGTCCAGGCGTTCGTGGCTGAACAGGATCGTGCCGACGTCGTTGCGCCGGGCCCAGCGCGCGACCGGGAGCAGCGTCGACTTGTCCGAGATCTCGACCGTGGTCGGCCCGAACTTCTTCAGTACGTCGATCACGTTCCACGGGTTGGTGATCAGCCGGTAGCCACCGCTCACCTTGGGCGCCTTCACCCGGACCACCGTGCCGAACCCGGTCTCCTCGACGGTGTCGCGCTCGCCCGGCGTGATCACGATCCGCTCGGCGCCGGCCTCGACGTACCCCTGGCCGATCTGCTCGATCGCGGTCCGCATCCCACCGGACGTCGGCCCGACGAAGTTCGCCAGTTGGGCGATCCGGAGCGCACTCACGCGACCCGCCGGACAGCCGCCGCCTCACGGAGGACCTCGGCGTAGTGCCGGTCGACCAGGTCGTCGACCACCGCCGGCCAGGTCCGGGACTGCACCCGCTGCAGGCCGGCGGCCGCCATCCGGCCGCGGGCCTCAGGGTGGTCGAGCATGATCTTCACCTGGTCGCGCAGCGATCCCGGCTTGCCCGGCTCGAACAGCAGGCCGTTCTCGCCCGGGTGGATCAGGTCGAGCGGGCCGCCCGCGGCTGGGCCGACCGTGGCCACGCCGGACGCCTGCGCCTCCTGGATCGTCTGGCAGAACGTCTCGTGCTCGCCGGTGTGCACGAACACGTCCAGCCCGGCGAAGATCGACGCCAGGTCGGCGCCGCGGCGCATCCCCAGGAAGGTTGCCGTCGGCAACGCGTTCTCCAGTGAGGCGCGGTCCGGGCCGTCGCCGACGACCACGATCCGGCAGTCCAGCTCGGTCAGCTCGGCGAGCCGGCGTACCTTCTTCTCCGCGGCCAGCCGGCCGACGTACCCGACGATCGGCTTGCCGTCCGGCGAGATCTGCCGGCGCCATTCCTCGTCGCGGTGCTTGGGGTCGAACAGGTCGAGGTTCACGCCGCGGCCCCACAGGTGCACCCACGGTACGCCGCGCTGCACCAGCGCGTCGACGGATGCCGTCGAAGGCGCGAGGGTGCGGTCGGCGCGCGAGTGCGTCCGCCGTACCCAGCGCCAGATGCCGCGGTCTGCGGCGGCGTACCAGGGGTACTGGCGGGCGAAGCCGGCGATGTCGGTCTGGAAGATCGCGACCGTCGGTAGCCCGAGCTTGCGGGCCGCGCGCAGGCCGTACGCGCCGATGATGAACGGCGACGCGAGGTGCACCAGGTCCGGCTTGAAGTCGGCCATCGCGCGTTCGATCGACGGATCGGGCAGGCCGACCGGGTACTCCTTGTAGCCGGGCGTCCGGAAGCTGCGGGCCCGGATCACCGGTACGTCGCCGTACGCGTCGGGACCCGGTCCGGGGGCGATGATCAGCAGTGCGTGCCCACGGGCGCGCAGCCGGTCGGCCACGTGGCGCGCCGTGTTCGCCACGCCATTGATCTGCGGCAGGAAAGTCTCGGCCACCATCACGATTCGCACACTTCGAAGGTTCCTCACCGCGCATGAACCCTGGGCGACGCTCTCGTGACCCGGCGTCGATGCCCTGTCGACACCTGCAGGGATTTGAAGTGTCCTTCAGGTTGCCACCGGGCTGTGCTTGGTTAGTCGTATGCGAACTCTGGGGATCGTGGTCGCGGTGGTCGGCCGGCGAGACGAGGTCAGGGGGCGATGAGCGGAACAGTGGGGAAGTAGGTGAGGTAGCGGTTGGCGTCGCGGGTGAGGAGCCGGTGGCCGGCGATCGCGGCGTGGGCTCCGATGTAGAAGTCGCCGAGCGGCGAACGGCGAGGTCCTCCGCGCCGACGACAGGTGAGGAAGGCCTTCCCCGCCAGGAATCCGGCGTCGAACGGGAGCGGTTCGCGTCCCAGCTCGGCCTCGTCGAGGACCTCGTCGAGCTCCTCGACGGAGTTGAAGTCGACCGACACCTCGGCGTACAGGATGGGGTTGATCACAAGTGGTCCCTGGTCGGCTGCTTGCGCGAGGGCGTCCTCCGACCAGTCGGCCCAATTCGGGTCGTCGGTGGTGAGGTCGAGGATGACGCAGGCGTCGACGAGAGTTGTCGGTGGCCGGGACCAGTGACAGGTCAGTCCTCGCCACGCAGCAGCTCCATGATCTCGTCGGTGCTCATGCCGCTGGTGCCACGGCCGCGCAGCCGTGCGGCAGCCTGCCGGCCGTGCGACCGGTTGGACTTCGCGCGGACAAGCTGTACGGCGTTCCCGCGGAGGACAAACTCCACTTCGTCGCCGTCGTGGAGCCCAGATGCTCGCGGATCTCCAACGGTACGGTCAGTTGACCCTTTGGCCGCAATTTCATGGACACCTCCTGGTAGGAATCCAACCAGTAGGAATCAGACCCAACGAGGTCGCCCGAGCGTGCTGTTCGCCTGGCGTGCTCGACGTCATACCAGTCGGGCGGTGGTTCGCCTACCTTTGGGGCATGAGTCATCGCAGCGAGTCGGGGTTCGAGTTCGATCCGGTGTACGAGCCGCTGGACGGGTTCGACCCGGCGGCGAAGCTGGGTGAGCCGGGGCAGTTCCCGTACACCCGGGGCGTGTACCCGACGATGTACACGCAGCGGCCGTGGACCATGCGGCAGTACGCCGGGTTCGGGACCGCGGCCGAGTCGAACCAGCGGTACCACCAGCTGATCGACCACGGGACCATGGGCCTGTCGGTCGCGTTCGACCTGCCGACCCAGATGGGGTACGACTCCGACGCCACGATCGCGCACGGCGAGGTCGGCAAGGTCGGGGTGGCGATCGACTCGATCGACGACATGCGGGTGCTGTTCGACAAGATCCCGCTGGACCAGGTGTCCACTTCGATGACCATCAACGCACCCGGATCGGTGCTGCTCCTGCTGTACCAGTTGGTGGCCGAGGAGCAGGGCGTCTCCGCCGGCAAGCTGACCGGCACGATCCAGAACGACGTACTGAAGGAGTACATCGCGCGCGGCACCTACATCTACCCGCCGAAGGAGTCGCTGCGGCTGATCAGCGACATCTTCGCGTACTGCCAGTCCGAGCTGCCGAAGTGGAACACGATCTCGATCTCGGGCTACCACATGGCCGAGGCCGGGGCGACGCCCGCGCAGGAGATCGCGTTCACGCTGGCGAACGGGATCGAGTACGTCCGGGCCGCGGTCGCGTCCGGGCTGGAGGTGGACGAGTTCGCGCCGCGGCTGTCGTTCTTCTTCGTCGCGCGGACGACGCTGCTGGAGGAGGTGGCGAAGTTCCGGGCCGCGCGGCGGATCTGGTCGCGGGTGATGCGGGACGAGTTCGGCGCCAAGAACCCGAAGTCGCTGATGCTGCGGTTCCACACCCAGACGGCCGGCGTACAGCTCACCGCGCAGCAGCCCGAGGTCAACCTCGTCCGCGTGGCGATCCAGGGCCTGGCCGCCGTGCTCGGTGGCACCCAGTCCCTGCACACCAACTCCTATGACGAGGCGATCGCGCTACCCACCGAGAAGGCCGCCCGGCTGGCGCTGCGTACCCAGCAGGTGCTGGCGTACGAGACCGACATCACCGCCACGGTCGACCCGTTCGCCGGCTCGTACGTCGTCGAGTCGCTCACCGACGAGGTCGAGGCCGCGGCGGTGGAGCTGATGGACCAGGTCGAGGAGTACGGCGGGGCGGTCGCCGCGATCGAGAAGGGCTTCCAGAAGCAGGAGATCGAGCGCTCGGCGTACCAGATCGCCCAGGAGATCGACTCGGTGGAACGTGTCGTCGTCGGGATGAACAAGTTCAAGATCGCCGAAGAGGAGCCGTACGAGCCGCTCCGCGTCGATCCCACCATCGAGGCCCAGCAAACCGCCCGCCTCGCCGACCTCCGCGCCAACCGCGACCAGGCCGCCGTCGACAAGGCCCTCGCCGCCCTCAAAAAGGCTGCCCAAGGCAACGACAACTGCCTCTACCCGATGAAAGCGGCCCTGAAGGCCCGAGCCACCGTCGGCGAAGTCTCCAACACCCTCCGCGAAGTCTGGGGCGTCTACGTCCCCGCCGACACCTTCTAGAAAGTCCTTGGTCAGTCGAGGAGGGCGGCTGAGGTGAGGACTGTCGTGCCCAGGGTGATGGCTTCTTCGGAGGGGGTGAAGCCGGGGGTGTGGAGGTCGGCGGCTGATTCCTGGGTGGGCGGGCGGACGCCCAGGCGGGCCATGGCGCCGGGGACGTGTTCGAGGTACCAGGCGAAGTCTTCGCCGCCGAGGCTCTGATCCGTCGGCGCGATCGCGCTGGAGCCCAGGGTCTGCTGTACGGCGTTGTTCAGAACGCTGATGGCGGTCGCGTCGTTCATGACGGGCGGTACGCCGTGGGTGACCTCGGTATCGACCTCCACGCCGTACGGGCGGACGATCTGCTCGGCCAGCGACGGGATCAGCTCCTCGGCCAGCCGCCACGCGTTGGCGTCGAGGCAGCGGAGGGTGCCCTCGGCCTCGCCGCGGGACGGGATCGCGTTGGCGGCCGAACCGGAGGTGATGCGGCCCCAGACCAGCGACATGCCGGCGCGCGGGTCGACCCGGCGGGAGAGTGCGGCCGGGAGCGCTGCCACCAGGGTCGCGAGCGCGTAGACAAGGTCCGCGGTCAGATGCGGCCGGGACGTATGGCCGCCCGGTCCGGTGAGCCGCACGAGGATGCGGTCGGCGGCCGCGGTCAGTGCACCGACGCGCAGCCCGACCTGGCCCACCTGCAGCCGCGGGTCGCAGTGCAGCCCATAGATACGGCGGACCCCGTCGAGTCCGCCGGCCGCGATGACACCGAGAGCTCCGCCCGGCATCACCTCCTCAGCCGGCTGGAAGATCACCCGGACCCGCCGGTCCAGCTGTCCATCGCGCGCCATCCCGGCCAGCACGAGCGACGCACCGAGCAGAGCCGACGTGTGGACGTCGTGACCGCACGCGTGCGCCACGCCGTCGAGCGTCGACCGCCAAGGGGCCTCCACCCCGTCCGGCACCGGCAGCGCGTCGATGTCCGCGCGTAGCGCCACGCACGTGTCGCCGGAGCCGATATCGCAGATCAGTCCGGTCCCTGTCGGCAGCACCCGCGGCGACAGCCCGGCCTCGACCAGCCGCTTCTCGAGGAGCTCGGTCGTCCGGACCTCGTGCCACCCGAGCTCCGGGTGCGCGTGCAGGTCGCGCCGTACCTCGACCATCTCCTCGCGCACCGCCTCGACCCGCGCGAGCACGTCCGCGACCAGCAACTGATGACTCATCCCGAGATTGTGCACCAGCGGTACGACGGATCCGGCCCGGCCCCGCCGCCGGCCACACGGCGAGACGACCACGCACGGTGAGAGCGGCCACGGAGCGTGCACACCGTGACGTTGGCGCCGCAGCCGGTGACCGTACCGGAGAAGTTGTCGAAATGTGACGCGAATGCCGGTCACTTTCCGGTATCGAGGCCTGCTCGACGTTCAAAGAATGACGGGGCGCGCCCTATAGTCTGCGGATGCGGCACGTGGGGGAAGGCGTGCCGGGCAGATGCAGTGGCACAGGTTTTTCTGGTCGACGAAGGAGACGTCCGGTGAAGAAGTACGTGCGGGGAACGGCGATCGTGGGCGTGCTGACGCTCGCCGTCGCCGCTTGTGGCAGCAAGCCGAGCGACAACGCGAGCTCCGGCAGCAGCGCCAACAAGGACTTCAAGGCCTGCATGGTCTCCGACTCGGGGGGTTTCGACGACAAGTCGTTCAACCAGACCTCGTACAAGGGCCTGCAGGACGCGGTGAAGGAGAGGGGCCTGACCGAGGTCAAGGCCGAGTCGAAGTCGGACAACGACTACACGACGAACATGACCGCGATGGTCAGCGCCAAGTGCAACGTCATCGTCGCCGTCGGCTTCAAGCTCGAGGACGCCACCGAGGCGGCCGCCAAGGCGAACCCGAACATCAAGTTCGCCATCGTCGACTCGGCGCCGAAAGCACCGATCGCGAACCTGAAGCCGCTGCTGTTCAACACCGCGCAGTCCAGCTTCCAGGCCGGCTACCTGGCCGCCGCGATGACGAAGTCCGGCAAGGTCGGCACGTTCGGCGGCCTGCAGATCCCGACCGTGACCATCTTCATGGACGGCTTCGCCCAGGGCGTGCGCTACTACAACACGCAGAAGAGCAAGAACGTCCAGGTGCTCGGCTGGGACGACCAGAAGCAGAAGGGCCTGTTCACGGGCGACTTCGAGGACAAGGCCAAGGGGCAGAACAACGCGCAGAACCTGATCACCCAGGGCGCCGACGTGCTGTTCCCGGTCGCCGGTCCGTCCGGTCTGGGCGGTCTGCAGGCAGCGAAGGCCAGCAACGGCAAGGTCAACGCGATCTGGGTCGACACCGACGGCTGCATCAGTGCCGAGGAGTACTGCTCGGTGCTGATGAGCAGTGTCGAGAAGGGCATGGACGTCGCGGTCAAGGACGCGGTGATCTCGGTCGTCGACAACAAGTTCGACAACACCCAGTTCACCGGCACCCTGCAGAACGGTGGTACGGCGATCGCGCCGTTCCACGACTTCGACAGCAAGATCCCGGCGGACGTGAAGTCCGAGCTGGACACGATCAAGGCCGACATCATCAGCGGCAAGATCACCATCGAGTCGAAGGTTCAGCCGAAGGCGTCCTGAACCGCCGCACGTTTGCGTAGTACGGTGCGAGCCAGGAAGGCAGTCGACCTACAGGTCGTGCCTTCCTGGCTCTCCGTCTGAGAGGGAAGGCTGCCATGCACCTCGAGCTGTCCGGCCTGACCAAGAGCTTCGGCTCGCTGGTCGCCAACGACCACATCGACCTGGTGATCGAGCCGGGCGAGATCCACTGCCTGCTCGGCGAGAACGGAGCCGGTAAGAGCACGCTGATGAACATGCTCTACGGGCTGCTGCAGCCCGACGAGGGCGAGATCCTGATCGACGGCGAGAAGGTCCGGATCAGCTCGCCGAGCGATGCGATCCAGCACGGTATCGGCATGGTGCACCAGCACTTCATGCTCGTCCCGGTGTTCACCGTCGCCGAGAACATCATGCTCGGCCGGGAGAACACCCGGGCCGCCGGTGTGCTGGACCGCAAGAAGGCGAATCGCCTCGTCACCGAGCTGTCCGAGCGGTACGGGTTCGAGGTCGACCCCGAGGCGCTGGTCGAGGACATCCCGGTCGGCGTCCAGCAGCGGGTGGAGATCATCAAGGCGCTCGCCAACGACGCCAGTGTGCTGATCCTGGACGAGCCGACCGCGGTGCTCACCCCGGCCGAGATCGAGGAGCTGATCGGCGTCATGCGTCAGCTCAAGGAGAACGGCACCTCGATCGTCTTCATCACCCACAAGCTCAAAGAGGTCAAGGCCATCGCGGACAAGATCACCGTGATCCGCCGCGGCAAGGTGGTCGGTCAGGCCGAGCCGTCGGAGACCGAGGAGCAGCTCGCCGAGCTGATGGTGGGCCGCGCCGTCGACCTGGTGGTGGACAAGGCGCCGGCCCAGCCGAAGGACGTCGTACTGCGGGTCGAGGGGCTGACCGTGATCGACGAGCGCGGGTTCACCGCCGTCGACGACGTGGACCTCGAGGTGCGGGCCGGCGAGATCGTCGCCGTGGCCGGTGTCCAGGGCAACGGTCAGACCGAGCTCGCCGAGGCGCTGCTGGGGCTGATCCAGATCGCGGCCGGCACGATCTCGCTGGACGGCGAGGACCTGACCGGCCGGACGACCAGACAGCGGCTCGACGCCGGGATCGGCTACGTTCCCGAGGACCGGGCGCACGACGGGTTCGTCGGCTCGTTCACGGTGGCCGAGAACCTGGTCCTCGACCTGTTCCGCAAGGCGCCGTTCGGCAACGGACTGGCGCTGCGGACCGACGAGATCGACCAGAACGCGCAGGCCCGGGTGGAGGAGTTCGACATCCGCACCCAGGGCATCGACCTGCCGGTGTCGTCGCTGTCCGGCGGCAACCAGCAGAAGGTGGTGCTGGCGCGCGAGCTGTCCCGGCCGCTGAAGCTGCTGGTCGCGTCGCAGCCGACCCGCGGTGTGGACGTCGGCTCGATCGAGTTCCTGCACAGCCGGATCGTCGAGGAACGCGACAACGGCACCGCGGTCCTGATCGTGTCCACCGAGCTGGACGAGATCGCCGCCCTGACCGACCGGGTCGCGGTGATGTACCGCGGCAAGGTGGTCGGCGTCGTACCGGCCGACACCCCGCGCGACGAGCTCGGCCTGATGATGGCCGGCGCCTCCAAGTCCGAGGCGCACGATGTCGCGATCGAGAACCCGACCACGTTGGGAACCATCTAGATGAGCCCCGAAGAAGACACAGACACCACCGTCGAGCCGGCCCCGGCCGCGCCCGCACCGGCCAGGGAACCGCGGCGCTCGGGCCTGCCGTCGTGGGCGATCCAGGGCCTGGTCTCACTGAGCGCGATCGTGCTGGCCCTGGTGGTCGGCGCGATCCTGATCATCGTCAGCGACGACCAGGTGAAGACCGCGATGGGGTACTTCGGCGCCGCGCCGATGGACACCATCTCCGCGGCCGCGAGTGCCGTCGGTGAGGCCTACAAGGCGCTCGCCCTCGGTGCGTTCGGCTCGGTCACCGCGATCAGCGAATCGTTGACCCAGGCAACCCCGCTGATCTGCGGCGGTCTGGCGGTCTCGCTCGCCTTCCGCACCGGGCTGTTCAACATCGGCGCCCAGGGCCAGCTGATCGCCGGTGCGATCCTGGCCTCGTACGTCGGTTTCGCCTGGCACCTGCCGGTCGGCCTGCACCTGATCGTGGCGATCCTCGCCGGCCTGCTCGGCGGAGCTTTGTGGGGTGGCGTCGTCGGCCTGCTGAAGGCCCGCACCGGCGCGCACGAGGTGATCGTCACGATCATGCTCAACTACGTCGCGATCTACCTGCTCGCCTGGCTGCTGACCACGTCGACGTTCCGGCGGCCCGGGCGGACCGACCCGATCTCGCCGATCGTCGACGCGAACGCGCAGTACCCGCAGTTCGGCGACACCCGGCTGCACGGCGGCTTCATCCTCTCGGTGCTCGCCGCGATCTTCGTCTGGTGGTTGCTGAACCGGTCCACCGTCGGCTTCGAGTTGCGTGCCGTCGGAGCGAACGCCGATGCTTCGCGGACAGCGGGGATGTCGGTCGGACGCGCGTACATCATCGCGATGGTCGTCGCCGGTGCGCTCGCCGGTCTGGCCGGCACCCAGCAGGTGCTCGGGACGGACCTGCCGCTGACCGATGGTGTCGCGGCATCGGTCGGGTTCGACGCGATCACGGTCGCGCTGCTGGGCCGCGGTACGCCGCTCGGCACCGTCCTGGCGGGCCTGCTGTTCGGCGCGCTGAACGCGGGCGGCCTGCAGATGCAGCTGATCACCCAGACCCCGTTGACCCTGACCACCGTCCTGCAGGCCGTGATCGTGCTGTTCGTCGCGGCTCCGGCGCTGGTGCGTTCGATCTTCCGGTTCCTGCCGAAGGAACGCGGTGCCGGCGCTGTCCTCGCGAAAGGCTGGAACGGATGACCGAGACCACTCCGGATGCCGTGCCCGCGGCGCCGGCCAAGCCGCAGGTCATCGAGGGCCCGGCCGACCGGACCCGGCGGCTGCGAGTCGGCACCTTGATGCTGGTGTTCGCCCTGATCGGCCTGGTGCTGGCGATCTTCACCAAGAGCGGCAAGGCGACGTTCCAGCTCGTCTCCGGCGATCTGCAGAACAACCTGCTCCATCTGCCCGCGCAGGCGGTCGGATTGCTGCTCGGCATCATCGGCGTCGGCGCCGCGGCTGCCTACATCCTGCGCCGGGTGCCGCAGCGGTACGCCGGCTGGCTGGCCGCCATCCTCGGCGTGTGCTTCATCGGCGCGTTCCTGTGCTGGGCCTCCGCGGGCAAGGTCTTCCCGCTGGCGAACCAGTTCCAGGGCACGCTGAACTTCGCCACCCCGCTGATCCTCGGCGCGCTCGCGGGTGTGCTGTCCGAGCGGGCCGGCGTCATCAACATCGCGATCGAGGGCCAGTTCCTGGTCGGCGCGTTCACCGCGGCCGTCGTCGCCAGTACGACCGGCAGCGCGGCGGCCGCCCTGATCGCCGCCGCCGCGACCGGTGTCCTGATGGCCGCGCTGCTCGCGGTGTTCTCGATCAAGTACCTGGTCAACCAGGTCGTGCTCGGTGTCGTCCTGGTGGTCTTCGCGACCGGCATCACCGGCTTCCTGTTCGACGAGTTCCTGCAGCCGAACGCGGACAAGCTGAACACGCCGGACGTGCTGTCGGCGGTGAAGATCCCCGGTCTGGCCAGCATCCCGTTCTTCGGGCCGATCCTGTTCAACCAGACGATCCTGGTGTACCTGACCTATTTCGCGGTCGCCGTCGTCACGTTCGTGCTGTTCCAGACCCGGTGGGGCCTGCGGATCCGCGCGGTCGGCGAGCACCCGAAGGCGGCCGACACGGTCGGCATCAAGGTCAAGCGCATCCGGTACTCCGCCGTTCTCTCGGCCGGCATCCTGGCCGGACTCGGCGGCGCGTTCTTCACCGTCGGGTACGCCGGTTCGTTCAGCAAGGAGATGACCGCGGGCAACGGGTTCATCGCCCTCGCCGCGCTGATCATGGGCCGTTGGCACCCGATCGGTGCGACCGTCGCGGCCCTGTTCTTCGGCTTCGCGACCCAGCTGCAGTCCCAGCTCCAGATCATCCAGACCCCGATCCCCGGCGAACTGTTGCTGATGGCCCCGTATCTGGCCACCATCATCGCGGTCGCCGGACTGGTCGGCAGGGTGAGAGCGCCGAAGGCCGACGGTGAGCCCTACGTCACCGAATGAGGTCGACTGGCCGGCGCTGCGCGCGGTGGCCATCGAGATGATGCACCGGGCCTACGCGCCGTACTCGCATTTCGCGGTCGGCGCGGCGGCCCTGGTGGACGACGGCCGGGTTGTTGCCGGGTGCAACGTGGAGAACGCTTCGTACGGCCTGACGTTGTGTGCCGAGTGCGGGCTGGTGTCGGATCTGCACCGGACCGGGGGCGGGCGGCTGGTTGCGTTCACCTGCGTGGATCGGCACGAGCATCTGCTGACGCCGTGCGGACGGTGCCGGCAGTTGCTGCACGAGAACGGCGGCCCTGGGCTGCTGATCGAGACGCCGACGGGCGTCCGGCCGTTGCGGGAGTTGCTGCCGGACGCGTTCGGGCCCGAGTTTCTGGAGGAGTAATGAGTTTCGACGCGGTGGATGTCATCCGGGCCAAGCGGGACAAGGGCGAGCTGAGCGACGGGCAGATCGACTGGGTGATCGACGCCTACACCAAGGGCGACGTCGCCGACGAGCAGATGTCCGCGCTCGCGATGGCGATCCTGCTGAACGGGATGAACCGGCGCGAGATCGCCCGCTGGACCGCGGCGATGATCGCGTCCGGCGAGCGGATGGACTTCGGCAAGCTGTCCCGGCCGACCGCGGACAAGCACTCGACCGGCGGTGTCGGCGACAAGATCACGTTGCCGTTGGCACCATTGGTCGCGGCCTGCGGGGTCGCCGTACCGCAGCTGTCCGGGCGCGGTCTCGGGCACACCGGCGGCACGCTGGACAAGCTGGAGTCGATCCCCGGCTGGCGCGCGGCGCTGTCGAACGACGAGATGATGCAGCAGCTGGAGGATGTCGGCGCGGTGATCTGCGCCGCCGGCGACGGTCTGGCTCCGGCCGACAAGAAGCTGTACGCACTGCGCGACGTGACCGGCACGGTCGAGGCGATCCCGTTGATCGCCAGCTCGATCATGAGCAAGAAGATTGCCGAGGGCACCGGTGCGCTGGTCTTGGACGTGAAGGTCGGATCCGGCGCGTTCATGAAGGATCTGACCGACGCCCGCGACCTCGCCGAGACCATGGTTGCGCTGGGCACCGACGCCGGCGTGAAGACCGTTGCCCTGCTGACCGACATGTCCGTACCGCTCGGCCTGACCGCGGGCAACGCGCTCGAGGTCCGGGAATCCGTCGAGGTGCTGGCCGGCGGCGGTCCCGCGGACGTGGTCGAGCTGACCGTTGCCCTGGCCAAGGAGATGCTCGCCGCGGCCGGCGTCACCGACGTCGACCCGGCCGAGAAGCTGCGCGACGGTACTGCGATGGACGCCTGGCGCGCGATGATCTCCGCCCAGGGTGGCGATCCGTCCGCGGAGCTCCCGATCGCGCCCGAGCAGCACGTCGTACCGGCTCCGGCCTCTGGCACCCTGTCCAAGCTCGACGCCCTCGCTGTCGGTGTGGCCGCTTGGCGTCTTGGTGCGGGGCGGGCGCGCAAGGAGGACCCGGTGTCCGCGGTGGCCGGCGTGGAGCTGCACGCCAAGCCCGGCGACCAGATCCAGGAAGGTCAGCCCCTGCTGACGCTGCACACTGATGACGCGAGCCGGATCGACCGTGCGCTGGAGTCGCTGGCCGACGCGGTAGCGGTCGCGGACTCCTACCAGCCAGGTCCGTTGGTGATAGACCGGATCGGTTAACTCGAGGTCGCGGTGAGGCGGGCTCGCTGTTCCTTCGCCAATGCGGTCACGAGCGCGGTGTCCGGGGTGAGATTGCTGCCCAGGGCACCTACCTCGCGGACGCTGATCTCGACGACCATCGGGCCGACGGCGAGGCTGACCTCGGCAACGGCAGCGGACTGGTCGGTGCCGCCGTCGTACTCGACCCGGGCGTCGGACAGGGCGCCGGCGAGGTTGAACGGGTGCTCGTGGGTGTCCTGGTTCCACAGACCCTTCTGGAGAACCGCTGCCTTGCCGGCCGAGCCGGTCTTGAACAGCTGCAGCGTGTAACGCTTCTTCCTGTCCGGGCTGACGCGGCTGGCGCGGTACCCCTCGGCGAAGCTCGCGTTCAGCAGCAGCGCGCGGTCCAGCGCCGGGTCGGCGGACCAGGTGTTCAGGAACGCGGTCGCGGTGAACGGGCCGGTGTCATTGCGCGGGTCGGCGACATAACCGCGAGGCAGGGCGACGAGGCCGGCCAGCGAGCTCTTCGACTTCTGCGCCGGGCCCGACAGCGCCGAGTGCTTGGCGGCGGGAGTCTCGGCTGCGCCGGCCGACGTACCGTCCTCGCTGCCGCAGGCGGTCACACCCAGCAGCAGGCCGGTCACGACAACGGCAACGCCCAGGGTTCGGCTCCGTTTCACGGTCCCTCTCCGTCCGGCTACTCGCCCCCGAGCGCATCCGACAGTTCCGAGGCCGATGCCATCAGAAGATGGTGAACTCCAGGCGAACAGTCTTGTCCTACGAGGACGTGGACGGCGTGAGAAGCGTCTCGATCCGGTGGCGGGCGGCCTTCGGGTGCAGGGGTTCGCAGCCGGCTTCGACGCAGCGGCGGACGACCTGGGGATCGTCGCGGAGCAGGAGCAGTCCGCGCCTGAGCAGGGTCAGCGGGGGTTTGCGGTGCTCGCGCAGATCCCGCTGGAAGCGGCGGAAGAACGTGACGAGCCGGTGGTGGTAGACGCAGATCGCGGCGGCGAGCAGGCCACGGTCGCGGAGCGCGCCGGCGATCTGATCCGCGAAGATGCCCTCAGCAACGATCAGTGTCGAACCCTCGGTGGTGACCGGACGGTGACCGACGGTGCCGTCGGCGGCGATGTCGTAGATCGGGAGGTCCGCGGCACCCGTCGTGCACAGCTGTTCGAGGGCCGCGACCGCGCGGTCGCCGTCCCAGGACCGCGGGTCGTCCCAGTCGACGATGCCGAGCGGGGAGCGCGGCATCGCCTCGTCGTCCCCGTCGCGGTAGAAGTCGTCCAGCCGCACCACTGGCAACCCGACCTGCTCCGCCAGCCGCGACTTCCCAGCCCCCGACGGCCCAGCCAGCAACACCACCCGTGAACCCACCGCCACATTCTCTGCCACTTCCTGCAGTAACAGCCAATCCGCACCTGCGATATCCAGGTGTGCCGAAAATGAAGCTGGGTGCCGCCTGCTACGCCCTGATCGCGGTGGGGTGGCTCGTGTCCGGCGTGCTGACCCTCCGCGGGTTCGGCCCGTACGCGGGAGCCGAACGGTGGTTCCAGGTAGCAACCGCAGCCGTGGTGGGGCTGACCGGCGTCCTGTTCGGGGTCGGCGCGGCGACGCGGCGAGGGTTGATCGCCGATCGTGGGCCGTGGATCTGCCGGCGTGGCTGGATCGTGGTGATCGGTCTGGTCGCGACGGCCTTCGTGCTGTCGCTGCTCACCGACCAGGACGGGGTCCCGCCGTTCCCGAATCTGCTGGCGGCGTTCATCCCGCCGTGGGTCAGGCGGCTGCAGGGCAAGTACTACGAGGGTGTCCAGGAGGCCGAGCGGGAGCTCAGTCCAGGAGAGCCTGGTGGAGTGACGCGGCCTGTTGGGTGAACCAGGTGTTGGTGCGGTTGGTGAGTTCGGATTCGCCGGTGGTCCAGCGTTGGTGGAACCAGGGGTGGCCGGTTTCGGCGCCGCGGCGGACGTAGTCCATGCACCAGACGTGGTTGTCGGCGGCCGCGTCGACCAGGCGGAGGCGGTCGGCGTCCGTCAGGCCGTAGGCGTCGGCGAAGCGGCGCAGGCGGGCCAGGGAGCGACCTCGGCGTACGTCGTGAATGTCCGCGTCGGGGCGTAGCGGGGCCCACAAGCGGACCGCCGTGGCGACGTCCCAGAGCGGTGAACCAGGGCCGGCGAGGTCGAAGTCGATCAGCGCGACCGCGACGCCGTCCCGGAACACGACGTTGTCCAGGTTCGGATCGTTGTGGCTGATCAGTCCGGTGACGTACGCGGCCGGCACCGGCTCGGCCCACTCCAGACCGGCGGGCCGGAAGTCCGCCACCGCCTCGTGGTACGCCCGCAGCAGCTGCGCGACGCTGTCCAGCGCCTCGTCCGTCATCGACCAGTCCGGGTACGGCGTCGTCACCGTCTCGCCGGAGAGGTACGACAACACCTCCCGCCCGTGCGAGTCGATCCCCAGGAACGTCGGCGCGCCCTTGAACCCGGCGCTCTCCAGATGCTGCAGCAGCGCATGCGTCGCCGTACTGCTGGCGCGCAACGGTCTCCGGACGGTGTCCCCGACCCGCACGACCAACCCACGGTTCGCAGTACCGCCGAGCAACTGGGTCTCAACCTCAGCAGGCATCGCGGGTCAGTGTGTCTCGTTCAGCAGGGCCTTCGCCAGGGGTGCGTGGGTAACGATCCCGTTGACCAGTCCACTGCGTACGGCGGCGCGCACCGCGGCGACCTTCGCCAGGCCGTACGGAATCGCGATCACCTCGTCGATCTTGTCCATCTGCTCGGCGTTGATCGCGATCACCCGGTCGGTGACGCGGCTCTGCACCGGCTGGCCGTCCGCGTCCACGAACACCCCGGAGATATCCGCGACCACACCGCGTTTCTCGAGCTGTTCGCAGGCCTTCTCGTCCATCGCGTCGTACAGCGTCGACTGCCCGGCCGCCCACGACCCGAGCCCGACCACGGCCTTGGTCACCGAGTCGAAGTGGCTGATCGCCTCCGCCACCTCGGGCTGCTGCCGCAACGCCCGCGCGGTGGCCGCATCCGGCACGACGAGCGGCGCATAGAACAGGTACGCCGGTCCGCCGGACAACCGCGCCGTGTGGCGGACGAGCTCCACCGAGTTCGCCTCGACGTCCGGCCGGGTGAGCGCACCGGTGAGCTGGACGACCGGCACCGGCGCGAGTGCGGTCAGCTGCTCGGTCATCGCGGTCACCGCACGGGCCCACGCGAGGCCGAGCACGTCTTCAGGCGTGACGATCTCCGACAGCAGATCGGCGGCCGCCTTGCCGAGCTGGGTCCGCAGGGCGGGCTCGTCGACCTCGGGGGTGTCGACGACGATCGCGCGCCGCAGCCCGAGCGACTCCTGCAGCCGCGAGGACAGGTCGAGGTCGATGGCGCCCGGGTGGCTGATCTCGATCCGCACCAGCCCACTGCTGCGCGCTTGATCGAGCAACCGCGCGACTTTGAACCGGCTCAGCCGGAACTCGTCCGCGATCTCCACCTTCGATCGCCCGTCGACGTAGTACCGCCGTGCGATCGACGCGGTGAGCACCAACTGTGCCGGCCCGACGGTCTCCATGAACAGCCTCCCCGCTCATATGAGCACCAACGGACCCAAGTGTTGCACAGACCCTTGACAGGTCAAGTGCCTTCCCGGTTCACTCATGCTGTGAGCGGACCCGTGCTCAAATGAGCACACCCCTGAAAGCACAAGACAAAAGCAACAGCCAAAAGCCCCGCCTCGCTTCGCTCGGCGGGGGTGTGGGATGAGGAGCGGCTAGTGCCCGGACGAAGGCTTACGGCGGTCGGGATCGCACTCGTGCTGGGTGCGGTCAGCGGCTGCGCCGGCTGGGGTGGTGGCGCCGGTGGCGGCGACAGCGCCGACAGCATCAACGTGCTGATGGTGAACAACCCGCAGATGGTCGATCTGCAGAAACTCACCGCGGACAACTTCACCAAGCAGACCGGCATCCACGTGAACTTCACCGTGCTGCCGGAGAACGACGTCCGGGACAAGATCAGCCAGGAGTTCTCCAGCCAGGCCGGTCAGTACGACGTGGCGTCGGTGAGCAACTTCGAGATCCCGATCTACGCCAGGAGCAAGTGGATCGCGCCGCTGTCGGACTACATCGCCAAGGACCCGTCGTTCGACCAGGACGACATCCTCAAGCCGATGACCCAGTCGATGACCGCGGACGACGGCAAGATCTACGGCGAACCGTTCTACGGCGAGTCGTCGTTCCTGATGTACCGCAAGGACATCCTGGCCTCCAAGGGCATCACGATGCCCGCCAAGCCGACCTGGCAGGAGGTCGCGGACATCGCGGCCAAGGTCGACAACGCGCAACCGGGGATGCGTGGCATCTGTCTGCGCGGCCAGCCCGGCTGGGGTCAGGTGTTCGCTCCGCTCACGACGGTGGTGAACACCTTCGGCGGCACCTGGTTCACGCAGGACTGGCAGGCCCAGGTCGACTCGCCGGCGTTCACCGAGGCGACCAAGTTCTACGTCGATCTGGTCCGCGCCCACGGCGAGGCGGGCGCACCGCAGGCCGGCTTCACCGAGTGCCTGAACAACACCATCCAGAGCAACGTCGCGATGTGGTACGACGCGACGTCGGCGGCCGGATCGCTCGAGGCGCCGAACTCGCCGGTCAAGGGCAAGATGGGCTACGCGCCGGCGCCGGTCGTCAAGACCGACAGCTCCGGCTGGCTGTACGCGTGGGCCTGGGGCATCCAGGAAGCCTCGAAGAAGAAGGACGCGGCCTGGAAGTTCATCTCCTGGGCCTCCGGCAAGGACTACGAGAAGCTCGTCGGCGAGAAGGTTGGCTGGTCCAACGTTCCGGCCGGCAAGCGCGCGTCGACGTACGAGATCCCGGACTACGTCAAGGAGGCGACCGCCTTCGCGGAGCCGACCAAGTCGGCGATCGAGAACGCGGACCCGAACAACCCGGGCGTCCAGCCGCGGCCGGCGCCGGGGATCCAGTTCGTCGACATCCCGGAGTTCCCGGACCTCGGGACCCAGGTCAGTCAGGACGTGAGCTCGGCGATCGCCGGGCGGATGAGCGTCGACAAGGCCTTGAAACGCGGGCAGGTGCTCGCCGACGACGTCGCCGAGCGGTACCGCTCGCGACAGGCGAAGTGAGGGGAGTGGGTCATGTCCGTCGACGCGAAGCCTGAGACCGGCACCAAGCCGCGGCGGAAAGCGCCGCCACCTGAGGGAACGGTCATGCGGAAGGCCGGTGACTGGGCCCGGCGCGGGCCGTTGCTGCCGGCGCTGGTCTTCATGATCATCGTGACCCAGCTGCCGTTCGTGGTCACGATCATCGTGTCCTTCATGGACTGGAACGCGTACTACCCCGACGAGCGTGGCTTCGCCGGCTTCAGCAACTTCCGCCGGGTGCTGACGGATGCGAACACCCGGCACGCGATCTGGGTGACGATCCTGCTCACCGCGGGCGTCGTCCTGATCAGCCTGGTGCTCGGGTTGCTGATCGCGATGCTGCTCGACCGCAAGTTCCGCGGCCGGGGCGCGGTCCGGACGATGATGATCACGCCGTTCCTGATCGTGCCCGTCGCCGCGGCCCTGCTCTGGAAGCACGCGCTGTACAACCCGACGTACGGCCTGTTCAACGGTGTGCTGAAGTGGATCTTCGGTGACAACGCGCCGCAACCCGACTGGATCAGCAACCAGCCGTTGTGGTCGATCATCTTCGCGCTGGTCTGGCAGTGGACGCCGTTCATGATGCTGATCCTGCTGGCCGGCCTGCAGAGCCGTCCGCTCGACGTGATCGAGGCGGCCGGGATCGACGGCGCGAACCAGTGGGAGATCTTCCGCTACATGACGCTCCCGCACCTGCGCCAGTACCTCGAGCTGTCCGCGCTGCTCGGCTCGATCTACGTCGTACAGAACTTCGACGCGGTCTTCACGATCACGTCCGGCGGTCTCGGGACGGCGAACCTGCCGTACACGATCTATCAGACCTTCTACACCGCCCACGACTACGGACGGGCCTCCGCGGCCGGCGTGATCGTGGTGATCGGCACGATCGCCATCGCGACCTTCGCGCTGCGGTCGGTGTCCACGTTGTTCCGAGAGGAGAGCGGCAAATGAGCGGGCAGGTCACGATTGTCACCGGGCGGAAGAATCGCGGTGGTGGGTTCGTCCTGAGCGGGGTCGCGTGGATCGTCGGCATCCTGTTCGTGCTGCCGGTGCTGTGGATGCTGCTGACCTCGTTCCACTCCGAGGAGAACGCGGCCAAGAACCCGCCGGACATCGCGGCGCCGCTCACCCTCGACGGCTACCGGTCGTTCTTCGACACCGGACCCTGGCCCTCGATCGCGAACTCGCTGACCGCGAGCATCCTGTCCACCGCGCTGGTCATCCTGCTCGCGTTCCCGGCGGCGTACGCGCTGTCGATCCGGCCGGTGAAGAAGTGGACCGACGTGCTGTTCTTCTTCCTGTCCACCAAGATGCTGCCGGTGGTGGCCGGCCTGCTGCCGATCTACCTGTTCGCGCAGTCGGTCGGGTTCCTGGACAACATCTGGCTGCTGATCATCCTCTACACCTCGATGAACCTGCCGATCGCGGTCTGGATGCTGCGCAGCTTCCTGTCCGAGGTGCCGGTCGAGATCCTCGAGGCCGCGTCGGTCGACGGCGCGTCACTGACCAGAACGCTCCGGTCCGTGGTCGCACCGGTCGTCACACCCGGTATCGCGTCGGCCGCGCTGATCTGCTTCATCTTCAGCTGGAACGAGCTGCTGTTCGCCCGAGTGCTGACCGGCACAGTGGCGCAGACGGCTCCGGTGTTCTTGACTGGGTTCGTGACCAGTCAAGGATTGTTCCTCGCCAAAGTCTGTGCCGCGTCGATCGTGGTGTCGCTGCCGGTGCTGATCGCCGGGTTCGCCGCACAGGACAAGCTCGTCCAGGGGCTGTCGCTGGGGGCGGTCAAGTGAAACTGTCCACCGCTGCTCTTGATGCCCTGGGCCATGAGATCGGGGTGCCGTCGTACGACCGTACGGCGGTGACGCCCGGCATCGTGCACTTCGGCGTCGGCGGATTCCACCGGGCACATCAGGCCATGTACCTGGACCGATTGATGAACGACCGGAAGGCCCTGGACTGGGGGATCGTCGGCGTCGGCGTGCTCCCGCAGGACCGGCGGATGGCCGACGTGATGGCCGCGCAGGACGGCCTGTACACGTTGGTGATCAAGCACCCGGACGGCACGCTGGAGCCGCGGGTGATCGGGTCGATCGTCGGGTACCTGTTCGCGCCCGACGACCCGAACGCCGTGCTCGACCGGATGGTGGACCCGGCGACACGGATCGTGTCGCTGACGATCACCGAGGGCGGGTACCACGTGAACCAGGTGACCGGGGAGCTGCACGCCTCCGATCCTTCGCTGGCCGCCGACCTGGAGCCGGGCGCGACGCCGGGGAGCGCGTTTGGGTTCATCGTCGAGGCGCTGGCGCGGCGGCGGGCGGCCGGCCTACCGCCGTTCACCGTGATGTCGTGCGACAACATCCCGGGCAACGGGCACGTGGCGCGGAAGATGCTGTCGTCGTTCGCGCGGCTGAAAGATCCGGACATCGCCGACTTCCTCGAGACCGAGGTGCGGTTCCCGAACTGCATGGTCGACCGGATCACGCCGGTGACGACGGATGCGGACCGGGAGGCGCTGGCGGAGCGGTGCGGGATCGAGGACGGCTGGCCGGTGGTGTGCGAGCCGTTCACGCAGTGGGTGCTCGAGGACGATTTCGGCGACGGCAGGCCGCCGTACCAGGATGTCGGCGTCCAGATCGTCGAGGACGTCGAGCCGTACGAGCTGATGAAGCTGCGGCTGCTCAACGCCTCCCATCAGGCGCTCTGCTACCTCGGCTACCTGGCCGGCTACCGGTACGCGCACGAGGTGTGTGAGGACAACTTGTTCGTGGACTTCCTGCTCGGCTACATGGACAACGAAGGTACGCCGACGTTGCCGCCGGTGCCCGGGGTCGATCTGGATCGGTACCGGCACCAGCTGATCGAGCGGTTCGCGAACCCGGAGGTGCGGGACACGCTGGCGCGCCTGTGCGCGGAGAGTTCGGACCGGATCCCGAAGTGGCTGCTGCCGGTGGTGCGCGAGCAGTTGGCGGCAGATCGCGAGATCAAACGTTCGGTGCTGGTGGTGGCCTCGTGGGCGCGGTACGCCGAGGGGACGGACGAGCAGGGCGGGTCGATCGAGGTCGTCGACCGGTTGCGCGACAAGCTGGTCGAGCGCGCGCGGCACAACCGGGAGGATCCGCTGGTGTTCATCTCGGATCCGGATCTGTTCGGTGATCTCGCGTCGGACGAGCGGTTCGTCACGCAGTACAAGGCCGCTTTGACGTCGCTCCACGAGATCGGAGCGCGCGCCACTCTCGAAGCCCTGTAGCGTCGGAGCCATGACTGAGCTGAGGCTGGTTGCCGGGGTGGACTGCTCCACCCAGGCGACCAAGGTTCTGGTGTGCGACGCCGAGACCGGAGCGGTGGTCCGCGAGGGCCGCGCGCCGCACCCGGACGCCACCCAGGTGGATCCGGGTGAGTGGTGGAAGGCGTGGGAGATCGCGTCCGACGGCCTGCTCGACGGCGTCCAGGCGATCGCGGTCGGCGGCCAGCAGCACGGCTTGGTCCTGCTGGACGATTCCGGCGAGGTGGTCCACCCCGCCGTCCTCTGGAACGACACCAGCTCAGCCGACGCGACCGAAGAGCTCGTCGCCGAGCTCGGCGGCCCAGAAGCCTGGGCCGAAGCGATCGGCTCGGTCCCGGTCCCATCCTTCACTGTCACCAAGCTGCGCTGGGTACGCGAGAAGGAGGCTGCCTCTCGTGCGACAGCCGTCGTGTTGCCGCATGACTGGATGACGCACAAGCTGGCTGCTGACCGGCAGGGCGTCGAGGGGATTACCACTGATCGGGGCGACGCGTCCGGGACCGGGTGGTGGTCGGCGGCGACGAACAGCTACCGGACTGACCTGGTCGAGCTTGCGTTCGGGCGGCAGCTTGCTCTGCCGCGCGTCGCGGGACCGGCTGAGGTCGTCGGGCAGACCGCCTTCGGTGCGGCGATCGCGGCCGGCACGGGGGACAATGCGGCCGCTGCGCTCGGGCTCGACCTGCGGCCTGGCGACGTTGCCGTCTCGCTCGGGACCAGCGGTACTGCGTTCGCGCGCTCGGCTCACCCGACCGCGGACCCGACCGGCCTGGTCGCCGGTTTCGCCGACGCCACCGGTGAGTACCTCCCGCTCGTCTGCACCCTGAACGCCGCCCGCGTGATGTCCGCGACCGCGCAGATGCTCGGCCTCGACCTGGCCGCCTTCGACGAGGCGGCGATCACCTCACCCGGCAGCGACGGCCTGGTCCTGCTCCCGTTCCTCGACGGCGAGCGTACGCCGGACCTCCCGCACTCCACCGGCCTGATCTACGGCCTCACCCGCGCGACCATGCAGCCCGCGACGATGGCCCGCGCGGCGGTCGAGGGCCTCCTCTGCGGCCTCGCCGACGCCGTCGACGCCCTCCGCACGCAGGGCCTCCCTGTCCACCGCGTCCTGCTCCTGGGTGGCGGCGCCCGCTCCCGCGCCGTACAAGCCTTGGCGCCGGCTCTGCTGGGCGCCGAAGTCGTCCTGCCCGAGCCGGCCGAGTACGTCGCCCTGGGCGCGGCCCGCCAAGCAGCCTGGGCCCTGTCCGGCGCCGACACCCCGCCAACCTGGCAGGTCCCGCTCGGCAAGCCCGAGCAGGCGATCACCCTCGACGCCACCGAGGTCCGCGCCAACTACGAGCAGGTCCTCACCAACACCCGCCCGCTCCTGTCCCAGCCCTACAACCGCTGACCCAAGCGGCCGGCGCGCCGACCCGAGCAGGTCCTCTACCACCAGTCATCGCACGCAACCAAGTTAGCCGGGGGAGCGTGAACCGCCGGTCTGCTCTTTCGGCGGCCTTTCGACCCCTACAGTTGGTGGATGGTGTACTTCGGTGGGTTTCTCGGGCTGATCGGGCTGTTGACCCTGATCTTCCGGGACGGGGACGTGGCCGGGATGCCTGCCGTGGCGGTCGGGGGCGGGCTGCTCGTGCTGGGCGTGGCAGTCGGCGCGTTCGGTGTCGTACGGCGGCGTCGCGTCCGCCGGCGCAAGATCGCGGCCGGCGAACCGGTGCCGGTCGGGGACGTGTTCCAGCGCGCCCGCGCGCTGCCGCGACTGCTCCGGGATGTTCGTCAGGGCACGTACGCCGACCTGCCGAAGAACAGGCCGTTCATCTGGGTCCTGGCGCTGGTCTACCTGATCTCGCCGATCGACATCCTGCCCGACCTGCTGCCGGTGATTGGTGTCACCGACGATGCCGGGGTGGCTGTCTGGCTGCTGACGAGCGTGTCGACGGCCACCGGGCTCTACCTCAACCGTGAGCGCGAGCGTCAGCGTCAGGGCATTCCGCGCGGTCGTGACCTCGGTGGCGGCGGAGCCAGTCGCTGATGTCTGCCGACGCCTCCTCGGGATGCTGGTAGGCGAACAGTTGCAGGGGATCCGTCGGGACTGTGCGGTCGACGAGACGGTCCGCGGCGGCGACCAGCTGCTGTGCTGCTGCGAGCACGCGGGCAGCCTGCTCGAGCGCCTCGGCCGGGTCGTCGAGCGCGACTGCGGCGGTCGCCAGATCGGCGACTTCGCATGCCTGGTAGGCCATAGCCAGGTGGGCGCGGTTCATCCGAACGCCCGCACGAAGAAGACAGCGGTCATCGCGATCGCGGTGGCGAACGCCAGGAACCACGGCACCGCGGCGTCAAAAGATGCCGACGGCAACAACAGCAGCAGGCCGGCGCCGATCGCGCCGCCGCAGACGCCGGCGAGCGTGAGCCGAGCGCGCGACGGATGGGCGAAGCCCTCGATCTCCCGCCGGTAGACCCACGCACTGGTCGCGTTGCCGGGCAGCAGGGCGACGGTCGTGGTCGCGTTCGCGGTGACCGGCGGCATGCCGGCCGCGACACCGGCCAGAAGAATCAGCAGCACCCTTCGAGGATCAACGCTGGGTCCCTCGGTTCACAATGCGCAATCCCCGTAGCCAGACTTAGCCTGAGACGTAGGCTGGGCTCATGCGGTACGACCTCGACGATCTCCGGCTGTTCACGAATGTCGCGGCAGAAGGCTCGATCACCGGCGGCGCGCGGGTGATGCACCTCAGTCTGCCTTCGGCCAGTGCGCGGGTCAGGGCCCTCGAAGCGCAGGCCGGTGTACCGCTCCTGATCCGCGAGCGCCGCGGTGTCCGCCTGACTCCCGCCGGCGCCACGCTCGCACGGCACGCCCGCGAGGTGCTCGCCCAGACGACCAGGTTGGACAGCGCGGTCGCGTCGTACGCCGTCTCCAGCACAGTTCCGATCCGTCTGGTCGCCGGTGGTTCCGCGATGCACCAGCTCGTCCCGGTCGCACTGGCGACGTTCCTCCGCGACCACCCGGAGTACGACGTCACCGTGAGCGAGCGTCGTACCGTCCGGAGTGTCCGCCTGCTCGCCGCCGGGGAGGCCGACCTCGGCGTGATCCTCGACGACGAACCGACCTCACTGCGGACCGAGCCGCTCGCCGACGACTCCCTCGTCGTGATCGGCCAGGCCGGCGGCACCCTCGCCGGCCGCACCTCGATCGCGTACGCCGAGGTTGCCGAACATCCCCTGGTCGGTCTCGACCGCAACTCACCGCTCACGCAATGGATGGACGAACGCCTCGGCCCGCACGCCCCGGCGCCGCGCTACCGCACCGTCGTGCCGACCCTGCACACCCTGATCACGCTCGCGACCGCCGGTGCCGGTCTGGCGATCGTGCCGCGCCGGGCTGTCGACGCGATCGTCGCGCTGGACATCTGCCCGCTGCAGGACGCGTGGTCGACCCGCAGTCATCTGCTCTGCTACGCCGCCAACGCTCCCGAGTCCGCCCACCTGCTCGCAACACATCTGCACGCGGCAGCGGGACGCTAGCTTCGCTGCCGGCTCTGGATGCCGTCGATCAGGTAGCTCAGGCCGAGGTCGAAGATCTCGGCGGCGGTCCGGTGGGGTGCGTCGTGCACCCATTCCTGCAGCGCCGGGTAGTTGCCAGTAGCAAACATCCGCTGGATGTACGGCGCGGTCGCGTGCTGCCATTGATGCCTGTCGAGGCCGGATGTGCGTTCGGCCCGTCGCTCGGTCACCTCCTTGCGGACGGCGCCGACCAGGTAGACGCTCAACGCGTCGAGCGCGCTCGACATCGTGCCGAGGTCGAGACCGGTGGCTCGCAGCGCGGTCAGGGACGCCTCTGTGTGGGCGAGCGCGGCCGGCCCGAAGCGCGGCCGGCCGCCGTGCAGATCGGCGAACCATTCGTGCCGCAAGGCAGCCTCGCGGATGCCGGTCGCGATGGATCGCAGTACGTCGCCCCAGGTCGCGCCGGCCGGCGCCGGGATCTCGCCGTACACGGTGTCGACCATCAGCTCGAGCAGCTCGTCCTTGGTGTCGACGTACCGGTAGAGGCGCATCGGGCCGGCGTCGAGCGCGCCGGCGACCTTGCGCAGTGACACCGCGTCCAAGCCGGCGGCGTCGGCCAGGTCGATCGCGGCCCGGACGATGCGCTCCCGGCTGAGCGGACTCGGCCGCTGCCGTTCGGACGGCTCCGGCCGCTCCCAGACCAGCCGACTGTCTGTCACCGGCAAAACAATACACCGGCTTCGTTCGATACAGTGTATAAATCAATACACTGTATCGAGGGAGGCATCATGATCGCGATCATCGGCGGCGGACCGGGCGGACTGACGCTCGCGCGGATCCTGCACGTCCACGGCATCGACTCCGTCGTGTACGAGCGGGATGCGTCCGGCGACGCCCGCAGCCAGGGCAGCATGCTCGACCTGCACACCGACAGCGGTCAGGCCGCATTGAGCCTGGCCGGCCTGGAGCAGGAGTTCCTCGCGGCCGCGCGCCGCGAAGGTCAGGACCTGCGCATGCTGGATCACACCGGCACGTTGCTGCTCCAGGAGGACACCCCGGACGACGCTCCGATGTTGCGCCCGGAGATCGACCGCGCCGACCTGCGGGACATCCTGTTGCAGTCCCTCCCGGCAGAGACCGTCCGCTGGGGCAGCGCCTTCACCCACGCAGAAGCCGGCGTCCTGCACTTCGCCGACGGCAGCACCGCGGCCTGCGATCTGCTCGTCGGTGCAGACGGCGCCAACTCCCGGGTCCGTCCGCTGCTCACCGACATCGAGCCGGCGTACTCCGGCAAGACCGTCGTGCAGAGCACGATCCACGATGCCGATCGCACCCAGCCCGAGCTGGCCGAGATGGTTGGCCGCGGCAACTACTGGGTCTTCGGACCGGACCGGATGCTGGGCGCGCAACGCAATGGCAACGGGGTGATCAGCGTCAGCATCTCGATCCAGGCTCCGCCCGACATCGACCCCACGGAGGCGATCGACCTTCCGCACGGGTGGGCGCCGCAGTTCCGCCGCCTGCTGGCCGCCTGCGACGAGCCGTTCGTCGTGCGCCCGGCGTACCTCTTGCCGATCGGGATGACCTGGCCACGCCGGTCGGGACTCACCCTGCTCGGGGACGCCGCGCACCTGATGCCGTCGCACGGTGAGGGCGCGAACCAGGCCATGCTCGACGCCGCCGAGCTGGCGCAGGCGATCGCCGCGCATCCGGGCGACCTGGACGCCGCCCTCGAGCAGTACGAGCCGGCCATGTTCGCGCGGACCACCAAGATCGCGACGATGTCCGCCGAGGTTGCGGAGATGATGACCGGTCCCGATGCCGCCCAGAAGGTGCTCGCGTTCTTCAGCTAGCGTCTGGGTATGGACGAGGTCGGCATCCCCCTGCAGGCGTTCGGTGCGTTGCTGCACAGCCAGAACATCGACATGGTGTGCCGGGCGCTGAACATGTACCAGGTCGCCGCGGCGTACACGCAGGTGAGTGGCGGCAATCCGCTCGAACCGATGGCCGATGAGGTCCGGCAGGTCGCACGCGAGATCCTCTCCCGGCCGCCGGTCGAGGCGGGCGAGGACATCCGGGCCGGCTTCGACCACGTGAGCGCCTTGAACGTCCTGACCAATCTGGCCGAGCCGCAGGATGCCGAGCTGATCGCGACGGTGCTCACAAGTACGACGAACGACGAGATTCGCGCAGTGGCCAACCTGGCCGCGGCCACCGCTCGCACCCCGCCGGGATAGCGTGCTGTTCATGCGCGCGCTGACTGTAGAAGAGGCCCGGCAACGGGCGGCGGATCTGGCCCTGCGGTCGTACGAGGTCGCCTTCGACCTCACCGGCTCGGGGGACACCTTCGTCACGACCAGCCGGATCCGCTTCGGGGCCGCGAGCACCACCAGTTGGGTGGACGTGAAGCCCGAGCGACTCGTCAGTGTCGAGCTCAACGGGCAGGCGCTCGATCCCGGCGCGCTCGACGGCGGTCGCTTCCCGCTCACCGGGCTGACGGCCGAGAACGAGCTCGTCGTGACCGCCGAGCTGAAGTACTCCGCCGACGGCGAGGGTCTGGTGCGATCCATCGACGCCGCCGACGGGCGCGCCTACACGTACGGCATGTCGTCCCTGGAGTCCGCCCCGCGGTACTTCCCGTGCTTCGACCAGCCCGACCTCAAGGCGCCGTACACGATGACGGTCAAATGCCCCGAGGATTGGGTTGTCCTCGGCAACGGCGCTGCCACCCGGATCGCGCCGGGGGAGTGGACACTCGCCGAGACCAAGCCGCTGTCGACGTACTTCGTCACGCTCGTCGCCGGCCCGTACCACCAGATCCGCAGCGAGTACGACGGGATCCCGCTCGGGCTCGCCTGCCGGCAATCGCTGAAGGAGCACCTGGACCGGGACGCCGAGGACCTGTTCCGGACCACCCGCGAGGCACTCGACGAGTACCACCGGCTCTTCCGGCAGCGGTACCCGTTCGGCGAGTACTGGCAGGTGTTCGTGCCGGACTTCAACCTCGGCGCGATGGAGAACCCGGGCTGCGTGACGTTCGCCGACAGCCTGGTGTTCCGCGGGCAGGCGACCGAGGCGGAGCGCAGTACCCGCGCCCGGATCGTCGTGCACGAGATGGCGCACATGTGGTTCGGCGACCTGGTCACCATGAAGTGGTGGAACGACATGTGGCTGAACGAGTCGTTCGCCGAGTACATGGCGCACCGCGTGTCCGAGGAGGCGACCAGCTACGGGGGCAACTGGACCGACTTCGCGTTCGTGCGCAAGTGGTGGGGGCTGCAGACCGACCAGAGCAGCTCGACGCACCCGGTCGCCCCGGACAGCCTGAAGGACGCGCGGCAGTCCCTCGACGACTTCGACGGGATCTCGTATGCGAAGGGCGCCGCGGTGCTCAAGCAGCTGGCGAAGTACCTCGGGGACGAAGTGTTCCTCAAGGGGGTCAACGCGCATCTGGAGGCGCACGAATACGGGAACGCGGACCTGCACGAGTTCATCGAGAAGCTGACCGAGGCCGGCGCGCGGGACCTGGACACGTGGTCGGAGCAGTGGCTGCGGACATCTGGGCTGGACACGATCACGGTCGAGCGGACCGGCGAAGGAATCGTCCTCCACCGCAAGAGTCCCGACGACTCGCGCCGCCTGCACAAGTTGAGCGTCGGCGCCTACGCGGCCGACGGATCAGCCACGTCGACGGACGTCGTGCTCGCCGAGGACTCCGTCGAGGTTGCGCTGGGCAACGATGTGATCGTGGCGGATGCTGCTGATGACACCTGGGCGAAGATCCGGCTGGATGCGGTCAGCCTGGCCAACCTGCCGGCGGTCCTGCCCGCGATTGCCGACGGCACCACTCGCGCGGTGATCTGGAACTCGATCCGGGACGCGGTTGCCGACGCCGAGCTGGACCCGCGGCAGGCGGTCGACCTGTTCGTCGCCGCACTCCCGCACGAGGACAGCGACATCGCTGTCGGCTCGCTGGCGCAGTGGCTCGAGGGGCGCGTGCTCGGCCGGTACCTGGACTACGACCAGTACCGCGCGCCGGTCGCCGATGCGCTCGGCAACAAACTCGCGACCACAGCCCCGGGAAGCAGTCTGCAGCTGATCACCGCTCGGACGTTCGTCGCGACCACCGACGATGCCGCGCTGCTGACCTCCTGGCTCGACAACGGCGGCGCTCCGGACGGTCTGGTCGTCGACGCGGACCTGCGGTGGTCGCTCGTCCTGCAGCTCGTCCGTCTCGGCGCGTTCGGCGCGGCCGAGATCGACGCCGAGCTGGCCCGGGACAAGTCCACCGAAGGAGTGACGCAAGCGGCCCGCTGCCGCGCCGCCCTGCCCGACGGCAAGGAAGCCGCCTGGGCCCGGATCATGACCGACCCGTCGATCGGCGTCCAAGAACTCCTCGCCACCGCGGAGGGCTTCTGGCACCCGTCCCAGACCGCCCTCACGGCGCCGTACGTCCAGCGGTTCTTCACCGACATCCCGCGGACCGCGGAGATCCGGGCCGGCATGGTTGTCGGCCTGACCGCCACCCGGATCGCCCCGCGGTACGCGATCGACGCGGAGCTGATCGCCCCGGCCGAGGCGCTGATCGCGGACGAGAGCGTGGTCTCGGGCATCCGCCGGCAGACCGCCAACTTCCTCGACGACCTCCGCCGGGCCGTGACGGTCCGCCGTACGTTCGGCTGAGGGCTAGCGGACGGTCAGACGTTCCGCGACGGCCTTCCGGGCCTGGTGGATCCGGGCCTTGACGGTCCCGAGCGGTACGTCGAGCTCGTCGGCGATCTCGGCGTACGAGAGCGCGCCGAGGTCGCGGAGCACGAGCGGCTGGACCAGCTGCGGGTGGCTGGACTCGAGCGCCTCGAGGGCCTCCAGCAGATCGAGGCGGGAACCGGCGATCACTGACGTGGTGCGCGGGTCGACCGACTCCGGCAGCACCTCGGCGGACTGCTCGACGGAGCGGCGCTTCAGCGTCCGGTAGGTCTGGCGGGCCTGGTTGGTGGCGACGATCGTCACCCAGCCCGCGAAGCTGCCGGTGCCCTTGAAGGTGTGCACCTTGTTGGCGACCTGGAGCAGGGTGTCCTGGACCGCCTCCTCGGCGTCCTCGCGGTACGGCAGGAACTTCGCCACCCGCCGTTGCACCTGCGGCCGGATCGCCTGCAGGAGACGTGGAAGCACCGTCTGGTCACCCCCGGCTGCGCGGGCCGCCAGCTCCTCCAGCTCCTCGTTCATCGTCCCCCAGTCACGGTTGAGCTCACTTGTGGTCGACAATAGCCGGGATGGATGTCATCGGGCGGTACCGGTTGCAGGACAAAATCGGCGCAGGCGCGTTCGCGACCGTCTGGCGGGGGTACGACGACGACCTGGATGTCGACGTCGCCGTCAAGGTCCTCGCGGACAACTGGGCGTCGCGCGCCGACGTGCGCGAACGCTTCCTGTCCGAGGCACGGCTGATGCGCCGGATCGCCAGCGACCGGGTCGTCCGGGTCTTCGACGTGGGCAAGCTCGACGACGGCCGTCCGTACTTCGTGATGGACTACGTCGGCGGCGGCACACTGGGCGACGTACTGCGGCAAGGTCCGCTGGACTCCGTGGACGCGCTGTGGTGGGGCGCGGATCTCGCGCGGGCGGTGGCGGCGCTGCACAGCGAGGGCGTCGTGCACCGCGACGTCACCCCGGCGAACCTGTTGCTGCGACCAGGAGACGAGTCCGGTGGCGGCACGCATCGGATCGTGCTCGCCGACCTGGGCCTGGCGAAACGGGCCGCGGAGGCGTCCGGACTCACGCAGGCCGTCGGCACACCGTCGTACATGGCGCCGGAGCAGGGCCGCGGTGACGGTGGGTTCGACGAGCGCGCAGACATCTACGCGGTCGGTGCGGTGACGTACGCGTTGATCACCGGGCATCCGCCGTACGTCGCGAGCTCGATCGGCGACGTCCTCAACCGGGACCCAGACCTGCCGCCGCCGAGCCTGCGCTCGGTGCTGCACGACTCGGTCGGGCAGCTCGACGACATCTTCGGGCGGGCCCTGGCGTACCGCGTCGCGGACCGCTGGGAGCGCGCGGACTCGCTGGCCGACCGGCTCGAGGCAGAGGCGTACCGGCTGGAGCAGGAGGCCCCGCTGCGCGCCGAGGAGCGGACCGCGATCACCGACGACGACCTGGACACCACGGTCGCGACGGACCCACCGGTACGGCGACGTCGCCGGACGCGGATGTGGTTCCTGCTGGCCTTGCCGCTCGTCTTCGCGGCAGCCGGCGTCGGCGGATGGTTCCTGTTCGGGCGATAACTCCTTAGAGTAGTCAAGTGACTACTTTTTGCAGTCTCGTGGTGACACTTGCCTTGCTCACGCCTGCGAATGCCCAGCCGGTCGCCAGCTATGCGTGCCGAGCGAACACGAAGTTCGGCCAGCACACCCTTTCCCTGCGCCAAGCCGTGAATGCAACCGCGCCGGCAACCGTCCGGCCGAACACCCGCTTCACCCTGGCCGTTGATCTTCAGCCGGGGACGCTGCCGAGTGAGGTCAAGGGCTTCAGGCTCCAAGAGGTCCGCGACCTCGCCCTCCGCATCCCGGTCCCCGCGAACACGTCGTACGTCAGCGCGAAACTGTCGGGCGGCTCAGGCCTCAACTCGACCCCGTCCGTCCAGTTGGACGGAAGCACGGTACTCGTCCAAGTCGCCGGTCCGATCCCCGGCGGCGCAAGCTTCCAACTGCCGGCCCTCAGCGTCCGCCTGAAATCCGGCCGCGCAGGCACAGCCATCGAAACCAAACTCAAAGGCACCAGCTACGACGACCCCGGCCTGACCCTCCAAGCCAAGATCAAGTGGAAATTCCTCACCACCACCGCCCCGGTCGCCTGCTACCCCGACCCGAACCCGGCCCTCACGACAACCTCCATCCGCTAACCCCCTCTCCCTCGCCGAGTCGTGCGAGAAGGCGACACCCCCTCCCGTCGAGTCGTGAATCCCGGTCCGCAGATGCAGCCCAAATCCACGACTCGACGGAGAGGACGCCTGGCGAGACAGAAAAGGGGGCTGGAGACAGGAAATGGGGTTCGGGGACCTGAAATAACATGTGTCCAGACCCCACAATGTGTCCCCGCCCACCGCAGACTGTCTCAGTCCCCGATCGAACGAGCCGCCCGAGCGATCCACATGACTCCGTGTCCACACCAGCCGGAGACGAACTACAGTCCCCCAAACACCAAACGCAGAAGCGTTCAGTAGACGACCGTGATCCGTTCCGCGGCCGGGTCGATCCGGACCTGGCCGCCGTACGGGAGGATCAGTTGTGGGTCGGTGTGCCCGATGTCCAGGCCCTTCACGACGACGGCGGTCGGGTTGTACTCCGCGAGCGCCCGGTCGACCGCGAGGTACTGCCCGGTGACGTAGGCGACGGACTCTTCCGGAGTCAGCTCCTGCAACAGCGACGAGGACTTGGGCCGGCCCCACAGAACAGCATCGAAGCGTTCGAGCAGGCCGCGTTCGCCGAGGTTCCGGAGGATCCGGTAGACGTCCTCCGACGTCGGCATCTCCTCGCTGGTCTCGCCGAAGAACACCCCGCCGTACGACTCGGTCGGGAGCATCCAGCGGTCGGCGGACAGTTGCCAGTCGAGGATCTCGATGCAGCCGCCCCAGAGCCTCCCGCTGACCGTTTGCGTACCGCTCCAGGTCCAGCCGGTGCCAGGGAACAGCGGCGGCTCGGTCTCGAGGTTCTCCGCGACGTTCCAGTCGTGATCGACGTCGGTCCACTCCTTGGCCGGCGTCAGCTCGAACTCGCCGCCGGTGAACAGCGCCGCCCGCAACGACCGCTCGGTGTCCGGGTGCATCGCGCCGCCACGGCCGAACTGCACCATCACGCTGCCGCCGTGGAAGGCCGGCAAACCCAGTGTGTGCAGGAAGTTGAGCAGGTTCGTGTTGTCGCTGTACCCGAAGTACGGCTTCGGGTTCGCGCGGAAGACGTCCGGGTCCAGATGCTTCAGCACGGTGATCTGGTCCTCGCCGCCGATCGTCGCGATCACCGCGCGGATCGACGGGTCGGACCAGGCCGCGTGCAGGTCGGCGGCGCGTTCCGCCGGCGTGGTCCCCAGCTTGCGGGTCGTCGGATACTCGACCGGTTCCAGCCCGAAGTCGTCGCGCAGCCGGCGTAGCCCCAGCTCGTACGGACCCGGAAAGATCTCCGGCAGTCCCCGGGACGGTGAAACGATCGCGACCCGGTCACCTGGCTTCAGCACTGATCAGACTCCGATCGGGTGCCAGACGGTCTTCAGTTCGAGGTACTGCGTGAGGCGCGACAGCCCCTGGTCCGCGGACCAGTCCTCCTCGGCGGGACGGCGGACCCGCTTGAGGTTGTCGGCCGCGGCGATCTCCAGGTCGCGGGCCTCGTCCTCCGACGGGATCCCGCACAGGTCGATCGCGTTGACGTCCATGTGCGAGGCCAGCCACGGGCCGACCTCGGACGCCGACCCGGTCAGGATGTTGACCACGCCACCCGGCACGTCGGAGGTCGCCATCACCTCGCCCAGCGTGATGGCCGGCAGCGGCCGCTCGAACGACGAGACGGCGACGACCGTGTTGCCGGAGACGATCGCGGGCGCGATCACACTGGTCAGGCCGAGCAGGCTGGAGTCCTGCGGCGCGAGCACCGCGACCACACCGGTTGCCTCGGGCAACGAGAAGTCGAAGTACGGACCGGCGACGGGGTTGCTGGAGCCGACCACCTGCGCGAGCTTGTCGGCCCACCCGGCGTACCAGACCCAACGGTCGATCGACGTGTCCACGACCGCGCGGGCCTTGCTGATCGACAGCCCCTCGGACTGCGAGACCTCCAGGCTGAACTGCTGGTGCCGGCCCTCCATCACCTCGGCGATCCGGTACAGCACCTGACCCCGGTTGTACGCCGTCCGCGCGTGCCAGCCGTTGAACGCCTTGCGGGCCGCGACGACGGCGTCCCGGGCGTCCTTGCGGGAGGCCTGCGACGCGTTCGCGAGAAACTTGCCCTTGGCACTGTTGACGACGTACGACCGTCCGGATTCGCTGCGTGGGAAGGCGCCGCCGACGTAGAGCTTGTAGGTCTTGCGCACTTCGAGCCGTTGCGTGTCAGTGGGCAAGGTAGGCCTCCAGACCGTGGCGACCGCCTTCGCGGCCGTAGCCCGACTCCTTGTACCCGCCGAACGGCGAGGTCGGGTCGAAGCGGTTGAACGTGTTCGCCCAGACCACGCCGGCGCGCAGCTGGTTCGCCATCCAGAGGATCCGGGAGCCCTTGTCGGTCCAGATCCCCGCGGACAGTCCGAACGGGGTGTTGTTGGCCTTCTCGACCGCCTCGGCCGGGGTACGGAAGGTCAGCACGGACAGGACCGGGCCGAAGATCTCCTCGCGGGCGATCCGGTGCGCCTGGGAGACGCCGGTGAAGACGGTCGGCGGGAACCAGAAGCCGTTCGCCGGCAGCTCGCACTCGGGCGACCAGCGCTCGGCGCCTTCGTCCTCGCCGATCTGCGACAGCTCGCGGATCTTCGCCAGCTGGGCCGCCGAGTTGATCGCGCCGATGTCGGTGTTCTTGTCCAGCGGGTCGCCGACGCGCAGCGTGGCCATCCGGCGCTTCAGTCGCGCCAGCACCTCGTCGTACACGCTCTCCTGGACCAGGAGCCGCGAACCCGCGCAGCAGACGTGGCCCTGGTTGAAGAAGATGCCGTTGACGATGCCCTCGATGGTCTGGTCGATCGGCGCGTCCTCGAAGACGATGTTCGCCGCCTTGCCGCCGAGCTCGAGTGTGACCGCCTTGTCCGTGCCGGCGACCGACTTGGCGATCGCGCGGCCGACGGCGGTCGACCCGGTGAAGGCGACCTTGTTCACGTCCGGGTGCTCGACCAGCGCCTGACCCGTCCGTCCGGCGCCGGTGACGATGTTCACCACGCCGGGCGGCAGATCCGCCTGCTGGCAGATCTCCGCGAACGCGAGCGCGGTCAGCGGCGTCGTCTCGGCCGGCTTCAGCACGACGGTGTTGCCTGCCGCCAGCGCCGGCGCGATCTTCCACGCCAGCATCAGCATCGGGAAGTTCCACGGGATCACCTGGCCCGCGACACCCCACGGCTGCGGGTCGTCGCCGACACCGGCGTACTCGAGCTTGTCGGCCCAGCCCGCGTAGTAGAAGAAGTGCGCCGCCACCAACGGGATGTCGACGTCGCGGGACTCGCGGATCGGCTTGCCGTTGTCGAGCGACTCCAGCACCGCCAGCTCACGCGCGCGCTCCTGGATCAGCCGCGCGATCCGGAACAGGTACTTCGCCCGGTCGCGGCCTGCCATCGGGCCCCAGACCTTGTCGAACGCCTTGCGGGCGGCCCGAACGGCCTTGTCCACGTCGGCCGGTCCGGCCTCGCTGACCTCGGCGAGCACCTCCTCCGACGCCGGCGAGACGGTCTTGAACGGCTTGCCGTCTCCTGCGTCGGTGAACTGCCCGTTGATGAAGAGCCCGTACGACGATTTGATGTCGACGATCGCCCGCGACTCGGGGGCCGGTGCGTACTCGAATCTGCTCATGCCTGTCAGTCCAAGGTGAAGTAGTCGGGGCCTGGGTAGTACCCGGTGGCCAGCTTGGTGCGTTGCATCAGCAGGTCGTTCAGCAGGCTGGAGGCCCCGAACCGGAACAGCTCCGGGTCCAGCCAGTCCGGTCCGGCGGTCTCGTTGACCGTGACCAGGTACTTGATCGCGTCCTTCGCGGTCCGGATCCCGCCGGCCGGCTTGACGCCGATGTGGAGACCGGTGGCCTCGTGGTAGTCACGGACCGCCTCGAGCATCACCAGCGTGACCGGCAGCGTCGCGGCCGGGGACACCTTGCCGGTGGAGGTCTTGATGAAGTCCGCGCCGGCCAGCATCGCCAGCCAGGACGCACGACGTACGTTGTCGTAGGTGACCAGCTCGCCGGTCTCCAGGATCACCTTCAGGTGCGCGTCTCCGGCGGCCTCGCGGATCGCTGCGATCTCGTCGAAAACCAGGCCGTAGCGCCCGGACAGGAAGGCGCCGCGGTCGATCACCATGTCGACCTCGTCGGCGCCGGACGCGACCGCGTCCTTGGTGTCCTGGATCTTGATCGCGAGGCTGGAACGCCCGCTGGGGAAGGCGGTCGCGACACTCGCGACGTTGATGCCGGAGCCCTTCAGCTCGTGCTTGGCGGTGGCGACGAGGTCCGGGTACACACAGACGGCGGCGACCTGGGGAGCGGTCGGGTCGGCCGGGTCGGGCCGTTTCGCCTTCGCGCACAGGGCCCGCACCTTGCCGGGGGTGTCCTGGCCCTCCAGCGTGGTCAGGTCGATCATCGAGATCGCCAGGTCGAGTGCGTAGGACTTGGCGGTGGTCTTGATCGACCGGGTGCTCAGGGTGGCGGCCCGGGCCTCGGCGCCGACCTGGTCGACGCCCGGCAGCCCGAGCAGGAACCGGCGGAGCCGGTCCTCGGACGAGGTCACGTCGGCCAAGCTGTCGACGCCGCTGTCGAGTGTGGTCACCTGTGGCAGTCTAGTGCTGTTCGGGACAGCCAGTTACTTTGTCCGGGTGAAGTCGAAGTCGCCCGAGAGCGAGCAGTACCTGTCCGCGTCGAACCGGATCACCGGGGCCATCGTGCTGGTGATCGGGGTTCTCGGCCTGGTCGACGTGGTCCTGGAGTGGCGGACCGCCACCGGGCTGCTGGTCGGCAGTGTCATCGCGATCTTCATGGTGCTGGCGTACGCCGGCCTGATGCGGCCGTCGGTGACGCTCAGCCCCGAGCATCTACTGCTGCGTAACCACCTGCGCGACCACCTGATCCCGTGGTCCAAGGTGACCGGCGTCGACGTGACCGACATCCTCCGGGTGCACACCGAGGCGACCCGGTTCCGGGCCCCCGGCGTCCAGTTGATCATGCGCGACCTCCGCAAGCAGCGCGTCGGCGGCCGCAAACTGGCGGCCGACAACTCGCTCTCCAAGGCAGACTTCGTCGTCAACCGGATCGAGACCCTCCAGGGCCAGTACTCCGAACAATCCCAAGGCGACGTCGTAACCACCTGGGCCAAACCCGAGCTGATCACCATCGGTGTCTTAGTTGTGGTCGCCATCGTGGCCGCCCTGTCCCGCTGAGCCTGCCCACTCGCCAGGAGTTCCTTTCCCTGCTGGCCGATCGCGGGCAGCAGGCCGGGGCGCAGGGTGCTGGTTACTGGCGGCGTATGCTCCCTGACCAGTTGCGATTCCTGGGCGGAAAAGTGGGGCTGTGAGGGGAACTGTGGCGTGAATCGCCGCGTCAGAGCCCGTGTTCGTCCTCGGGTGAACCCCTGTGCACCTCAGGATAAGTCCGACAGGTCCCTAGACACATCGAGAGTGGAGCTCATGGTCAACCTCTCCCGTATCACCCTGCGTGGCGTGGCCGCGGTCGGTGCCCTGGCCGGCTTCGCCGCCCTGGCACTGCCGAACGCCCAGGCTGCGCAGACCTCCAGCACGGCGAAGACTGCCACCGCGCAGGCCGCGGAGACGCCGAAGCCGATTCAGATCGGCACCGGCCTGGTCGCCGGCCCGCCGCCCGCTGGAGACGCTCTCACCACGAAGTCGTCGCTGACGAACGTCGTGCGTTACAACAAGCTGTACAAGACGGGCGCGATCCCGACGTCGAAGTGCCACGAGCTCAACGTCTCGCTGCGCACGTTCGCGGGCGTCGTCGCGTACGAGAACAACCTGTACAAGTGCCTCTACGGCTCGTGGGCCCTGCCGCTGAAGCAGGCCGGCGCGGCGTACAAGGTGGCGCCGAAGCTGGTCGTCCACAACTCGAGCGCGGTCAACTCGAAGTGTGGCGTGGTCACCGGTGGTACCGCGTTCTTCTGCGGTGTCGACCACGGGTACATCTACATCCCGGCGTACGTGATCATCAACTACTGGAAGCAGAGCCCGACGATGGCGCGGGCGTACGCGACCTTCACGCTGTCGCACGAGTACGGTCACCACGTCCAGTGGCTCACCGGCATCCTGAACGCGTCCTGGGCGCGTCAGAACGCCTTCAGCACCTACGCCGCGCAGCTCGAGGAGAGCCGTCGTCGTGAGCTGCAGGCGTCCTGCCTGGGCGGTGCCGTGGACGGCGCGAACAAGCGCAACTACCCGTTCAGCGGTGGCTTCATGACCCAGTACAACTGGGTGATCAGCAACAGCGGCGACCAGCCGGGCGGCGTGCGGGACCACGGTGCGATCAAGAACCACGCGTTCTGGGTGACCGCCGGCTTCAACGCGCGCCACAGCTACACCGTCGCGGGCAACTGCAACACCTTCAACGCGAGCTCCGCGTACGTCGCCTGACCTCAGGCGCGGACTGAAGTCTCGTAACACGTAACTCAGCCGCCCGGTACGCGTTGGCGTACCGGGCGGCTGTTGCGTTTTGGCGACACCCGCACGATCTGCGATCGTGTGGTTACTTGTTTCGGGTGCGGACGCCCTAGAGTTTCTGAGTCGAGCCTCGAACGGCAGGAGTCAAGGACAGTGAACTACGACGAGTTCAACACCGAGTACGCCAAGGTGCTGGACAAGATCAAGAGCGGTCGTTCCACCTGGTCGGAGCTGTCCGGTCACGTCACCCGGCTGCGGCAGGCGACGACCGGCATCACCGCATCGGTGGAGCGCACCCAGGTCGACCACGACCTGGCGGCGCTGAGCCAGATGGTGGACATGTCACGGCGGACCAACGACAAGGAAGACGTCTGGACGGTCACGTCCGACGCGATCCGCAAGGCCAGCAGCCAGGAGGGTTCGGTCGCCGACCGGATCGCCCGGATCGAGGCCAGCATCAACGAGATCACCGCCCTCGCCAACCGCAACCCGGACGAGCGGGACGCGCTGATGCAGTCCACCAGCACGCTCCGCATCCTGCACTCGTCGCTGCAGAGCTCTCTGCACGCCGAGCAGGCCGAAGCCGCGGCAGCAGCCCGCTGAGCCAGGGAGCCACCCGCCAGGTGCTCCCGGCTACAGACCCAACGCGGTCGACAAGGTTTGCTTGATGCCGGACAGGTTCTCGCCTGCCCGGCGCCGAGCATCGGCGGCATCCGTGCTGACCGGCACGACCACTTCCAGGTAGCACTTCAGCTTCGGCTCCGTGCCGGACGGCCGCACCACCACCCGGGCCCCGTCGGAGAGCGTGTAGCGCAGGCCGTCCGTCGGGGGCAGCGATTCGGATCCCTGGCTGAGGTCGTCGATCCGCTCGACGGTGTAATCGCCCAGGGTCGCGGGCGGTGTGGCGCGAAGCCGCTCCATTGCCTGAGCGATCAGCGACAGGTCGTCGACCCGTACGGACAGCTGGTCGGTCGCGTGCAGGCCGTGCTTGACCGCGAGATCGTCCAGCAGGTCGAGCAGCGTGCGTCCCGCGGCCTTCGCCTGCGCGGCCAGCTGCAGCACCCGGACCAGCGTCGACACGCCGTCCTTGTCCTTCACGGCCTCCGGATCCACGCAGTACCCGAGCGCCTCCTCGTAGCCGAACACCAGCTCCGGCACCCGCCCGATCCACTTGAACCCGGTCAGCGTCTCGACGTACCGGACGCCGTACGATGCGGCGATCTTGCCGAGCAGCGACGACGACACGATCGAGCAGGCGGCGACCCCGTTCGGCCCGGGCGCGAGCAGGAACTCGCCGAGCAGCGCCCCGAGCTCGTCGCCGCGGAGCATCCGCCAGCCGCCGTCAGCCGCGGTGTCCGGGACGGCGACCGCGCAACGATCCGCGTCCGGGTCGTTCGCCACCGCGATGTCGGCGCCCATCGACCGCGCCAGCTCCAGCGCCGCGTCGATCGCGCCCGGCTCCTCCGGGTTCGGGAACGAGACGGTCGGGAAGTCGGGGTCCGGGTCGGCCTGGGACGCCACCACCTGTGGTATGGCGAACCCGGCCCGCGCGACCGCGGCCTCGACCAGGGCCCGTCCGACGCCGTGCAGCGGCGTGTAGGCGACCTTCAGCTCCCGCGGCGCATCCGCGGGCACCAGACGCGCGATGCGGTCCAGGTAGGCGTTCAGCAGGTCGTCGCCGGTGGTCTGCCAGTCGTCACCGCGGGGCACCTCGGCCAACGGGCCGACGGCGGCGATGGCGGCCGCGATCTCGGCGTCGGCGGGCGGCACGATCTGCGAGCCGTCGCCCAGGTAGACCTTGTACCCGTTGTCCTGCGGCGGGTTGTGCGACGCGGTCACGACCACGCCCGCGACCGCGTGCAGATGCCTGATCCCGAAGGCGACGACCGGTGTCGGGGTCGGCCGGTCCAGCAGTACGGCGTCCAGGCCGGCGCCGCGGATCACGGCCGCGGTGTCCTGGGCGAAGATGTCCGACTTGTGCCGCGCGTCGTACCCGATCAGGACCGGGCCGCTGGTCAGGCCCTTCGACTTCAGGTACGCCGCGAGTCCGGCGGCGGCCCGGATCACGACGACGCGGTTCATCCGGTTCGATCCGGCGCCGACGGCGCCGCGCAGACCCGCCGTACCGAACTCGAGGGTGCCGGCGAACCGGTCGGCCAGCTCTGTGGTGTCCCCGGAGTCGAGCAGCGCCTGCAGCTCGGCGCGTGTGTCGGGGTCGGGGTCCTCGCTCAGCCAGGCTTCGGCGGCGGCCTTCAGATCAACGGTCACCACCGCACGATAGCTAATGCCCAGATGACTGGCAGGGGCGCGCGCGGAGGTCGGCGACGTAGTCGTCGGGGGCGCCGGCGGCCTCGGCCGCCTCGGCGAGGATGCCCAGGTAGCGGGCCGAGGGCAGGCCGCCCTCGTAGGCGTTCAGCACGTACATCCAGGCCAGCTGCTCGCCGTCCAGGGTCTGCACCCGGACCTGGATCTTGCTGTAGACGTCCTGGGCGATCCACTCCCACTCGTCCAGCCGCTCGACATCCTTCGGGTGGACGTCGTACAGCGCCACGAAGACCTGGTTGGCCGGGTCGGACGGGTCCTCGACGACGGTGGCCATGGCGCCCTCCCAGCCGAGCTCCTCGCCGCCGAAGGTGAGGCGCCAGCCGATGATCCAGCCGGTCCCGCGCAGGGGGGAGTACGGGCACCGGTCGGCCATCAGGTTCGGGTCCAGATTCGACGCAAACGCGGCGTACAGGGTCACGACGACACAGGATACGGAACAATGGCCTCTCGTGGCGCGAGTTGTGATCATCGGAGGCGGTCCAGGCGGGTACGAAGCGGCGAGTGCGGCCGCTCAACTGGGCGGGGAGGTGACGGTCGTCGATTCCGACGGGATCGGCGGTTCCGCGGTGCTCACCGACTGTGTGCCGAGCAAGACCCTGATCGCCACCGCCGAGGTGATGACCGAGGTGGAGGAGGCCGGTGAGCTCGGCGTCCGGCTGGACGACGGCGACGACGATCCGGCGAATTCCGTGCGTGTCGATCTCTCCGTCGTCAACAAACGCGTCAAGGCGCTGGCCACCGCCCAGTCCGAGGGCATCGAGCGCCGGCTGGACTCCGACAAGGTCCGGATCATCAAGGGCCGCGGCCGGCTGGACGGGCCGGAGGCCGTGGTCGTCGGCGACGAGCGGCTGGACGCCGACGTCGTGCTGATCGCCACCGGGGCAAGGCCTCGCATCCTCAAGGGCTCCGAGCCGGACGGCGAGCGGATCCTCACCTGGGAGCAGGTCTACGAGCTCGATGAGCTGCCGGAGCGGCTGATCGTGGTCGGCTCCGGTGTCACCGGCGCGGAGTTCGCCAGCGCGTACGACGCGCTCGGCAGCGACGTCGTCCTGGTGTCGTCCCGGGACCGGGTGCTGCCGGGGGAGGATGCTGACGCGGCAGCGGTCCTGGAGGACGTGTTCAAGCGGCGCGGCCTGACGGTCCTGAGCAAGTCCCGGGCCGAGTCGGTGAAGCGGCAGGGCGACGGGGTCGTGGTGACGCTCACCGACGGCCGGAAGGTCGAGGGCTCGCACGCGCTGCTCGCGGTCGGATCGCTGCCGAACACCGACGACATGAACCTGGTCGAGTCGGGCGTGTCGCTCACCGACGGCGGGTTCGTGCAGGTCGACCGGGTGTCGCGGACCACGGCCCGGGGCGTCTACGCGGCCGGCGACTGCACCGGCGTACTCATGCTCGCCTCGGTGGCCGCCATGCAGGGCCGGATCGCGATGGCCCACGCGCTGGGCGACGCCGTCACCCCGCTGGACCAGTCGACGGTCTCCGCGAACGTCTTCACCGCACCCGAGATCGCCACCGTCGGCCTGTCCCAGGCCGTCGTCGACGCCGGCGGCAGTACGGCGCAGGTCGTCAAGGTCGCACTGGCCGACAATGCCCGCGCCAAGATGCAGGGCGTCCGGGACGGCTTCGTCAAACTCTTCTGCCTCCCCAACACCGGCATCATCGTCGGCGGGGTGGTCGTCGCCCCCCGGGCCAGCGAACTCATCCACCCCATCTCCCTGGCCGTAGGCGCCCGCCTCACCGTCGACCAGGTCGCCCAGGCCTTCACCGTCTACCCCTCCGTCTCCGGCTCGATCGCCGAAGCCGCCCGGCGTCTGCACCTCCGCTCATGAAGTTCCTCGTGCTGTGGCAGATGGAGCTGAGCCTGTTGTCGCCCGAGATGGCGCGGGCAGTCGGCGGTATGCCGGAGTACGGGGAGCGGCTGGAGCGGGAGGGGAAGGTACTGGCGAGGTACCACATCGTCGGATCGCACGGTGGGGCGTGGATCTACGAGGTGGACACGCACGAGGAGTTCGAACGCTTGCTGGGACGGGCGCCGGTGTTCAACTTCGCTCGGTACACGGTGCATGCACTCGCCGAGATGGAATCCCCGCGCCCGGGCAATTGACGCGCTCACGGACGGCAGGGGATCGTGGCTGCAGGGGGTAACTCATGTTCGAGGATCGCAGCGACCTCGCCGTCGACCGGCATCTGGTCGTCAGCGGTCGGTTGCGCACGCGGCGACTGCAGCTCGGGCTGACGCAGAAGCAACTGGTCAGCCGGCTGGCGCGGCGGGGGATCAGGACCACCAACAAGACCCTGTCGAGTTTCGAGCACGGCGCCGGCGTCGACGTCGTCCGCCTGCCGGAGCTGGCCGGCGCGCTCGACTGCACCGTCACCTACCTGCTCGGCCTGACCGAGGACCCGGCCCGCTGGGAGCCCGACCGCTCCGGTGCGCCGGACAACGGCCCGGTCTCGCGGCCGGCGGTGCTGAACTCACCAGGTCTGGTGAGCCAGCCGGACGTTCACTGGATCCTCGGCCCGGACATCCCGGCCCGGCCGCCCAGACGCTGATTGACCAGCCCCAGGTGGTACGCCGAATAGTGGCGTAAGGCAACCAGTTGGCCGGGTGTCAGCCGGTCGCAGATCCAGTCCCAGTGCAGCGACACCCAGTCGCCCGGGTGCAGCGGGCCGATCAGGCTGACGCCGTCGAGCCCCCGCTTCGCCGTCTCCCGGCCGGGCACGCCGAGCGTGAGTCGCTTGCCGTCCCACACCAGCGGCCGCGATTCCACCACGACCTGGCCGTCGGTGACCGTGATCACCCGGCCCCACCGGATCCGGCATTGGTCGAGCACCTGGAGCGCGTGCTCGGTACGGCGTTCGTCGAGCAGCAGGTTGGCCCACGGATACAGACAGAACACCTGGAAGCTGTGATGAGGCAGTCCGCCCTCGGCATCGCCGGCCCGGTCCAGCAAGCGATTGCCGATCCAGTAGGCCTCGACCACCTCGCCGTCGAGCGGATCCGCCGTACCGGTGGCCGCCGCGATCGTTCGCAGCTGTGGCCAGGCGCCCTCGAACTGCTTGGCCAGCGCGCGGAAACCGGTGTCGGTGCGGCCCGGAGCGCCGTACTCGAGCAGGGCGCTGCTGTCGGCGGGCCCGCAGTACCCGAGCAGGTTGGGGGCGTACGCGTACCGAAGGAACAGCGCCGAGCCGTTCACAGGTCGGCTCCGAAGAACGCGAGCGCGTCCGCGGCCCGTTGCTGCGACATCCGCTCGAGCGCGAAGCCACTGTGGATCAGCACGTACTCACCGGGCGCAACGGGGTCGTCGAGCAGGGACATGTTGATGTCGCGGACGACGCCGGCCACCTCGACCCGGCCGAGGTCCGCGCCGTCCCGGCAGTCGACCACCCGGCCCGGGATGCCCAGGCACATCGGGCTACATGTCCCTCAGCCGGAGGTAGCGACGGACGTCCTCGAGCCCGTAGTAGCCCAGCACGACCATGGCGAGCAGTACGACGGCCAGCAGCATCCAGCGCATCAGCTCTCCCCCTCTGTCACGCCGACGGGCGGACCGGCAACCTGTCCGGTGACCAGGTCGATCACCATCTGTACGGCGGTGCCGACCGCGTCCTCGACGGCCGGTGAGAGCCCGATCCCGGGATCGATACCGGCCGGTTCGCACCCGACCACCACCACAGGTCCTACGGTGCCACCAAGCCGCGGAACAAGCGAGAGCACAGCGTCGGGTCCGAGGTCATGGGCATCCATCGCCACGTCCTCGCCGGGCTCGTCGCCGGGCTCTGCCTCGATCATGTAGACCGTGCCGGGCGGACCGCCGCGCTGGACCGCGTCGACCAGGACGACGAGGTCGTACGGCTCCAGCAGCTGATAGGCCAGGTGGATGCCGCGGATCCCGAAGTCCCGGACCTCGACATCGGCCGGCAGGGACCGCCGGGAGAGCTGGTCGACGACCGCGACGCCGAAACCGTCGTCGGAGCTGAAGATGTTGCCCAGTCCGGCCACCAGAACGGTCATGTCACCGGCTCCAGTTCGTCCGGGCTGAAGTACAGGTAGCGGCCGTGGGACCGCTGGACCTCGCCCTCCTCGCCGTCCAGGGCGACCGCGACATGCGTTTCGCCGTCGACGTCGGACAGGACGGCGACCACCGTGCCGAACCGTCCGGTCAGGAACATGTCCTGCGCGTCCGCCCGCCGGATCCCGGGCCGCAGCTTGACGCGCGTACCGTTGCCCACGGCAACATCACCGACCTGGACCGTGTCCGTTTCCGGCGAGACCGTGCTGTCGCTGCCCGGATCCCACCACGGCTGGTCGGCCGGCTCCGGTTCGGTCACCTTGCGCAGGTAGCGGATGGTTCCGTGCAACCGGTCGAGGAACTCCGGCGGCATGGTTTCGATCCGGTCCAGCAGTTCGGCCGCCCGCGGGTCGGTGCCGCGGACCTCGCGCTTCTCCTCGTCGGTCAGCGTCATCGTACGCAGGCTGAGGATCTCGTCGATCTCGGTGGCGTCGAACAGGTCGCCCTGGCTCTCCGGCGCGATCGTCGGGTGGTCGTACAGGATGATCGGCGAGGACAGCAGCAGGTCGCCGGCCAGCACCGGGTAGAGGCCGACGTTCTCACACCCGCCCGCGAATCCCCTGGCCCACTCGGGCGGATCCAGCTGGGAGATGAATCGGCAGCCGTCGGCGGCGACCATGACGTGGTGGGCGATCAGCGCCTGCCGGAGTGCTCCGACGCGCTCCGAGCTGCCGTCCGGGGTGCTGTTGGTGACCCGGACCCGCATCCGCGTCACGCCGTACGGGCCTGGCAGCGGTTCGAGGCTCAGGGCCACGGTGCCGGTGATCGGCAGCCTGTTCCGGCGGAGGAATCCGGCTGTGCCGATGGCCTCGACGTCGGTGCCGCCGGGCAGCTTGAACGGTATCTCCCGGGGAAACCTGTACAGGTTCGTGGCGACGTCGACGGTGCGCACCACAGCCTCGTCCCACGGCCGGTACGTCGCATCCTCGGTCTCCAGCGACGTGACCAGGGCCCGATCGGCGTCGAGCACCTCCCGGCACTGCGCCTGCAGGAAGCGCAACCGCACATGGATCAGGGCCTTGTCGCCGTCCAGCAGGCACTCGGTCTGCGACCAGGACCGCTCGGACGGATCCAGCAGCGAGTAGTCCGGCGGCATCAGCACGCCGAACTGCCAGCGGACCCGGTTCTTTCCGTCCGATGCGCGGTACGGGTAGAGCACATAACCCTCGAACAACAGCGCGTCCGCGATCTCCTGGACGGCGTCGTACCTGTTCATTCCAGCCGTTCCTTCAGGAGTCGCTCGATCGCGTCGTCCCAGCCGGGCAACGCTTCCTGGGTGCGGTACCGGTACAGCCGGTCGAAGGTGTCCTGCCGCAGCCTCAGCCACGCGGCGCCCGGGAAATGCTGGTCCATCGCCGCCCGCCAGACCGCCACCGGCAGCGAGTACGTCGTCTCCTTCTGCCAGGCGACCGGTGTCACCGAGAGGGTGCCGGGGCTGCCGGTGAAGATGGTCCCGTTGAACAGCAGCAGCAGCGGTACGCCGTCCTCGCGGACCGCGTACAGGTACTTGTTGGCGGCGACGTCGAAGTCGTAGCTGCACGGCAGGTGCAGCTCGACCTCGGTCGTGCCGGTGAAGCCGGGCACCATCTGGGTGACGAACGCGAGCTGGATCGGCTTCAGCGTCTCGCCCCAGCGGGACCGGTCGCCGAACAGGTCGGCCAGTCCTTCGGCCTCCTCGTCGTTGTACCGGCGCCGGATCGGCTCGATCCGGATCTGGCAGCGCAACGCCAGCGCGTGCACCGGCGTACCGGTCGTTTCCTCGATCCGCAGGCGCATCCGGATCGACGGGGTCGCCGCGTACCGGTCGGCCTCGGAGTCGGTGCAGGTGAAGTCGAGGTCAACCACGGCCGCGCTCCTGGATACCGGCGAAGAACGCGTCGATCCGCTGCCAGACGTCCTCGCCGCCGGCGAAGCCTTCCCAGTACTGGCGGACGATCCCGACCAGCTCGTAGCACGCGTCGATCGGGACCAGGTGGCACTCGAACCCGTCGTCCAGCCGCCGCAGCAGCACCGCCTCGACGTCCGGGACCAGCTCCTGCAAGCGGGGATCGCCGGCCACGACCTCGTCCCAGCCGGCCAGATCGAGCAGCGACTCGGTGGCACCGCCCGGGCTCGGGTAGAAGGCGACGTACCGGCCCTGATCGGACTGGTAGAAGAGGAAGGCGAGGTTGACCGGGATCCCCATCGCTTCCCACTGCGCCGACGACAGGGTGAAGTCCACGTTGGACCGATAGCTCTCGGGGACGACTCGATAGTGCCCGTGCGAGGCGCCGCCGTCGGTGAACAACAGGTAGCAGGCCCGGCAGGCGCACAGCAGCCGGTGATCCTGAATGTCGGCCAGGTGCGAGTGCTGGGGACCGATCGGTACGGCGCACATCTCGCACTGCTCACCCGGCGCCAACTGCTCGCGGACCCCACCGGTGAACTCGCGAAGGACCGCAACCGGATCGACGGCCGGAAGGGGTTTGGATCGCGCCAGCGAACGCAACGTCGACCGCGGCCTCACGCCGGCTGCACCCCCGGGATGGCTACCTTCCAGCCGGAACCCTCCGGCAGCAGTGGGAGTGCTTCGAGCGGCGGAGCCCCTTCAGGTGTGAGTGCCCGCCCGGCCAGACGTACGTCGTACTCCGCCGTGCAGCGCGGACAGGTCAGCCGGTCCTTGTCGAGCCGGCCGTGATGCAGACCCGAGGAGCACATCGGGCAGGTGTTGCGGTAGGCGAAGTACGTGCCGGCCAGGTTGGCCACGAGCACGTCGAGGCCGGCGACGGAAAGATGCTGGATCTGGTCCGGGGGTGGGACCAGATCCAGCTGATGCCAGCTGTCCCGGTGGGGGCGGAACGGCTGGATCGTCAACAGGTTCTCCTTCTCCTTCACCATCCCGGCGACGTCGACCGCGATGGCCTCCGGCGCGGCGTCGAGGACGGCGTTCTCGACCGTGAGCCGGACCGTGGCGGTCGAGCCGGGGCAGCCGTCGCAGCTGCCCTGCAGGCTCAGGTGAACGACGCCGTCGTCGTCGATGCCGAGGTAGTCGATGCCGCCGGCATGGGAGCCGAGGTACGGCCGGACCGAGTCCAGCGCGCCCTGGATCCGGGTCGCGACGTCGTCGGGGTGGAGATCGTGGAGCAGGAGCAGGCCGGCGACCAGATCGTCCCCGACCAACTGCCGGACCTGCGGCTCGTCGAGCAGGTTCAGCAGTTGTTCGAGGCCGGCGCCATGCAGTGTGAGCACCGCGCGGACCAGCTCTTCCACCTTGCGCGCCAGCGCCGGATCGGCGCCGCGCTGGACCTCGTCCAGCAGTACGTCGATCCGTTCGCTCAGCGCCTGGACGTCGTGCCGATCCATGCCATCCCCCGGGCTCAGTAAGGCTTCACGGCGATGGACGGGGAGTGCAGGTGTGTCTTCTCCCGCCCGTTGCCGACGTACATGTGCACGCCGCACGGCAGGCACGGGTCGAAGCTGCGGACCGCCCGCATGATGTCGATGCCCTTGAACCGGTCGGGTGGGTTCTCCTCGAAGATCGGCGTGTTCTGGACCGCGTCCTCGTAGGGCCCTGGTGTTCCGTAGCTGTCCCGGACGCTGCCGTTCCACGGCGTCGGCGGGTACGGGTGGTAGTTCGCGATCTTGCCGTCCCGGATCACCATGTGGTGCGAGAGCACGCCCCGGACCGCCTCGGTGAACCCGCACGAGATCGCCTCGTCCGGCACCTTGAACGGCGTCCAGGTCTCGGTCCGGCCGGCCCTGACCTCGGCCATCGCCTTCTCGCAGAAATGCAGCGCGAGCGCGGCCGCGTAGGCCTGGAAGTAGGTCCGGGCCCGGTTCCGCTCGAGTGCGTTGCTCCACTGCGGGATCTTCCACTCGTACTCCGTGGCCGGTTTGAGCGCCGTCCGCGGGAGCTGGATCTTCACACTGTGCCCGGTGGCCTGGATGTAGTCGGTGTTGACGAGTCCGGACAGCGCCGTCGACCACAGCCGCGCGATCGGGCCGCCGCCGGTGTCGAGGGCCAGGTGGTCGGTGCCGTCGAACCAGCGCGGCGACATCGTCCAGCTGTACGCGTTGGAGAAGTCGCGCTTCTGCGGTTTCGGCAACGTGTGCTGGTTCCACGGGTGCCGGACGTCGATCGGGTTGCCGAGCGGGTCGATGTCGACGAACTTCTCGTGCGAGCCGTCCGCCCAGTCGTCGTAGTACGAACTGCCGAGCAGGATCCGCAGGCCGAGGTTGATGTCGACCAGGCTGTTGGTGACCAGCTTGCCGTCGACCACGATGCCCGGGGTGACGAACATCTTCCGGCCCCAGGACTCCATGTTGCGGTAGGTGAAGTCGCAGTGCGCCGGGTCCTGCAGACTGCCCCAGCAACCGAGCAGGACGCGCCGCTCGCCGACGTGCTCGTAGCCGGGCAGTGCCTCGTAGAAGAAGTCGAACAGGTCGTCGTGCAACGGCACGACCTTCTTCATGAACTCGATGTAGCGCATCAATCGGGTCAGGTAGTCGGTGAAGAGCTGGATCGTCGCGACCGTGCCGACACCGCCGGGGTAGAGCGTCGACGGGTGGACGTGCCGGCCCTCCATCAGGCAGAACATCTCGCGGGTGTACCGGCTGACGTGCAACGCCTCCCGGTAGAACTCGCCCTCGAGCGGGTTCAGCGAGCGCATGATGTCGCCGATGGTCCGGTAGCCGTGGTCGCCGGCGTGCGGCGCCTCGGTCCGGTTCGCGAGCTCGAGGACGCTCGGGTTGGTCTCCTTGACCATCCGCTCGCAGTAGTCGACGCCGACCAGGTTCTCCTGGAAGATGTTGTGGTCGAACATGTACTCCGCGGCCTCGCCGAGGTTCACGATCCACTCGCCGAGGTGCGGCGGCACGACGCCGTACGCCATGTTCTGCGCGTAGACCGAGCAGGTGGCGTGGTTGTCGCCGCAGATCCCGCAGATCCGGCTGGTGATGAAGTGCGCGTCGCGCGGATCCTTGCCCTTCATGAAGATGCTGTAGCCGCGGAAGATCGACGAGGTGCTGTGGCACTCCTCGACGGTCTTCGACTTGAAGTTCACGTTGGCGTAGATGCCCAGGCTGCCGACGATCCGGGTGATCGGGTCCCACGCCATCTCGACGACATCAGAACTCTTCGAGCTCGTCGCGGAGGGTTTGGCATCGGTGGTGGTCATGGCCTACCACACCTTCTCGTAGCCGGTGGTGAGCTCGGAGCCCTTGTGCCGCCATTTGGGTTCCTTGTTGCCCGCGTTCAGGGTGTACTTGCGCAGCCGCCGGATCACCGTGCCGTACACCATGCTCGCGGTGGTGGAGATCTTGCTGCCGGGCGGTTCGTCCATGAACGGCATGAACTTGTCCGGGAAGCCGGGCATCGTGCAGGCGATACAGATGCCGCCGACGTTCGGGCAGCCGCCGACGCCGTTGATCCAGCCGCGCTTGGGCACGTTGCAGTTGACGACCGGACCCCAGCAGCCCAGTTTCACCAGGCACTTGGGGGAGCCGTACTCCTTGGCGAAGTCACCCTGCTCGTAGTACCCGGCCCGGTCGCAGCCCTCGTGCACGGTGCGACCGAACAGCCACTGCGGCCGCAGTTCGGCGTCCAGCGGGATCATGGGGGCCTGCCCGGCGACCTGGTAGAGCAGGTAGACGAGCGTCTCGGACAGGTTGTCGGGGTGGATCGGGCAACCTGGCACGCAGACGATCGGCAGACCGGCCTTCGACTTCCAGCTCCAGCCGAGGTAGTCGGGCACACCCATCGCACCGGTCGGGTTGCCTGCCATCGCGTGGATCCCGCCGTACGTCGCGCAGGTGCCGACGGCAACCACCGCGGTGGCCTTCGGGGCCAGCCGGTCCAGCCACTCGGACGTCTTCATCGGCTGACCGGTGGCCGGATTGTTGCCGAAGCCGGCCCAGTAGCCGTCGGTGCCGTGCACGGCCTCGTTCGGGATCGAACCCTCGACCACCAGCACGAACGGTTCCAGCTCACCGCGGTCGGCCTTGTGCCACCAGGCGATGAAGTTGTCCGCGCCGGTCTCGGGGCCGCACTCGAAGTCGATCAGCGGCCAGTGCACCGCGATCTTCGGCAGCCCGGGCAGGGCGCCGAGGACGATCTCCTCGATGCTGGGCTGGGTGGCCGCGGTCAGTGCGACCGAGTCGCCGTCGCAGCTGAGTCCCCCGTTCATCCAGAGGATGTGGACGACACCCTCGTCAGCTTCCTGTTGCGCCTGCTCCGGCTCCAGTGTCGTGGACACGACCAGCCCTCCCTCGCCGGGAAATTGCCCGGACTTTCCGACCGTACGTCGGTACCGACCGGTCCGACAGACACTTGTGTCAGCTATTAATGGCGGTATCCGGAAATCCGGGATTCGTGGATTCCAGGACAATCCGGGAGGGTCTTTCTGTCAGTGTCGCACCGGTATTCTCATGCAATGGACGATCCCGATCGCGAGGTGTTCGTCTCGCCCGTGGTCGTGGCGTCGCACAGCTTCCCGGCCCGGCCGGGATCGCTGCCGGACGCCGAGCAGTTCGTCCGCGAGGCGCTCGAGCCGATCACACTCGAGGTGGAGGAGCGCCAGGCGCTGTACCAGGCCATCACGTCCGCCCTGCTGGCCGCCGCCGGGCCGAAGGACGGTGTGTTCGACGTGACCGTGCGGATCTTCCCCGACGGCGTCGAGGTGGAGGTGCTGCACGGTGCCGGGATACGGCGGGTGCAGCCGGCCGTGGAGCCGTTCGCCGACTGGCTGAACGGCGTACTGCACGGTCAGGGCCTGTCCCAGCAGGACGCCGCGCAGCGGATCGGTGTGTCGGTGCGGACCATCAGCCGCTGGTTGCGCGGCGATACCGAACCGCGGTTGCGCGACCTGCGAAGAGTGCACGAGATCTTCGGTCCGTGATCTCTGGCGTGGGCCCCGGTCCGGGTTTAGTGTGCGAATTGTCCTTTGATCGCGGAATTCGCCATTTCTTTTCGCCCGGCGGGGTGACCATCACGAACGAACCGGAACGTTTGCGCAGCCGGGCGCTGGTCACCGGCGTCGTCCAGGGCGTCGGGTTCCGTCCGTTCGTGTACTCGCTCGCGCGCGAGCTCGGGCTGTCCGGTCAGGTCGGCAACACCGCGGCCGGCGTCGTCGCCGAGGTCGAGGGACCGGCCGCCGCGGTGGCCGCATTCGGCGACCGGGTGCGCACCGACGCACCGCCGCTGGCCGTGGTCTCGACCGTGACGCTCGAGTCGCTGCCATCGGTGGGTGGGACCGAGTTCGCCATCTTGGACTCGACCGCCGGATCGGGCCGTACGCTGGTCTCGCCGGATGTCGCGACCTGCGCCGACTGCCTGGCCGAGTTCGCCGATCCGTCCGACCGGCGTTATCGGCATCCGTTCATCAGCTGCACGAACTGCGGGCCGCGCTTCACGATCATCACCGGCCTGCCCTACGACCGGCCGGCCACCACGATGGCCGACTTCCCGCTCTGCCCGGACTGTGCCCGCGAGTACGCCGATCCGGCCGACCGCAGGTTCCACGCCCAGCCGATCGCCTGCCCCGCCTGCGGTCCTCAGCTGCAGCTGGTCCAGCCCGGCGTCGAGACGGCGTACGACGAGGCTGCGCTCGCGGCCGCGCACGGGCTCCTGACCGACGGTGCGATCCTCGCGGTGAAAGGGCTCGGTGGATTCCATCTGGTCTGCGACGCCGGCGACCAGGCCGTCGTGACCACCCTGCGGAAGCGCAAGGATCGTGGCGACAAACCGTTCGCCGTGATGGCCGCAGACCTGGACACGGTCCGGCGGATCGCCACCGTCGATGCCGCCGAGGAGGAACTGCTCACCGGCAGCCGGCACCCGATCGTGCTGCTGCGGCGCAAGCCCGGTGCGGCCGTCGCCGAAGCCGTTGCCCCCGGCAACCCTGACCTCGGGGTGATGCTGCCGTACACGCCGGTGCATCAGTTGCTGTTCGACCAGCCCGGTCCGTGTGTGCTGGTGATGACGAGCGGCAACCTGTCCGGCGAGCCGATCGTCACCTCCGACGACGAGGCCATGACCCGGCTGGCCGGTCTCGCCGACGCGTGGCTCGGGCACGACCGGCCGATCCACGTGCCCTGCGACGACTCCGTCGTACGGATCGTCGACGACAGCGAGCTGCCGGTGCGGCGATCCCGCGGGTATGCGCCGTTCCCGATCGACCTGCCCGCCCCGATCCAGCCGGCGCTGGCGGTGGGCGGGGATCTGAAGAACACCTTCTGCCTCGGTGACGGGCAGTACGCCTGGCTGTCGGCGCATGTCGGAGACATGGACGATCTGGCGACCCTGCAGGCATTCGAGCGGGCCGAGCAGCACCTCGAGCAGCTGACCGGGGTGCGGCCCGAGGTATTCGTGACGGACAAGCATCCGTCGTACCGGTCGCGGCAGTGGGCCCAGCTCAACGCGGCCGGGCGGCCGGTGGTCGGCGTACAACATCACCACGCGCACCTTGCCTCGGTGATGGCCGAGCACCGGTATCAGGGCCGGGTCATCGGGTTCGCCTTCGACGGCACCGGGTACGGGGACGACGGCGCGGTGTGGGGCGGCGAGGTGCTGCTCGCCGGGTACGACGGGTTCGAGCGGTACGCACATCTCAAGTACGTGCCGTTGCCCGGTGGCGACGCGGGCGTCCGTAACCCGTGCCGGATGGCGCTGTCGCACCTGCTCGCCGCCGGCCTGCCATGGGATCGGCGGCTGCCGTCCGTGGCCGCGTGCGGCGGTCCGGAGCTCGAACTGCTCAGAACCCAACTGGACAAGGACATCGCCTGTGCCCCGACGTCGAGCATGGGCAGGTTGTTCGACGCGGTCGCGTCGCTGGCCGGGGTGTGTCACCGGGCCGGGTACGAGGCGCAGGCCGCGATCGAGCTGGAAGGACTGGTCTCGTCAGATCGAGGACCCGGCGGCTACGAGTTCGCGGTCACAGGGGAGGAGATCGATCCGGCGCCGGTGCTGGCCGGCGTGGTGTACGACGTACTGGCCGGCGTGGAACCGGGGGTCGTCAGCGCCCGGTTCCACCAGAGCCTGGCCGAACTGATGGTGACGCTGGCCGATCGGGCCCGCGCCGCCCACGGACTGACCACAGTCGCGCTGTCCGGCGGCGTGTTCGTCAACAGAGTGTTGCTGTCGGCAACTACCAGGGCGTTGACCGGGGCCGGGTTCACCGTGCTGCGGCATCGCCGGGTGCCGCCGACGGATGCCGGACTCGCCCTCGGTCAGCTGGCCGTCGCGGCGCGTCTTCCAGGGAGGGAAACATCATGTGTCTAGCCGTACCGGGGAAGGTCGTCGAGATCCGGGAGGAGGACGGGACCCGGATGGGGCAGGTGGACTTCGGCGGCGTGCTGAAGGACGTCTGTCTGGAGTACCTGCCGGATCTGCAGGTGGGTGAGTACACCATCGTGCACGTCGGGTTCGCGTTGCAGCGACTCGACGAGGAGTCCGCGATGCAGTCGCTCGCGCTGTTCCGCAAGCTCGGGGCGCTCGAGGAGGAGTTCGGCGACCAGTGGGGACTGGCCGCGCGGCAGGCCGGCGAACGCCGCCCGCCCGGCACGGATTGGGAGGCTGCGGAATGAAGTACCTCGAGGAGTTCAGCGATCCGGTGCTGGCCGGCAAGTTGGTCGAGCAGATCCACGCCACGGTGACCAGACCGTGGGCGATGATGGAGGTCTGCGGCGGCCAGACCCACACGATCGTCCGGCACGGGATCGACCAGCTGCTGCCCGACGGCGTCGAGATGATCCACGGCCCGGGCTGCCCGGTCTGCGTCACTCCGCTGGAGATCATCGACAAAGCACTCGAGATCGCCGCCCAGCCCGGCGTGATCTTCTGCTCGTTCGGCGACATGCTGCGGGTGCCCGGCAGCAGCCGCGACCTGTTCCGGATCAAGAGCGAGGGCGGTGACGTCCGGGTCGTCTACTCGCCGCTCGACGCCCTCCGGGTGGCTCAGCAGAACCCGGACAAGGAGGTCGTCTTCTTCGGCATCGGCTTCGAGACCACCGCGCCGCCGAACGCGATGACCGTCTACCAGGCCAAGAAGCTCGGCATCCCGAACTTCAGCCTGCTCGTCTCGCATGTCCGGGTCCCGCCCGCGATCGAGGCGATCATGCAGTCGCCGCACTGCCGGGTCCAGGGCTTCCTCGCCGCCGGCCACGTGTGCAGCGTGATGGGCACGTCGGAGTACCCGGCGCTGGCCGAGAAGTTCGGCGTACCGATCGTGGTCACCGGGTTCGAACCGCTCGACATCCTGGCCGGGATCCTGCGCACGGTCAGCCAGCTCGAGAAGGGCGAGCACGTGGTCGAGAACGCGTACCGGCGAGCGGTGCGCGACGAGGGCAACCCGGCCGCGATCGCGATGCTGGCCGACGTGTTCGAGCCGACCGACCGGGCCTGGCGGGGGATCGGGATGATCCCGCAGAGCGGCTGGCGGCTGTCCGAGCGGTATCGCGAGTACGACGCGGAGTACCGGTTCCAGGTGCGCGACATCGTCACCGAGGAGTCGACGGTGTGCCGCAGCGGTGAAGTCCTGCAGGGATTGATCAAACCGCACGAGTGCGCTGCGTTCGGGACGCTGTGCACGCCACGCAAGCCGCTGGGGGCGACTATGGTGTCCAGCGAGGGCGCGTGCGCGGCGTACTACCTCTACCGCCGGCTGCAGACGCCGGCCGAGGTGGTGACGACCGGTGGCTGAGCAAGTCATGTTGCCGAATCCCGATATGCCCGGTCCGCCGAACTTCGACGGCTGGGTCTGTCCGCTGCCGCTCCGCGATCACCCTGCGGTCGTGATGGGTCACGGGGGCGGCGGACAGATGTCAGGTGAGCTGGTCGAGCACCTCTTCCTGCCCGCGTTCGCCAGCCCGATGCTGGGAGCGCTGCCGGACTCGGCCGTGTTCACGCTCGGCGATGCGCGGCTGGCGTTCTCGACCGACTCGTTCGTGGTGCAGCCGTTGTTCTTCCCCGGTGGCAGCATCGGGCACCTGGCCGTCAACGGCACGGTCAACGATCTCGCGATGAGCGGCGCGCAGGCGGCGTACCTGTCCTGCGGGTTCATCCTCGAGGAAGGCGTCGAGCTCACCGTGGTCGGCCGGATCGCGGAGGACCTCGGCGCGGCGGCGCGGCAGGCCGGGGTGACGATCGCGACCGGCGACACCAAGGTCGTCGACGCCGGTCACGGGGACGGCGTCTACATCAACACGGCCGGCGTCGGGCTGGTCCCGGCCGGGGTCGACATTCGCTCGCAGCGAGCGGTTCCCGGGGACGTCGTCATCGTCAGCGGTCAGATCGGGGTGCACGGGATCGCGATCATGAGCGTTCGCGAAGGCATCTCGTTCGGCACCGAGGTGGTCAGCGACTGCGCCCCGCTGAACGGGCTGGTCGCGGCGATGCTCGACGTCTGCATGGACCTGCACACCCTGCGCGACCCGACCCGGGGTGGCGTCGCGACCTCGCTGAACGAGATCGCCAAGGCGTCCGGGGTCGGCGTCGAGCTGACCGAGAGCGCCCTGCCGGTGCCGGAGGCGGTCGCGAACGCCTGCTCGTTCCTCGGCCTCGATCCGCTGTACGTCGCGAACGAGGGCAAGCTGCTCGCGATCGTCCGGCGGGAGGACGCGGACGCCGTACTCGCGGCCATGCAGTGCCACCCGCTCGGCGCGGACGCGGCGATCATCGGCGAATGCGTCGAGGCGCATCCGGGGATGGTCGTGACGAAGACGGCGTTCGGGGCTACCCGCGTGGTCGACACACCTATCGGAGAACAGCTGCCTCGGATCTGTTAGCGAGCCACTCGTGCCAGGCGTCGAGGCCGTCTCCGCGGGTCGCGGAGACGGGCAGCATCTCGACGTCCGGCTTGAGGCGGTGGATCAGGTCCAGGCACAGGTCGACGTCGAAGTCGACGTACGGGAGCAGGTCGATCTTGTTCAGCAGGACGAGGTCGGCGGTGCGGAACATGTACGGGTACTTCGCCGGTTTGTCCGCGCCCTCGGTGACCGAGATGATCACCACCCGGGCCGACTCGCCGAGGTCGAACAGGGCCGGGCAGACCAGGTTGCCGACGTTCTCGACGAAGACCAGCGAGCCGTCGGGCGGGGCGAGCTCGGTCAGGCCCCGGGCGAGCATCTCCGCGTCCAGGTGACAGCCGGCGCCGGTGTTGATCTGCACGACCTTGCTGCCCGTCGACCGGATCCGCTGCGCGTCGAGCCAGGTCTCCTGGTCGCCTTCGATCACCGAGGTCTCCCGGCGATCGCCGAGGTCGGTGATGGTGCGCTCGAGCAGCGTGGTCTTGCCGGAGCCCGGTGAACTCATCAGGTTGATCGCGGTCACCGCGTGCTCGGCCAGCCGGTGCCGGTTGGCCGCGGCGAGCAGATCGTTCTTCGCGAGGATGTCCTGTTCGAGCAGGACGGTCCTGGTCGGGTGGTCGTGCTCGTGCTCGTGTGGATGAGGATGGGGATGCTCGTGGTCGTGGGCATGGACCGGTTGCGGGCCGTCGACGAGGGTGACCCTCGTGCTGGCATCCTCACCCGAACACCCGCAGGTGCTGCACATGTCAACGCACCTCCACCGAGACGATCCGCAGTTCCTGACCGGCCAGAATGTCGAGATCGGCACTGCCGCAGTCGCACAGCATGATCGGGTCGTCGAGCGCGAACTCCCGTCGGCAGTCCCGACAGTACGCCCGCCCGGACGGCTCGTCGATGTCCAGCCGGGCGCCGTCCAGCCCGGTCCCCGCGGCCACGATCCCGAAGCAGAACCGGATCGAGTCGGTCACCACCCCGGACAGCCGGCCGATCTCCAGCCGGACGGCGGCGACCGGTCCGTCGCCGATCTTCTCGACGATCGCATCGACAATGCTCTCCACGATGGCGAGCTCGTGCACGCTCCCGACGGTATGCCGGGCCGTCCGGCGCGGTCCAGGGCCGAGCTCCTGCTCGGCCCGTCGTCGGCCCCGACCGCCCTGTCCGTCCCGATCAGGATCACCAGATAACGCAACTTCGGCGGCGGAGGCCGCATCGTGTGAGGTGTGAAGAACCTCATCCTGAAACGAGCCTCCGCCGCCGCAGTACTGCTGGGCGCCGTCGCTGTCGCCCCGGTCGCCTCTACCAGCACAGCGAACGCCGCGACAACCGCGGCCTGCACCATGTCTGTCGGGTCGATCACGGCGGGCGGTGACATCGCCAACACCGGGGTCACCGCGTCCTCGCCGATCAAGTCGACGCGTGGAGCCGGTCCGCACCTGTTCGCGCCGGGGCTGTCGAAGCTCGCGTCGACCTGGACCACGACGGTCGGGGTCGCGGGCGAGGACACGACGTACGGCCAGGTGATCGTGAGCGGCACGCTGTACTCCGGCGAGTACGGTCACGACTCGACCGGCAAGCCGACCAGCAGCCTGCAGTCGCTCGGCGTCGGCTACCTGGGCTACAAGGCGATCGAGTCGTCGTTCTACTGGGGCAAGACCGTGCGCGGGGCGGACTACCGGCTGCGTGGCGACGGGGTGCTGTACCGGTTCGGGGCCAAGCGTCAGGTCACGCGGTACCCGGGCTACTCGGCGGTCAAGACGATGGCGCTGATCAGCGAGACTGCGACGTACGACACCTTCCTGGCGGTCACCAACGGCGGCGCGCTCTACACCATCCACATCCCGACGAGCACGGCCGCGCCGGTGGTCAAGAAGGTCCGGACGTCCACCTGGCAGAACTTCGACGTCCTGGTCGCGGAGAAGTGCGGCACGCAGAGCACGTTGCTGACGGCGATCGACAAGGACACCGGTTCGGCGTACCTGTACGCCGTTGGTCACGCCAACGGTGCAGCGACGGTGATCCAGGGCCTCGGCAAGATCCCCGGCACCTTCAGCGACCCGGTCTACTACCTCCACACCGCCGAAGGAAACGCACCACTCTTCGGCGAGTGATCAGCGCATGACAAGGCCCCGGTGACCGTGTGGTCACCGGGGCCCTGTCGTGATCAGAAGTCTCCGCCGAAGTCTCCGCCGCCGAAGTCGAAGCCTCCGCCGTCGCCGCCTCCGCCGTCGAACGGGTTGAAGTCACCCCCGCCGTCGCCACCCCCGCCGTCGCCGCCACCATCGCCGCCGCCGTCGCCGTAGTCACCGCCGCCGTCGCCGTAGCCGCCTCCGTAGTCGCCGTACCCGCCGCCGGAGAACATGCCGCCGAGCGCGGTGCCGATGAACATGCCGGTCAGCACGCCGCCGACGCCACCGAACAGACCCTGCGCGTACGGCGAGTAGGCCGGGCCGGCCTCCCAGTACGGGACGCGCTGCGGGCCGACCATCACCTTGCGGACGTCCGGCTCGGCGCCGACGCGGACCCGCTCGGCGTCGGCCGCACAGGCCGGCACCTCACGCGGCGCACCACCGGGCGGCGACCACAGCACGTCGACCACGGACGGCCCGTGCTGCGGGTTGAAGAAGCAGGCCGGGCGGCGCTGCGGCAGCGGCTCGCCGTTCACGCGCGCCTTCACGCACGCGGCCGCGTACCGGCCGTCATCGAGGATCTCGACCACGTGCTTGATCTGGTCGGCCTGGGTGACCTGGCCGACCGCCTGCTTGGCGGACTCGTAGGAGTCCAGCGCCCGCTGGTAGTCCTGCCGTGCACCGTCGCCGAGGTCCTTGCCGACCATGTCCAGGTCGAGGTCCTGCAGCTCCTCGCCGAACCGGGTGATGTCCTCGTCCGCGGTCCGCTTCACCGCCTCGATCTCGGCGGCGGTGATCTCGTGCTGCTTCTTGGTCTGCAGCTGGGTCCGACGGTACGAGCGGTACGCCAGAACCGCGATCACCACGACAGCGATGATCAGGATGTATTCCATGTCGGGCCTCTCTCGGGGGCTTTACGCAGAGCCTACCGAATCCCTCAAGACGCCGACGCCACGCAGGGTGACGCAATCCCCGGTAAACGGTCACCGACCGCGCATAATTGATACACCGCCCAGCGCCCGTCGTCACACCGCCGGAAGGCTGGCTCATGCGCAGGACTGCCCGACTACTCCCTCTCGTGCTGACCGCGGCCACCCTGATTCCCCTTCAGCACAACGAATCCGGCCCGTCGTACCAGGAGATTCCGCTCGACGGTCCGTCCGTCCAAGCCCGTACCGAACCGTTCGGCATGGTCGCCGTCACCTGGCCGGAGGGCACGCGGGGCGTCACCGCGAAGGTCCGCGTCGAGCGCGACGGACAGTGGACCGACTGGGAATCGTTATCGGTCGAGGACGATCACGGGCCCGATCCGAAGGATCCCCAACAAACACATCCATTGGTGGCCGAAGGAATTGAGCGCGGCGGCACCGAGCCGTTGTGGGTCGGCAATGCCACCGGGGTCCAGGCCAGCGCCGCCACCGCCACCGGTACGGCGATCGCCGGCGCCAAGGTGGTGCTGATTCAGCCTGGGGTGCTGGCCACGGACGCCGATGAACCGGCCGCGCAGTCGATCGAGCCGGCCGCTTCGAGAGCGCCGTACCCGATGCCGTTGATGGTGAGCCGGAAGCGGTGGGGTGCAGACGAGCGACTCCGCAGCCACAACGGGGCTGCGTGTGCGCGACCGAAGTACACGACGACTGTGCTGGCGGCGTTCGTGCACCACACTGCCGATCGCAACGACTACACGCGGACGCAGGTCCCGGCGATGGTGCGGGCGATGTACGCGTACCACGTGAAGAGCCGCGGCTGGTGCGACCTCGGGTACAACTTCCTCGTCGACCGCTTCGGTCGCGTCTTCGAGGGCAGGTACGGCGGGGCGCAGCTGCCGGTCCTCGGCGCGCACACGGCCGCGTTCAACTCGAACTCGTTCGGAGTGGCGGTGATCGGGAACTTCGAGCAGGCCGCGCCGCCGGCGGCGATGCTGGAGTCGACGGCCCGGGTGATCGCATGGAAGCTGGATGCCAACTATCGGTCGCCGCAGGCAACGATCCGGCTCGACGGAAGCAGTCTGCACACCGTCTCCGGACATCGCGACACCAAGGCGACCGCCTGCCCGGGGACGCAGTTGTACAACAAGCTCGGCTGGCTGCGGCAACGCGTGAACACCTTGATGAGCGGTAGTTTCTCGACGCCGATCTATCAGTACGCCCGCAAGGCCGGATTCCGGAACATCGGTCAGCCGTTCTGGGGCGAGCACCGGACCCGGACCGGCTGGGCGACGTACTTCGCCACCCGGGACGTCTTCTACTCCGTTGCCAGCGGCACGCATTCGACGGCCGGCGCGTTCCGGACCCGCTTCCGCCGGCTCGGCGCCGGCAGCGCGCGGCTCGGGCTGCCGATCACCGACGCTTACCGGGCGCCGGGCGGCTCCCGGCAGAAGTTCCAGCGCGGCTGGCTCGTCTGGGACCGCCGTACTCGTCAGGTCCATCTTGTCTACGGGAGAGCTTCATGAGAACGGTACCGATTTCTGGGGTAGCGATCGCGGCCGTCGTCCTGTCGTCCACGGTGATCAGCGCGACCGCGCAGGCCCGCGAGATCGTGCCGACGGCGGCGGCCCCGGACACGACGATCAACGGCCGCGGGTTCGGGCACGGTCGCGGGCTGTCGCAGTACGGCGCCCAGGGAGCCGCGCTGGCCGGGAAGTCGGTGAAGCAGATCCTGGACTTCTACTACCCGGGGACGACGACCGGGAAGGCGACCGGCAGCATCCGTGTCCGGGTCAGCGCCGACACCACCGATGGCGTGCGGGTCGGCGCGGTCAACCTGCTCGCCGTCCGTTCCTTTGCCACCGGCAAGGTCTATGTGTTGCCCAAGGCATCGACTAGGAACCAGTGGTCGATCGACCCGAACGGCGAGCACGGGACGAAGCTCAGCTCGTACGACGCGAAGACGAAGAAGTGGACGCTGTACAAGACGTTCACCGGCATGGCCCAGTTCGAAGGGCCGGCGGTGATCGGGCTGATCCTGCCGAGTGGCGCCGTACGGCGGTATCGCGGCGCACTGCGGGCGATTGACGTTTCCGGTACGCATCTGGACACGGTGAACGTCGTACCGCTGGAGTACTACCTGCGCGGCGTCGTACCGCGGGAGGCCGTGTCCAGTTGGAGGCCGGCCGCGTTGCAGGCGCAGGCCGTTGCCGCGCGCACCTATTCGGTGTTCCACCGCGATCGGGCGACGGCGAAGGCGTACGACCTGTGCGACACCACGTCGTGTCAGGTGTACGGCGGGTACGACTCGGAGGAGACGTCGACGAACAACGCGGTCGCGGCCACCGCGGGGCAGATCCGGCTGTACAAGGGGAAGCCGATCATCGCCGAGTTCTCGTCCTCGAACGGCGGGGCGACCGCGACCGGCGACGTGCCGTACCAGTTGATGAAGGCGGACGGCTGGGACGCGTACCCGAAGAACGGGAACCCGAACGTGGCGTGGACCGTGACCCGGTCGGCGGCCGACATGCAGGCGGTCTTCGCCGTCGGGTCAATCCGCTACGTGCGGGTGCTGAAGCGCAGCGACGTCGGTCCGGGCGGCGGCCGGGCGCTGACCGTCGAGGCCGTCGGGTCGAAGGGCAAGCGGGTGCTGACCGCCGATCAGGTACGGATCCGGCTGCATCTGAAGTCCGGCTGGATCAGCTTTCCGGCCCGGCCACTTGATATGCCAACTGCGGTTGCCGAAGAGCCTGGTCGCTGAGCCATTGACGCGATGTCCGTGCGCCGGTTAGAACGTGACATCGATGTCAACCGCCACCGCCCAGGAGGAGCAGGTCGATGCGCAGGAAATTTGGTATATCAACTCGTCTGGCCGCCGGAGTGCTCGCGGCCACCGTCCTCGGGTCGCTCGGCATGACCACGGCCGACGCGGGGACCGACCACAGCGCGGCCGCCCGGGCGCGCGCGTCGTACGACGCCATCAACAAGTACTTCGACGCCGGCAAGGGTGGTCTGCTGCTGGAGGAGTACCCGAACACGCAGACCAACGCGTACTCGTACGTCTGGCCCTATTCGCAGGCGGCGATCGCGGCCGAGGACCTGGCCGGCGTACCGGGCGCGGGCCGGAAAGGTTCCGCGGAGGCCGACCGGCGGATCGCGGCGTACGAGTACTACTGGAACGCCGGGACCACGCCGACCGGGTACGACTCCTATGTCCGGCCGCCGAACGGCCAAGGCGGGGACAAGTTCTACGACGACAACGAGTGGATCGGGCTCAACCTGATCCAGCGGTACCAGCGGACCGGTGACCGCGCGGCACTCGCCCGGGCGAAGGACATCTTCGCGCTCGTCGTCCACGGCTGGGACACCGATCCGTCGCACCCGTGCGCCGGCGGGGTCTACTGGACCCAGGCGCCGTGGAGCCAGGACCGCAACACGGTGTCGAACGGTCCGGGCGCCGAGCTCGGCGCGCATCTGTACCTGCTGACGCGGGACCGGTCGTACCTGACCTGGGCGCAGCGGATGTACAAGTGGGCGCAGGACTGCATGCTCGCACCGAACGGCCTGTACTGGGATCACATCGACCTCGCCGGCAACGTCGAGAAGACCCAGTGGAGCTACAACCAGGGCGTGATGCTCGGCGCCGGGGTGTTGTTGTTCAAGGCAACTGGGAACCCGCAGTACCTGCGGGACGCGAAGTCGGTCGCCGCCGCGTCGCTGGCGTTCTACAACACGCCGGAGATCCTCGCGAAACAAGGCGCGGCGTTCAACTCGATCTGGTTCAAGAACCTGCTCATCCTCGACTCGGTCGCGCCGGATCCCCGCTACCGCAAGGCAATGCAGTCCTACGCCGACTACAACTGGAACACCACCCGGGACCCCGCCACCAACCTCTACAACTTCGGCGAAGGCTCCGTAGAACTCCTCCAGCAATCCGGCATAACCCAAATCCACGCCCTCCTGGCCTGGCCCCGCTCCAGATACGACCTCCTCGCCTGACAACCCGTTACGTCCGAAGAAGTGAGGGCTCCCCACCCACACTTCTTCGGACGTAGTGGTCAGGCTGCGGCGGTTGCGGTTTTGATCTCGACCGGCGTGATGGGGGTTCCGTCCTGCGGCCCCTGCTGCGGTGAAACACCCGCCTCCGCGACCTTGTCGATCAGCTTCACGCTCGCCTCGTCGATCGTCCCGAACGCCGTGTACTGCGGCGTCAGCCCGGACGCGTCGCCGTACACGATGAAGAACTGGCTCCCGTTCGTGTTCGCCCCGGAGTTCGCCATCGCCAGCATCCCGCGCCCGTACTTCAGCGTCGGATAGACCTCATCGGCGAAGCTGTACCCCGGCCCGCCGGACCCGCCCCCGGTCGGGTCGCCGCACTGCAGCACCTGCAGTCCTTCGCCGACCGTCAGCCGATGACACTTGGTGTTGTCGAAGTACTTCTGCCCGACCAGGCTGAGGAAGTTCTTCACCGCGCACGGCGCCAGCGCACTGTCCAGGGTGAGCTGCAGGTCGCCGATCGACGTGTTCAGGCTGACCTTCGACGTACCCGACGCCTTCGTCTTCCCGTCGGCCGGCGGGTTCACCGGCTTGCTGGCCGGCTCGGCGCCCTTCTTGTACGTGCAGTTGACCTCCGCCGCGAGCGGTGTGGCGCGCTTCGGCGCAGCCGCCATCGCGGTCGGAATGCTCGACGGCTTGTTCTCCGGCGCCGCCGTCGGCTGGTCGCCCGCCGCCGGCTTGTCGTCACCACCCACCCCGAAGACCACGAAGACCCCGACGATGACCACGACCACCGTGGCGACCGAGGCGACCGTGATCGCCAGGTTCCGCCGCTGCCGTCGCCGCTCGATCTCCCGCTCGGCCAGCCGCTTCGCCTTCCGCGCCGCCAGCTGCTGCTGATGGGTCTTCTTGGACATGCAGTAACCCTCCTCACCGGAATGCCTGCACGGGAACCTACAGCGAAAACCTGAGAACTGTCTGTCAATCCAGCCACCCACCCCCAAACCGAAACCCGCCCCCGCCCCGCTCATCGCGCGGGCGGCGTCCGAGGGAGGTTTGGAAGCGGACGAGGTAGCCGTCGGGGTCCGTCACGAGGAACTGCCGGACTCCGGTCTCCTCGTGGGCGCTGACCTGATACCACTTCGTCTCGGGCGGCAGGAAGAGCGGGTAGTCAGCCTTGCCGAGTGCGGACAGGATGGGTTCGAGCTCCGGGACGGTGATCTGGAAGTTGATCCCGCGTCCTAGCGGTCGCTCCAGTGGCGCGGTGACCCAGTTCCGGCCGATGCCCAGCTGTTCGAGCATCACGTGAGCGGATCCACGGACGACGTACGCGAAGCCCTCCTCTTCGCGCTGGTACTCGACGACGAACCCGCAGAGCCCACACCAGAACTCGATGCTCCGCGTCACATCGACAACGAGTAACTCGGGAACGAGCGAGGGCTCAGTGGAGGAACTCACGCCCCCATGTTTTCAGATCTCGACGAGGCTCCAGCGGAGGTAGTTCTCGTCGATGTACGGCGTCCAGGCGCGCGGCGGGTCCGTCGGGAACCGGGTGGCGGCGTGCGTACGGCGAGCGTGGTCCTGGAGGGCGGGCTGGTTGAGGGTGAGGGCGTCGGCCACATCCGCGAGCATCTCGGTGATGCTGAACCACCTCGGGCCGGAGAACCCGCCGCCTTCGTAGTCGAAGTTGCCGACGGATCCGAACTGGTCACCCTCGCGCAGGTCGACGAAGAGGGTGCAGTCGGTGCCGGCGTCGCCGATCGGGAGGAACGCGTCGAGCCACTCGAAGGAGCGGGTGCCGGCCGGCTCCTGCTCGGCGGCGAGTGATCGCTGCGGGAAGACCGAGGCGGTGACCGTGCGCATCATCTCCCGGTCGCGCAGCATTCGGTCGATGCCCATCGGAACGTAGAGAACCGGGATGAGGTTGCCGAAGGCGGCCTGCCAGCCGAACCCGTTGTTCAAGGTCAGCCAGGCGATGAGGTCGCTCGGCAGCCGACGGTCCATCGCGGCACGAAGTTCGGAGATCTCGCCCCAGGACGCCGGTGGTTGGAGGTGCTCCAGCGCGTGCGGCAGGTGCTCCTCCAGCCAACCGATGATCGAACTCCACGACTCCTGCACCGAGCGATCCATAACTGCTGGACTATGCCAGACGGGCAGGTCAGTCCTTGATCTCGCAGATGACGGCGCCGGCGGAGACGGTGGCGCCCACCTCGGCGGAGAGGCCGGTGACGGTGCCGGACTTGTGGGCGTTGAGGGGCTGCTCCATCTTCATGGCCTCGAGGACGACGATGAGCTCGCCTTCGGCGACAGTGGCGCCTTCCTCGACGGCGATCTTGACGATGGTGCCCTGCATCGGTGAGGTGAGCGAGTCACCGGACGCGGCAGAGCTCTTGGTCCCACCGGCCCGCCGAGACGGCTTCTTCTTCGCGCCGGCGGCAGCACCAGCGCCAGCTGCAGCAGCACCAACAGCGCCCAGACCCGCCGGTAGCACGACCTCGAGCCGCTTGCCCCCGACCTCGACGGTCACCTTCTCGCGCTCGCCGTCGTCGGCCGGTTCGCCCACTGGCCCGTCGTACGGCGTGAGCTGGTTGTCGTACTCCGTCTCGATCCACCGGGTATGGACCTTGAACCCGTCCGTGCCGACGAATGCGGGATCCGACACAACAGCCTGATGGAACGGGATGACCGTAGGCATCCCCTCGACGACGAACTCACGCAAGGCCCGCCGCGACCGCTCGAGCGCCTGCTGACGATCCCTCCCGCTGACGATCAGCTTCGCGACCAGCGAGTCGAATGCACCCGGCACCGTCTCGCCCTGGTCGTACCCACCATCGAGCCGGACCCCTGGACCCGACGGCGCATGCCACCGAGTCAGCGTCCCCGGCGCCGGCAGGAACCCACGCCCGCCGTCCTCCGCGTTGATCCGGAACTCGATCGAGTGTCCCGAGACGACCGGGTCGTCGTACCCGAGCTCCTCGCCCTGAGCGATCCGGAACATCTCCCGCACCAGGTCCAGCCCGGTGACCTCCTCGGACACCGGGTGCTCGACCTGCAGCCGCGTGTTCACCTCGAGGAACGAGATCAGCCCATCCTGGCCCACCAGGAACTCGCACGTCCCCGCGCCGACGTACCCCGCCTCACGCAGGATCTTCTTGGACGACGAGTACAAGATCTCCAGCTGCTCAGCCGAAAGGTACGGCGCGGGCGCCTCTTCGACCAGCTTCTGGTACCGACGCTGCAGCGAGCAGTCCCGCGTCGACACCACGACAACGTTGCCGTGGGCATCGGCCAGGCACTGGGTCTCGACGTGCCGCGGCTTGTCCAGGTACCGCTCGACGAAGCACTCACCGCGGCCGAAAGCCGAGACAGCCTCGCGGGTCGCGGACTCGAACAGCTCCGGCACTTCCTCGAGCGTCCGCGCAACCTTCATCCCGCGGCCACCACCGCCGTACGCCGCCTTGATCGCGATCGGGAGTCCGTACTGCTCGGCGAACGCGACGACCTCGTCAGCCCCAGCCACCGGGTTCGGCGTCCCCGGCACCTGCGGCGCGCCGACCTTCTCGGCGATGTGCCGCGCCTTGACCTTGTCGCCGAGCGAGTCGATCGCCGACGGCGGCGGACCGATCCAGATCAGCCCCGCGTCGATCACGGCCTGCGCGAACGCCGCGTTCTCGGCCAGGAACCCATACCCGGGATGTACGGCGTCCGCACCGGAGCGGGCCGCGACGTCGAGGATCTTCTCGATGTTCAGGTAGGAGTCGGCCGGTGTCGACCCGTCCAGGGCGTACGCCTCGTCGGCGAGCCGGACGAACAGCGCGTCGCGGTCCTGGTCGGCGTACATGGCCACGCTGCCCAGCCCCGCATCGGCGGCGGCCCGGACGACCCGGACGGCGATCTCGCCCCGGTTCGCGACCAGAACCTTGGTGATCTGCTTGCTGTCGGACACAGCTGACTCCCTTCGGCTGGCCCGAGTCTAGGGTCAACCAGCGGTTGAAGGAGACAGGGCGTTCCTCACACCACGGTGGGTTGCCGCTCGAAGAACGACTCCAGTACGACGACTGTCTGCGTACTGGTCACGCCGTCGACCTCGTGGAGAGCGCGCAGGGTGGTCTGCAGGTCCTCGGTGGTCGTCGTCCGCACCTTCACCAGCACCGACGCAGGTCCCGCGATGATGTGCGCCTCCTCGACTGCCGGGATGTCCAGCAGCGCCTCCCGGGAGTCGCCCATCCACGCGTTCGCCTCGAGCAGGACGAAGGCGAGGACGCCGCGGCCGAGCGCGGCCGGGTCGACGTCGATCGTCGTCCGGCGGATCACGCCGGCCGCCTTCAGCTTCCGGACCCGCTCGTGGGCCGATCCGGCCGACAGCCCGGCGATCTCCCCGAGCGCCGCATACGACTGCCCGGCATCCTCCTGCAGCGCCGCCAGCAGCTTGCGATCCACATCATCTATGGTCATCTGCGTCATGATCCAAATCTCATTCTGTTGAAGTTGACGATAGCAGGATATGGTTTGGTCATGACGATCACCCTCACCGACACGCCGCAGCGGATCAGGGCCGAGCTGGTGGTGCTCGACGAGCGCTTCGCCAGGATCGCCGGCGACGAGTACGTCGAGTGCCTGTACGACGGCGGCCGCTGGCTCGAAGGACCGGCGTACTCGCCCGCCTGGCGCTGCCTGGTCTTCAGCGACATCCCGAACGACCGGATGCTCCGCTGGGACGAGATCTCCGGACACGTCAGCGTGTTCCGCGAACCGTCCGGCTACGTCAACGGCAACACCATCGACCGGGCCGGCCGCCTGATCAGCTGCTCGCAGGGCGATCGCCAGGTCGTCCGGACGGAGCACGACGGCAGCCGCACGGTCCTCGCGTCCTACCTGGACGGACGCCGGCTCAACAGCCCGAACGACGTGGTCGAACACAGCGACGGCTCGATCTGGTTCACCGACCCGCCGTACGGCATCACCTCGAACTACGAGGGTCACGCCGCCGAGCAGGAGCTGGATGGTTGCCACGTCTACCGGATCGCGCCGGATGGCGTGCTGACCGTGGTCGCGGACGACTTCATCCGCCCGAACGGCCTCGCGTTCACGCTCGACGAGCAGCAGCTGTACGTCGTCGACACGCCGGGCAAGCACATCCGGCGGTTCGACGTCGACGGCGAGAAGCTGACCGGCGGCGAGGTGTTCGCGCCCTGCGAGGCCGGGATGTTCGACGGGATCCGGGTCGACAGCACCGGCCGGGTCTGGGCCGCGACGCACGAGGGCGTGCACTGCTTCGACCCGGACGGCACCCTGATCGGCAAGCTGCTGCTGCCGAACGTCGTCTCCAACCTGACCTTCGGCGGCCCCAAGGGCAACCGCCTGTTCATCACCGCGACCACCTCGGTGTGGTCGTGGTTGTCGACTGCCCAGCGTTAGCTGTCCCGCCTGGGAGGTTCAACCGTCGCGCGTCCCGGATAGGCTCGTCCGAAAGCGTTTGCCGCCGAGTCGCGAGGAGTTGTGATGACGGGAATTCTCGAGCCGTTGGCAGGGTCCGCGCCGGCCGTCTGGGAGAAGCTGGACGACCGGTTCACCGGGACCCGCGGGGACAGCCGGCTCGAGCGGCTGTGGACCGGCGGGCGCTGGGTCGAGGGCCCGGTGTACTCCGCCGCGGGGCGGTACCTGCTCTGGAGCGACATCCCGAACGACCGCATCCTGCGCTGGGACGAGACGTCGTACCAGGTCTCCGTCTTCCGGCAGCCGGCCGGCAACACCAACGGCCACACCCGCGACACCGAGGGCCGCCTGGTCAGCTGCGAGCACGGCAACCGGCGGGTGACGCGGACCGAGCACCACGGCGGCATCACGGTCCTCGCCCACGAGTACGAAGGCCGGCGGCTGAACAGCCCGAACGACGTCGTGGTGAAGCGCGACGGGTCGGTGTGGTTCACGGACCCGGCGTACGGGATCGACAGCGACTACGAGGGCTACAAGGGCGAGATCGAAACCGGTGGATGCCACGTGTACCGCGTCGCACCGGACGGTGCACTGACCCGGGTCGCCGACGACTTCAACCGGCCGAACGGGCTCGCGTTCTCGCTCGACGAGTCGTTGCTCTACATCTCCGACTCGGAGGAGGCGACGATCCGCGTCTTCACCGTCAACGGCGACACGCTGAGCGGCGGCGAGCTGTTCGCCGAGTGCGGCAACGGCATCTTCGACGGCATCCGCCTCGACACCCAGGGCCGCATCTGGGCCTCGGCCGCCGACGGCGTCCACATCTACCACCCCGACGGCACCCTGCTCGGCAAACTCCTCGTCCCCGAAACCGTCAGCAACCTCACCTGGGGCGGCGCCAAACGCAACCGCCTCTTCCTCACCGCCACCACCTCCATCTACTCTCTCCTCACCACCGCCAACGGCGCTCCGGAGGCCTACGGCCCGCGTGTCTGACTTCGGCCGGGTACTGCGACGGTTCCGCCAGGCAGCCGCTCTCTCCCAGGAGCGGCTCGCGGAATCCTCCGGTGTCAGCGTCGAAGCGATCAAAACGTTGGAGGCCGGCCGCAGGCGTCACCCGCGGCCGCAGACGCTGAAGCTGCTGGGTGACGGTCTCGGACTGACGGACGACGAGCGCGCAGAACTCGTCGCCGCCGGGACACGGGCGGGGCGCACCACCAGGCTGGTGCCCGAGCAGTTGCCGGACGACCTGCAGGACTTCTCGGGTCGCGACGAACAGGTCGCCGACCTGGAGAAGCTGTTCTCGACCGGTGAGGTCCGGCAGGGCGTTGTCGTGGTTTCGGCCATCTCCGGCATGGGCGGGATCGGCAAGACCGCGCTCGGCGTACACGTCGCGCACCGGCTGAATGACCTCTTCCCAGACGGTCAGCTGTATTTGAACCTCAGGGGATTCGGGCCGGGCGACCCGCTGAGCGCGGCGGAAGCGCTCGGGCGGTTGATGGATGGGCTGGGAGTGCGGACCGCATCCTCGGCCGATGTGGACGAGGACGCCGCACGGTACCGCTCTGCGCTGGCCGGTCGCCGGGTGTTCGTGCTCCTGGACGACGCCGCGAGTGAGACGCAGGTGCTGCCGTTGCTGCCGGGGACCTCGACCTGCGCGGTGCTGATCACGAGCCGCCGACCGCTCACGGCCTTGCCCGGTGCTGCGCATCTCGCGTTGAAGACGCTGCCCGACCATGAGGCCCTGCCGATGCTGGCGCAGGTTGTCGGCGACGGTCGCGTCGAGTCGGACCCCGCCAACGCCCTGGCGATCGTCAGGCTCTGCGGCGGCCTCCCGCTCGCGCTCCGGATCGCAGGAGCCCGGCTCGCCGCGCAACCGTCATGGAGCGTGCGGTACTTCGCCCAGCGGCTGGAGACGAACCGCCGCCGCCTCGACGAACTGGCACTCGGCGATCTCGACGTCCGGATGAGCATCGAGGTGTCGTTGGCCGCGGCAACCGAGCAGGATGCGGGCGCAGTTGCGGCGTTCAGCCTCCTCGGTCTGTACGAGGGCGACGAGCTGGACGTCCGAGTCGCCGCTCGCCTGCTTGATCTCCCGGTCGCCGAGACCGAGGAGCGGCTGGAACGACTCGTCGACCTGCGCCTGCTGGAGTCGAACGGGCCTCGGCGGTATCAGTTTCACGATCTGGTCCGCGCGTACGCCCGGGAACTCGCGGCTGCGCGCACCACCGCAGCGGAACGTCGCGCTGCCAAAGACCGTGCCATGGCCCTGTACATAGCGATGGTCTGGCGGGCCAGGACGATGGACGGCATCGGCCCGCAGTCGCGCGAGTGGTTCGACGAGCGGTGGCTCAGCGGAACCGATGGACTCGAGTTCGAGGAAATCATGGCCTGGTTGGACGCAGAGGCGGGCGAGGTTCTCGCCGCTGCCCGCCGACTGGCGACCGGGCCGCACTCCGATCCTGCGACCGTTGTCCGACTCGCGATCGGCATGGTGCTGTTCTGGGCCGACCGTCGTCGCAACGCAGAGGGCGCCCAGCTGGGTGAGTTGGCGGTTGTGGCGCTGCGGCGCGATCCGGACTGCGGACCGCCGTGGGCGGAAGCCTCGATCAGACACAACCTGGCTCAGCACTACTCGGTCATGTCGGACTTCGAGATGGCGGCAGTGCACATGGGGGTTGCGGTCGATCTGTCTGCGGCGCAGGGCTTTCAGTGGTTGCTGACCCACAGCCTGCTCGGCCTCGCCGAATTCTCGGAGCGTCTGGACCGGTTGGACGAGGGCGTGGCGCATGCTCGGGCCGGACTCGAGCTGGCGCTCAGCAATGCCGACGAGTCCGCCGAGGCACAGGCGCGATTCACCCTGGGACTCATCGCCGGCCGGCTCGGGCGGTTGGCGGTGCAGGACCGGGAGTTCGAGCTGGCTGCGACCCTGATGCGGAGGAGCGGCCCGGATTCGTTCCACTGGTTGACACGCTCGATCGGCGACGCCTATCGCCGCTGCGGCCGGGCCGAGTCCGCGCGCAACTGGCTGCGCGCGGAACTGGTCGAGGTCAGGACCTCCGGCAGCCAGTTCTCTGTCGCTGACCACCTCCAGCTCCTCGGTGCGGCCGAGGCGGAGTTGGCGGCGTACGGATCGGCGCGGAGTCGTCTCGAGGAGGCGCTGGCGCTGATCGGTGACAACAGCGGTGAGCTCGAGGCGAGGATCAGGCATTCGCTCGGCGATACGCTGAACGGGCTCGGGGAGTCCGAGCCCGCCCGATCGCAGTGGCGGCTCGCGCTGCAGCTCTACAGCCGATACGGCCTCCCACAGGCCGACGAGGTTCGCGGTCTGCTCTAAATCCGTTCGCCTCGACGCAAGCCGGTGGGTGATGATGGCCTGCTGACCTGATTGAGGAGGAACTGTGGAGCTGGTCGGCGTGCCGGAGCATCTTCGGGTGCTTGCGGAGAGCGTGGTGGCGGAGGCGGAGAAGGATCCGCGGGTGCTGGCGGTGGTGGTGGGCGGATCGGTTGCCTCGGGCACCAGTGATGAGTATTCGGATCTGGATCTCGTGCTGGTCTGTACGCCGGAAGGGCAGCCGGAGTGCCTGGCGGAGGCGAAGGAGTTCGCGGGGCGGCTCGGGCCGTTGCTGGCGAGCTTCACCGGGGAGCACGTCGGTGAGCCGCGGCTGCTGATCGCGCTGTTCGGGCCGCCGCTGGTGCATGTGGACCTGAAGTTCGTGACGCCCGACGGCTACCGGACGCGAGTCGAGGACGGGCTCGTGCTGTGGCAGCGGGACGACACCGTCGACCGGGTCCGCGAGGAGTCCACGGCCGAGTGGCCGCAGCCGGATCCGCAGTGGATCGAGGACCGGTTCTGGGTCTGGGTGCACTACGTCGCGGTGAAGATCGCGCGCGGTGAGTTGTTCGAGGCCATGGAAAGTCTCGGCGCGATGCGCTCGATCTCGATTGCGCCGTTGGCCGGGATCGGGCGGACGACGCGGCCGGCCGGCGTTCGGCGGCTGGAAACGCTCGCACCGGAGCTCCTGCCGGCCTTGCGAGAGACCGTCGCAATGCCCGATCGCGCCGACTGCCTGCGCGCCCTGAAGGCGACGGTCGACGTCTACCGCACGGTCCGGGAACGCAGCGGCGTCCCGGTGGTACGACGTACCGCGGCCGAGGAAGCGGCGGTCGACTTCCTGGGTTGACTCTGCAGGCAGGCAGAACCCCGTCGTGAGCGGCTCAAACTGCGCTTCCGACCGGGTTCTGCCTGCATGCAGGTCCGCTTCAGAGCTTCTTGACCTGGTCGATGATCGTGAAGACGGCGAGGAAGCCGAACGCCAGGAACGAGAAGGCCAGTACTGCGGTGCGCCAGGTGGTGATGCGGATGGCGCGGGGGAGGGCCCGGGAGTTCATCCACCAGAGCAGGCCGGAGTACACGAACATCATGGTGCCGGCGGTGCAGGCGGAGATGACCAGCAGGACCAGGGGCTGCGTCAGGCCGGCCAGGAGGACGATGATGCCGAAGGCAACAAGGCCCCAGACCAGCCAGAAGTACAGCTTGGACTCGGTGATCTTCGACTCGCGGAGATAGCGGGCCTTGATCATGTCGGACGACAGCCGCGACGTGTAGTCGACGATGCCGGCCGCCGCGGCGAACAGGGAGAATGCGCCGATCGCCCAGAACAGGTAGCCGAACCATCCGCCGACCATCGTCTGCAGCGTCGTACCCTCGATCTTCAGGAAGCCGATACTGTTCTTGACGTCCGGGTTCCCGAACAGGGTCGCGTGGGCGAGCATCGACGTGAAGACGATCGTGATCACGGTGATCGCGACGAACGTCGCGGCCTGCTCGATGTTCGCGAACTTCCACCAGCGCCGCCAGCGGGCCAGGTTCGCGTTGTCCGGCGTGAACGTGTACCCGTTGGCGGTCGGGTCGGCCTCGGTCTCGCCCGTGACCGGTGATGTCAGCCGGGGCACATGCAGACCCTGGCCGAAGCCCTTGTCGCGGATCCAGTTGCTCTGCACAAGGTTCTGCCCGCCGCCCGCACCGGCGTACGCGATCGCACCCATCACCAGCGCGAACCCCAGCTGGTCGGCCGGGAACTGCGGATGGGTGACCGCGTCGCCGAGCGCGCTGTACGTCTTGCCGCGGATCGCGAACACCAGCGCGAGGATCACGAGCAGCGCGACCGCGGCGATCTTGACCGCGATCAGCCGCTCCAGCATCACGTAGACGACCGGCGCGAAGGTCAGGATCGCGCCGATCAGCAGCAGCATGCAGATCGCGATCCAGCGCGGATCGCCGGCGCCGAACAGGTACGTGAGCATGCTCGCCGAACTGGTCGCCCAGCCGGGCCAGAGGTTCGCGAAGTACGTCATGATCGCGAAGAACAGGCCCCAGTGCTTCCCGTACCGGTTGAAGCCGGTCAACGCTGTCTCACCAGTTGCCAGCGTGTACCGCTCGATCTCCATGTTCAGGAACCACTGGACCACCACGCCGACGACGGCGCCCCAGAGGAACACCAGGCCGACCTGGCTGGAGATGTACGGCCAGAGGATGAACTCACCCGAGGCCAGCCCCACCCCGGCCCCGACCATGCCGGGACCGATGATCTTCCAGGTCTTGCTGGGCGGCTCGGGCAGGTCGCGAACTTGCGGTGCGGGCAGATTCTTGGTCGGTAGTGCGAATCGTCCGTGGTCAGTCGATGTGGTGTCTGCCATCAGGCTCCTCACTCTCCTCGACCCCCTGCCCCGGAGGTTAACGAATACTGTCGACGACGGCGACCCGACACAGCCGGATGGCAGACTGACCGGCATGGGTGGGGTGACAGTTCTGACCGCGTCGTACGCCGGGGCCGCGAGCGCGCCGGCGTACGCGCGCCTGGCCGGGTTGGCTGCGGAGCTGCCGGGGGAGCTGCTGGTACGACGGGATGCCGGCTGGCCCGTTCTTGCGTACGACGACGCGGCCGATGCGATCGCCGCGGCGCACGAACTCCGGGAGGCGGCCGCGCGGGTCCCGGCGGGAGAGCTGCTCCGGATCGCCCTGCACACCGCGCCGGCCGCCGGCCCGGCTGTCCGGCATGCCGAGCAGCTGCTGGCGATCGCCAATCCCGGCCAGACGTTGCTCACGGCAACGACAGCCGTCGACCTGCAGCAGTTGCGCGATCTCGGCGTCCATCGGCTACGGGATCTCGGCTCGCCGGAGCGAATCTTCGAACTGACTGCGACGGCCGAGCCGTTGCGCTCCCTCGACCAGGTGCCGAACAACCTGCCGGTGATGTTCACCAGCTTCGTCGGACGTCAGACCCAGGTTGCCGCGCTCCGCACCCAACTCTCCGGCAGCCGCCTCGTCACGTTGACGGGTCCGGGCGGCAGCGGCAAGACCCGGTTGGCCGCGCAGACCGCAGCCCAGCTGGCCGAACGCTGGCCAGACGGCGTGTGGTGGGTCGACCTGTCCGCGGTCACCGACGCCGGGCAGATCCCGGAGGTGGTCGCCGCCGCGATCGGTCTGCTCGTCGAGTCCGGAGATCGCCTGCTGCTCGGCCAGTTGCGGACCAGGCGGGCGCTGATCTGCCTGGACAACTGCGAGCACATCATCGACGGGGTCGCGGAATTCGTCCTCGCGTTGCACACCGGCTGCCCCGAGATCTCGGTCCTGGCGACCAGCCGCGAGCCGCTCGACCTTCCCGGCGAGGCGATCTGGCGCGTGCCCGCGCTGGCCCCGGACGAAGCGCGGGCTCTGTTTCTCGAACGTGCCGGTGCCGGCGATTTCGCGCAGACCGAGTCGGACCAGGCGATTCGATCGATCTGCGTGCGGCTGGACGGGATGCCGCTTGCTCTGGAGCTGGCTGCGGCCTGGGTACGAACGCTGACGCCCGAACAGATCGAGGCGGGGCTGAGCGATCGGTTCGGCCTGCTGACGAAGAACGTCCGCGGGGTGGCGGCGCGCCAGCAGACGCTCGCGGCCTCGATCGACTGGAGCTACGAGTTGCTGTCGCCCGAAGAGCGCGAGGTGTTCCAGCGGCTGGCTGTCTTCTCCGGCGGGTTCACCCTGGATGCAGCCACGGCGGTCTGCGGCGGCGTACTCGAGCTGCTTGCACGGCTTGTCGACAAATCGCTTGTCGTCGCCGAGGGCGGCCGGTACCGGTTGCTGGAGACGATCCGCGAGTACGCCGGGACGCGGCTGGCGGAGGCAGGTGAGCTGGAGGTTGCGCGCGACCGGCACCTGGACCACTACCTCCTCATCGCGGAGAACGCGGAGCCCTTGCTGGACAAGGATCGGGATGCCTGGCGGTCGTTGATCGAGCCGGAGCGGGAGAACTTCCGGGCTGCCCTGGAGCACGGGTTGCGGGCGGACGATCCGGAACTCGGCCGTCGGCTGGCCGCTGCTCTGCGCTGGCTGTGGAACCTGCACGCGACCGGGACCGAGGGCATCGGCTACCTGCGCCGGGCGATCGAACTCGCGCCGGACGACCGGTCGTTGCTCCAGGCCCGCTTGCTTTACGGGTATGCGACGGTCGCCGACACTGTCGATCCGTTCGGGTACGACGCGGCTGGTCGTGGGCTCGCGCTCGCTACCGAGTTGGGCGACGACCGGTTGCGGTCGCTCTTCCTGGCGCTCGCGGCGGTCGGCGAGTTCTTCACCGACTTTCAGAAGGCATGGGACCTGACGGCCGAGGGCGTGCGGCTGGCGGCGGAGGACGAGCAGGTGCGGAACGCGAACATCGCCTTGCAGTGCGTCCTGCTGTCGTTGTGGGACCGGCACGACGAGCTGCGGCCGCTGCTCGAGGGCGCTGTCGACGGTTTGATCACCAGCGGCGAGCGCGGGATCGCGACGACCGTACTGACCGTGTGGTCCGAGAGCCTGATGTCGACCGGCGAGCCGTCGAAGGCCGTCGAGGTCGCGGAGCGCGCTCTCGCTGCCGCTGAACCGCTCGGCGACTTCCACCGGGTCGGGACCGCGCGTGGCCAGTTGGCAACGATGCTGGTGCGGACCGGTCGGCTCGACGAAGCGCGCGAGCTGATGCGGCCGCTGCTCGAACTGGCCGAGACCGCGGGCGCCGTCGTGTCGAACCTCGGGCAGGTGATGGGGCTGATCTCGTACTGGAGCGGCGAGTACGACGCTGCGGTGGAGTGGGTGGCCCGCGAGACGGCGGCCGACGGCCCCCTGGCGGAGACGTTTGTACCTGCGATGTTGTTGCCGAGCGTTGCGGCTGCGATGCGCGCCGGTGGTCGGGATGCGGTCGAGGTGCTCGAGCGTGCTGTCGCACTGGCTCGCCGGTACAACCTGCCGCGGATCCTCGCCGATGCGCTCGACCAGCTCGGCCGCGTCGCGACGGTTGCGCAGCCGGACAAGGCGGCCGACCTGCTGCATCAGGCGTTGACGATCCGGGTCGACCACGGGCTGCGTACGTACGTGATCGACAGCCTGGAATCCCTTGCCCTGTTGGCAAACCACACCAACCGCCCCGCCGACGCAACCCGCCTCGCTACCGCGGCAGCCACCACCCGCACGGAGCTCGGCCTGGCCACGCCACCGGACCATCCAGACCTACCGACCTCGGATGAGCCGCCGCTGTCATTGGAGGAGGCCGTCGCCTACGCCCGCCGTACCCGCGGCGCCCGCGGCCGCCCGTCCTCCGGCTGGGCCAGCCTCACGCCCACGGAGCAACAGGTCGTCGACCTCGCCGTCGAAGGCCTCAGCAATCCCGAGATCGGCGAACGCCTGTTCATCAGCCGCGGCACGGTCAAAACCCATCTGGCCCACGTCTACGCCAAACTCGGCGTCTCCAACCGGACCGAACTGGCCTCGCTCAAGAGGTCCTGAGCATCTCCACCGCTTTGTCGATCCGCCGCTGACGGGTTTCGGGTTTCTTCGCGTCGGTGATGGCCTGCACATGCTCGCGCCGATGACTGAAGCTGAGCTGGTCGAATGTCGCCCGCAGCCCCTCCTTCGCCAGCACTGCGGCTAAGTCATCCGGCACCTCAACCGTCCGCTCAGCCGTATCCCGCTCCACCGTCACGGTCACCGCATCCCCGTCCCCCTTCCCCAACTCGCTCCGGATGCCCTTGAGAATCCCGAGCGCCATACACCCACCCATCGAGGCGACCGACCCCCGATACGCGACCCCGTCAAACGTCGCCTGCACCGGAATCCGCCCGCCCCCGCCAAGCGCCGCGACGACCTCGCCCGGCACCTCGACCCAGGCCCCGCCGCCGTCGTTGACCGTGATCCGCCCCTCGAACGTCTCCATACGCCCACGTTACAAACCGCGCCTACTCGGGTCGACCCGATGGGTCCCGGTGGCGTCGACACGGAACGTGAAGCCATGGGGTGTACTCCATTCGAGAGTGTTGTGGTTGATGCGGTGGACAGTCCATCCGTACGCGTGCGTTTTGACCCGGTGGGCGTACCGGCTGAGCGGCGCCAGGTTGCTCGTGCTGGTCTGACCGGCCGAGCCGTACGGGTCGTAGGGCTGAATGTGATCGAGGTCGATGGTGCGATGGGTCTCGCGGGTGCCGAACGGGAACAGTTCGACGGGGTAGGTCAGTCGGACACGCTCGCGGATCCGGCTGGGGATCTCGTACGCGTCGACGCTGACAGTGTCGTTGAGGTCGATCACGGGTTTGACGGTGTAGGGCCCGTGGCCGATGAGTTCGGTCAGTTGGTCGGCGAGCAGCGGGCCGATCCCCTCGGCGCGCAGCACACCGTTGCCGGTGGCAAGAGTGTGGTCCGTCAGGTGCACGAAGACCTCGGTCTGCCCCGGACGCGCCTGTCCCGCGGAGCCGGTGGGATTGGTGTAGGCGTCCTGCCTGATCCTGGCAAGGCGCACGTCGAGCTCCCGTAGCTCGGCAGCGTCCATAGGCACGCCCTCATCGGGCTCGATCCGGGGACCAGGCACGGATCCCAGCGGTCGGCTGTCAAACGGGTCGCTCGGCGGATCTGGATCGCACGGCCCGGATCCCTCCGCCAACGGAACTTCCGGCGGCTCGAGCGGACCGGGCCGGTCTGAGGGCTCTGGGACTAGTCGCGGAGCAGGCAGATCCACGTTGCCCGTCTCCGGAGCGTCGTACCGCGAGCTTGCCGGGAGCGCCGCAGTCCTCCAACGGGACGCGTCTACTGCGGACGCACCCGACCCAACGCCGGAGCGATGGCTCCGGTCAGCTCTGGGGCCGGCTTCTGCTGGCGATCGCCGACCACGGGTTCCTGCCGGGCGCTCTGCAGGAGGTTGCTGGCCGGCGTTCGTATCCGCGGCTGAGGCGTCGGCGGTCGGGGCGTTGGAAGCGGGGTGGTTGCGAGCTTGGGTTAGGAGCTCTTGGGTGTAGCGGGGGTCGGCGATGATGCCGATGGCGTCGGCGCGGCGGTGTTGGAGGTGACGGGTGTCGCCGAAGGTTTTGAGGGCGTCGGCGATGGCGGCGATGGTCGCGTCGTGCCGGATGACTGCGCCGACCGGGGCTTTGACGAAGATGGTCTTGTTGCCGTGGTCGTCGCTGCGGCCGACGAATACGCCACGCTCTTGCTCCGCCTCGGCGGATTCGTCCCGGGCCACTTCGGGATCGGCGTGGAGCTTGGCGGCGCGGACGATCTTGTCCAGCCGGTACGGGGTGATCGAGTCGATCAGCGGCGCGACGCGTCGGTCCACGCGCCGGGCGGCTTCTTCGGACAGTTTCGTGCATGCCGACACGATCTGGCGCGCCTTCCATGGCGTGGCGTCGCCGGCTTGAACGCGTGCCCAAGAGAACGGGAATCGATGTCGCAGTGCCAACGCCTCGCCGATGAACCGGGCCGCCACCATCGGCGAGATCCCGAGCACGACACCGAACTCGGCGATCGCGAACTCCGCAATTTCAGGGCAGCCGTCACCACCTAGCACCACAGCGCGCTCCCGCCCGCCACAGGACCCGCGCCCGGGCCGGACGCCGCAACTGGACGGGTGGAACCGGTCGGCATAGATCTGAGCATGCTCCAGCAGCCGCGCGTCAGCCCGGTTGGCCACCGCGCGATGCCCAACAGCCGACTCCAATAGATCGGTCGTCGCGAGCTCACTCAAGTCTTCCTCGAACATGTGTTCGATTCTACCTTCTACATCTCCTGCCACCAAACTGACCTGGCTCGAAAGCTCTTATTTTCAAGGCGAGCCGGGGGTGCGGTCGTTGCCTTGAAGGATGCCGCACTGGCGGCAGGATTGCCGTGCTCGACTTGGACTCAGGACAACGTTGTGCAGACTGCCGCGGAGTCGGGGAACTGCACTGAGGACGGTGTTGTCGACCTACGCCACGGACGGCGAGCTGCAGTCTGCGATCGACACTCCGCGCGACCTCAATGAGCTGATGACCGTGCAGAAGCTCAAGCCGGCCCCGATCTTGATCGGGCCGAACTGGATCATCAACGGACCCGCGGCCGACAGGCTTGTCGTCCAGCCAGGCGGCACGGTCGACCGCTGAACGTTGGGCGGACTGAAGGCGACCTTCGCCGGGGTGAGGCGAGGTTGCAGGCCGGCCTGAGCCTCAATCTATTTTGTCTTTCTTCTCATCTTTTCCTTGGAGAGTTTGCTGGGCCACCAGACTCGGGGGCCGAGGTCGTGGGCCAGGGAGGGGACCAGGAGGGAGCGGACGACGGTGGTGTCCAGGAGGACGCCGAAGGCGACCATGAAGGCTATTTGGACCAGGAAGAGGATGGGGAGGACGGCCAGGGCGGAGAAGGTGGCGGCGAGGACCACGCCGGCTGAGGTGATGACGCCGCCGGTGACGGCGAGGCCGACGAGGATGCCGGGTCTGGTGCCGTGTTCCTGGGATTCTTCCCGGACCCGTGTCATCAGGAAGATCGAGTAGTCGATGCCTAGGGCAACGAGGAAGACGAAGGCGTAGAGCGGGATGCCGGGGTCGGCGCCGGGGAACTTGAAGACGTGGTTGAACATCAGCGCGCTGACCCCGACCGTCGCGCCGAACGAGAGCACGTTGGCGATCACCAGCAGGACGGCGGCGACGAGGGACCGCAGCAGCAGCATCAGGACGACGAAGATGACCGCGAGGATGGTCGGGATGATCACCCGCAGATCACGCTGCGCGGCGTCCAGTACGTCGAGGTTGATCGCCGTGTTGCCGCCCACCAGGATATCCGGACTGACCGAGTCCAGCGAGGACCGCAGGTGCTTGACGACCTTCGTCGCGTCCGGTGAATCGGCCGGCACCTTGAGCGTGGCCTGCACCAGCACCTTGCCGTCGACGACCTTCGGCGGTACGCCGGGAGCGACCGAGGCGGACGCCGTGGCGATACCGTCGACCTGCAACGCGGTCTGCACGACCTGATCCGCTTGACCGACCGGGGTGAGGATCTGCACCGGCGTACCGGCGCCCGCGTCGAAGTGCTTGGCCAGCTCCTTCTGCCCGGTGACCGACTCGACCTTGTTGAGGAACAGGTCCTCCTGCGACGTCCCGCTGGCCTTGAACGTCGGCAGGAACGCCGCGCACGCCAGCAACGCCAGCGCGGTGATCACCCAGACCCGGCGGGAACGCCGGCCGACGAGACCGGAGATGCGCCCCCAGAGGCGTCGTCCGCCGACCTGGTCGCTGGAGTGGACGTGGTCGACGCGGGGGATCGACGGCCAGAAGATCCGCCGGCCGAAGGCGAGCAGGATCGCGGGCAGGAACGTCATCGCCGCGATGAAGGCCCCGGCGATCCCGAACGCTCCGACCGGCCCGAGACCCTTCGTACTGCCGAGCTTGGACAGCAGCAGACAGACCAGCCCGAGGATGACCGTCGCCGCGCTGGCCGCGATCGGCTCGATCGACGCACGCCAGGCGACCCGCATCGCCTGGAACTTGTTCTCGTAGTCGTGCAGTTCCTCTTTGTAACGGGAGACGAGCAGCAACGAGTAGTCCGTCGACGCTCCGACGACCAGGATGAACAGGATGCCCTGGCTCTGGCCGTTGAGCTGGAGTACGCCGTTCTTCGCCAGCGGGTACACCACCAGCGCGGCGAGCGCGAGGCCGAAGACCGCGGTGAGCAGGACCGCGATCGGCAGGATCGGGCTGCGGTAGACGATCAGCAGGATCACGAACACGACCGCCAGCGCGACCCCGAGCAGGATCCCGTCGATCCCGCTGAACGCGACCACGAAGTCCGCGAAGACCCCGCCCGGACCGGTGACGTAGACCTGCAGACCAGTCGGTGTGAGGTTCTGCTTGATATCGGTCCGCAGCGTGTCGGCGACCGCGAACAGCACGGTCGTACCCTGGGTGACCACCTCGTCGGCGCGATCGCCGTTCGTCTGGACGGTGATCAGTAGCGCCTTGTGATCCGCCGACGGGATCGGGGCGGCGACCGGGGCGGACAGGTACGAACCCAGCTTCTTCCCGTCGCCGATGTCGAGGGCGGGGATCCGGGCGATGAAGGCCTTGGCCGCATCCAGGTCGGCTGCGGTGATGCCCGATTCACGCTCGATCAGGACGAAGTACGGCAGCGCCTTGGAGTCGACGAACTTCGCCGACTCGTTGGCCACCAACGTCGACTCGGCCTGCTTCGGGAGGAAGTTCGCGTTGTCGTTCTGCTGAACTTCGCTCAGTTTCCCGACCGCCGGCCCGCCCAGGGCGCCCAGCACCAGCCAGCCGATCAGTACGGCGGCAATAGCCGCCCGCCACGTCCACCGGTTCACGCTGGGCACAGTACCCGCGACCTCTCACCACCTGGCAATGGGTGTGCGGGAGCCGTTTCGGCGGCGTAACAACAAGATGACTACGCGGAAACACCCCGGTCATAACGTCCAGGCCTAATCGATGAGGTCGGATGATCGGAGACTTGCGATGACGCTCGAGGCAGGACCTGAGACCGTCGCCACCAGGGAAGCCCACGGCCCGGTGGGGACCGTCGAGGCGCCGCGACGCGGACGCTGGATCGACGTCTGGGATCCCGAGGACGCCACGTTCTGGGCCGGGAAGGGCCGCGCGATCGCGCGGCGGAACCTCTGGCCTTCGATCTTCGCCGAGTTCCTCGGCTTCTCCGTCTGGCAGCTGTGGAGCATCGTCGTGGTGTCGATGCCCAAGGCCGGCTTCGGCTACGACACGAACCAGCTGTTCTGGCTGGTCGCGCTGCCGAGTCTGGTCGGAGCGACGCTGCGGCTGCCGTACACGTTCGCCGTACCGCGGTTCGGTGGGCGGAACTGGACAGTCGTCTCCGCGATGCTGCTGCTGATCCCGACCTCGGGCCTGGCGTACTTCATGACCCGGCCGGACACGCCGTTCTGGCTGATGGCGCTGGTCGCGGCGACCGCGGGTGTCGGTGGCGGCAACTTCGCCAGCAGCATGACCAACATCTCGTTCTTCTACCCGGAGAAGGAGAAGGGCTTCGCGCTCGGCATCAACGCGGCCGGCGGCAACCTCGGCGTCGCCGTCGTACAGCTGGTGGTGCCGATCGTGATCGTCGCCGGCGCGGGCCTGTCGCTGAACCGGGCCGGTCTGATGTGGCTGCCGCTGATCGTCCTGGCCGCGTTCTGGGCCTGGAAGGTGATGGCGAACCTGTCGGTGGCGAACTCCTCGTTCCGTACGTCGATCGCCGCCGCGAAGCGCCCGCACACCTGGGTGATCTCGTTCCTGTACATCGGCACGTTCGGGTCGTTCATCGGCTTCGGGGCGGCGTTCCCGCTGCTGATCAAGACCACGTTCCCGGACATCACGCCGGCGCACTTCGCGTTCCTCGGCGCGCTGGTCGGGTCGGTCGCCCGGCCGTTCGGCGGCAAGCTGTCGGACCGGGTCGGCGGCGCGTGGATCACGGTCTGCTCGTTCGTGGTGATGGGGCTCGGCATCCTGGCGGCGATCGTGTCGCTGAAGTCCGGGAGCTTCGCGGCGTTCCTGATCAGCTTCCTGGTCCTGTTCGTGGCCAGTGGCGCGGCCAACGGGTCGACGTACCGGATGATCCCGGCGGTGTTCCGGCTGACGACACCGGACGACTCCGGCCGGGCGCGGCGGGAGGCGGCGGCCTGCATCGGGATCGCGTCGGCGGTCGGTGCGTACGGCGGGTTCCTGGTACCGCGCGGGTTCGCGATGTCGACGAGCCACTTCGGCTCGCTGGTCCCGGCGCTGTACGTGTTCTGCGGCTTCTACGTGCTGTGCCTGGCGGTGACGTACTTCTGCTACCTGCGCAAGGGCGGCCCACTCAGCCAGGAGCGCGTGTGAGCTCTGTCCTTACTCACTGTCCGTACTGCGCTCTGCAGTGCGCCACCACGCTGCACCCGGTCGCTCGGCCGGGTGCCGTGGAGGTGCGCCCCGCCGGACAGGGCGGGCTGTGTCGCAAGGGCTGGACGGCTCCCGACGTGCTCACGGTGCCGGATCGACTCACCAAGCCGCTGATCCGGGACGCCGCGGGCGAGCTGGTGGAGACGAGTTGGGATGCCGCGCTGGACTTCGTCGCGGAGCGGATCCGGGCGCTGCAGTCGGCGCACGGTCGTGACGCGGTGGCCGTGTTCGGCGGCGGCGGGCTGACGAACGAGAAGGCGTACGCGCTCGGGAAGTTCGCCCGGGTTGCGCTGAAGACGGCGAATGTGGACTACAACGGCCGGTTCTGTATGTCGTCGGCGGCAGCCGCGACGAACCGGGCGTTCGGGATCGACCGGGGGCTGCCGTTCCCGCTGGCGGATCTGGGCGGGGCGGGTGCGGTACTGCTGGTCGGCAGCAACATCGCAGAGACGATGCCGCCGGCGGTCGCGCATCTGCAAGGTGCGAGGGACACGGGTGGGCTTCTGGTCGTCGACCCGCGTCGCTCCGCCACCGCTGGACTCACTGAAGACAACGCAGGGATCCACCTGCAGGCCACACCAGGCACCGATCTCGCACTGGTCCTGGCGTTGACCCATGTGGTGCTGCAGGAGGGTCTCGCGGACACGACGTACCTGCGGGATCGGACTGATGATCCAGACTTGCTGACTCGCTCCACAGCGTCCTGGTGGCCGGAGCGGGCCGAGCGGGTGACTGGTGTACCGGCCGCGACGATCCGCCGCGCTGCGCGGGTGCTGGCTGCAGCTGCGCCAGTACATGGTGGTGCGGGTGTGTTCGTGCTGACAGGGCGTGGGGCTGAGCAGCACAGCAAGGGCACCGACACGGTGACTGCTTGTATCAACCTGGCGCTGGCTCTGGGACTGCCTGGTCGGCTGGGGAGCGGGTACGGCTGCATCACGGGCCAGGGCAACGGTCAGGGCGGTCGTGAGCACGGGCAGAAGGCGGATCAGCTGCCCGGCTATCGGAGCATTGAGGACCCAGCGGCGCGCTCGCACGTTGCGCAGGTCTGGGGTGTGGAGCCCGAGGACCTGCCGCGAGCTGGGAAGAGCGCGGTCGAGCTGATCAATTCGCTCGGTACGACGGACGGTCCGAAGGCGCTGCTGGTCCACGGGAGCAATCTGCTCGTGTCGGCGCCACACCTGTCGTCCGTCCGTGAGCGCATCGCGTCGTTGGACCTGTTGGTCGTCGCGGACGTGGTGCCCTCGGAGACGGCCTTGCTGGCGGATGTCGTCTTTCCGGTCACGCAGTGGGCCGAGGAGGACGGGACGATGACGTCGCTCGAAGGGCGGGTCCTGCGGCGGCGTACCGCCGTACCGCCGCCTGGTGAGGTGCGGAGCGATCTCGCGGTGTTCGCCGGGCTTGCGGAAAGGCTTGGCAGTAAAGGGTTCTCGACTGATCCGGCTGAGGTGTTCGAGGAACTTCGCCTGGCGAGTGCTGGTGGGCGGGCCGACTACTCCGGCATTACCTGGGAGCGGTTGGATGCGGGTGAGGCGCTGTTCTGGCCGGTGCCGCACGATGGGCATCCCGGTACGCCGCGCCTGTTCGCGGACGGATTCCCGACGCCGGACGGGCGGGCGCATGTGGTGCCCGTCGACCATCGGCCGGTGGCGGACGACCTCAACGTGGAAGCGCCGATGTACCTGGTGACCGGGCGCTTGCTGCAGCACTACCAGAGCGGTGCGCAGACGCGGCGGGTGCCGGAGTTGGCCGAGGCGGAGCCGGAGGTGTTCGCGGAGATCCATCCGCGGGTGGCCGCTCAGCTGGGGATCGGGGACGGGCGTCCCGTGCGGTTGCGGACCGCCCGGGGTTCGATGGTGCTGCCGGCCCGGGTGACGACCGACGTCCGGCCGGACACGGTGTTCGTGCCGTTCCACTTCGGTGGGGTCGAGGCGGTCAACGAGCTGACCAACGATGCGCTCGACCCGGTGTCGAAGATGCCCGAGTTCAAGGCGTGTGCCGTCGAAGTCACCGCCGCGGCCCATCCAGCGGCAGGGGTTTCGGCATGAGAGTCGTGATCATCGGCGGTGGGATGGCTGGGCGCAGGCTGGCCGAGCTGTTGCCGTCGTACGACGTGACCGTGCTCGGCGACGAACCGTCGTACAACCGGAGCCGGCTGACGGAGTACGTCGCCGGCCGGGCTGAGCCGGTCGTCGGGGATGAACCGGTGGCGACCGTGGTGGCTGTCGATCGGGATCGTCGGGTGGTGACTGATGCCGGCGGGCGCGAGTGGGCGTACGACCGGCTGGTGTTCGCGACCGGCGCTGAGCCGGTGCTGCCGGAGGGTGTCTCTGGTTCGGGGGTTCATGCGCTCCGCTCGGTTGATGACGCGCGGGCGGTTGTCGAGATGGCGGGCTCGACGCGGCGGGCGGTGGTGCTGGGCGGTGGCCTGCTCGGCGTCGAAACTGCGTGTGCGCTGCGGGAGCGCGGGGTCGCAGTGACGCTTGTGCATGACGGGGAAACCCTTCTGGACAAGACGATCCGGGCGTCCGCGGGGCGGCGAGTTACGCGCGCGGTGCGGGCGTTGGGTGTCGAGGTGCTGCTCAACACAGCGCTCGACGGGACGGATGTTCGCGACGGGCGCTTCCGGGCGTTGAACCTGCGTAGCGGACGCCAGGTCTTTGGTGAGCTGCTGGTAGTCGCCTGCGGCGTGCGACCGCGCACCGAGCTGGCGACCGGGCTGACAGTCCGCACCGGAATCGTCGTCGACCGAACCCTGACCAGTCCGGACGATCCGAACGTCCACGCGATCGGGGACTGCGCCGAGGTACAGGGCCGCACGACCGGAACAGTCGATGCAGCCTGGATGCAGGCTCAAGCCTTGGCCCGACAGCTGATGGGGCAGGACGCGGAGCTGCCCGACCACGAAGTTGTCCGGGTTACTGCTGGTGGGCTTGATGTGCTTGTGCTGGGGGACAAGGACGAAGCCGGTGAGGTCGTCCGGCTCGAGGACGGCTCGAGGTATGTGCGAGCTGTCCTGCGGGACGGAGTGGTGCGGTCGGCGGTCGCGGTGGGTGCGCCGGAGGTGGCCGCGGAGCTGGTTCTGCTGGCGGACCGCGGGACGCCGGTTGTCGCGAATGGATTGCTCACGGCAACCGAAATGCCGACGAAGAGGGTGCCGGCGGTCTGCCGGTGTAACGGCGTGACCAGGACCGCGATCGAGGCGGCCTGGCGTGGAGGTGCCGACAGTGTCGCCGGCATCGCCGCCACGACGCGGGCGACGACCGGGTGCGGCAGTTGCACCGGCGCCGTCGGCGAACTGCTCGACCGCTTCCGGCGCGGCGAGACCGAACCAGTCCCGAGCAGGAGGGCGACGATGGCAGAGCTGAACAAGGCCAAGCACGTTGTGGTGGTCGGCGGTGGCATGGTCGCCCATCGGCTGGTGGAGGCGCTCAGGCAGCGCGACACCGGCATCACCTATCGCATCACGGTGTTCGCCGAGGAACCGCGGCTGCCGTACGACCGGGTCGCGCTGACCAGCTACTTCTCCGGCCGCGACCCGCAGGACCTCTCGCTCGGCGACCCCGACCTCTGGGACGACCCGGCCGTGAACCTGCGCAAGGGCGTCCAGGTCACCGCGATCGACACCGCGGCCAGGACCGTGACGACCGCCCGCGGCGAGCAGATCGGGTACGACGAATTGGTCCTGGCGACCGGCTCGGCGGCCTTCGTCCCACCGGTGAAGAACAACGACGCGCAAGGCTGCTTCGTCTACCGGACCATAGACGACGTCGCCGCGCTGCGCGTGTACGTCGAGCGCCTGAAGGCCGAGGGCAGACAGGTCAGCGGTGTCGTCGTCGGCGGTGGTCTGCTCGGACTGGAGGCGGCCGGCGCGCTGCGGGCGCTGGATGCCGCCACGAAGGTCGTCGAGTTCGCGCCGCGGCTGATGCCGTTGCAGGTCGACGAGGGTGGCGGTTCCGCGCTGTCCCGGTTGATCGAGAGCCTCGACGTCGAAGTACTGACCGCGACGCAGTGCCAGCGGGTGAAGCTCACCTCGCAGGGCGCGGCCCGCGCGATGGCCGTTGCCGACGGCCCCGATCTGCCGGCCGACGTGGTGGTCTTCGCGACCGGTGTCCGTCCGCGCGACGAACTCGGCCGCGAAGCCGGACTGGAAATCGGCGAGCGCGGTGGTGTCGTCGTGGACGACGCCTGCCGTACGTCGGTGCCCGGGGTGTGGGCGATCGGTGAAGTCGCCTGTATCGAAGGACGCGTCTGGGGATTGATTGCCCCCGGCTACACGATGGCCGAGATCGTCGCGGACCGGTTGCTCGGCGGCGAGGCGACGTTCCCCGGCGCGGACACGTCCACCAAGCTGAAGCTGCTCGGCGTCGACGTCGCGAGCTTCGGCGACGCCTTCGGTGCGACCGAGGGCGCCCTCGACATCGTGTACGCCGACCCGGTGGCCGGTGTCTACAAGAAGCTCGTGCTGTCCGACGACGCCCGTACCCTGCTGGGCGGCATTCTGGTCGGCGACGCGTCGGCATACTCCGGACTCCGCCCGATGGTCGGCCGCGAGCTCGGTGCGGACCCGGCCGCGTTCCTGCTGCCGGAAGGCGCCGGGCCGGTGCAGCTCGAGCTGCCGGACGACGCGCCGGTGTGCTCGTGCAACAACGTGTCGGCGGGGACGATCCGCTGCGCAGTACGCGACGAGGGCTGCTCGGACATCAAGTCCGTGTGCGGGAAGACGAAAGCGGGCACCAGTTGCGGTTCCTGCCTGCCCATCGTGAAGAACCTGCTCAACACCGAGCTGACCAAGGCCGGGGTCGAGATCAGCAAGGCGCTCTGTGAGCACTTTGCCCTGAGCCGGGCCGAGCTGTTCGACGTCGTACGGATCACCGAGCTGCGGACGTTCAGCGAGATCGTCGAGCGGCACGGGACCGGTCGTGGGTGCGACATCTGCAAGCCGGTGGTCGCGTCGATCCTGGCCAGCCTGGACCCGGCCGGCCACGTCCTCGACGGCGAGCGCGCGACGCTGCAGGACACCAACGACCACGTGATGGCCAACATGCAGAAGGACGGCACGTACTCCGTCGTACCGCGCATCCCCGGTGGCGAGATCACCCCGGAGGGCTTGATCACGATCGGCGAGGTGGCGCGTGACTTCGGGCTCTACACGAAGATCACCGGCGGGCAGCGGGTCGACCTGTTCGGCGCGCGGATCGAGCAGCTGCCGGCGATCTGGAAGCGGCTGGTCGACGCCGGGTTCGAGTCGGGGCATGCGTACGGCAAGGCGCTGCGGACGGTGAAGTCGTGCGTCGGATCCACTTGGTGCCGGTACGGCGTGCAGGACTCGGTGGGGATGGCGATCGCGCTCGAGCTGCGGTACCGCGGGCTGCGGTCGCCGCACAAGCTCAAGCTCGGAGTGTCCGGCTGCGCGCGCGAATGCGCCGAGGCGCGGGGCAAGGACGTCGGTGTGATCGCGACCGAGAAGGGCTGGAACCTGTACGTCGGTGGCAACGGCGGGATGACGCCCCGGCACGCGGAGCTGCTCGCGTCCGACCTGACCGACGAAGAGCTGTTCCGGACGGTGGACCGGTTCCTCATGTACTACATCCGGACCGGGGACCGGCTGCAGCGGACGGCGGTCTGGATGCGGGAGCTCGAGGGCGGACTCGACCACGTGCGGGACGTCGTACTGAACGACAGTCTCGGGATCGCCGCCGACCTGGACGCTGCGATGGCCAAGCACGTCGACTCGTACGTCGACGAGTGGCAGGCGACGCTGAACGACCCCGGCAAGCTGGCGCGGTTCGTGTCGTTCGTGAACGCGCCGGACCAGCCCGACGCCGACCTGCGCTACGTGGTCGAGCGCAACCAGCCGCGCCCCGCCACGCCGGCCGAACGCGGACAGCTGGAGCCGGTGCTGCTGGCCGGCCCCCGATTGGAGGTACGCCGATGAGTCTCACGGCTGTTGGATCGACGGTGATCTGTTCCTTTGACGCTTTGCTCGCGGAGCGTGGCGTGGCCGCGCTGCTCGGGGACCTGCAGATCGCGCTGTTCCGCACGCACGACGGCGAGGTGTTTGCCATCGGCAACCAGGATCCGTTCAGCGGGGCCAACGTGATGTCCCGGGGCATCGTCGGCAGTCGTGGCGACGTGGCGACGGTGGCGTCGCCGATGTTCAAGCAGGTCTTCGACCTGCGGACGGGCGTGTGCCTGGACGATCCGGAGGTGTCCCTGCCGGTCTACCCGGTCGAGGTCGTCGACGGCCAGGTCGTGGTGGGTCCCGGTGGCGACTAGGCCCGGGCCGCTGAGCGGCTGCACGATCGCGATCACCGCGCACCGGCGCGCGGAGGATCTGGTCGCGTCGTTCGAGCGCCGTGGCGCCAAGGTGCTGCACGCGCCGACGCTGCAGATCGTGCCGGTGGCCGACGACCACGCGCTGATCGAGGCGACCCGCCGGGTGATCGCGAACCCGCCGGACGACGTCGTGGTCACCACCGCGGTCGGATTCCGCGGCTGGGTGGAGGCGGCTGACACAGCCGGCCCGGCCGCGGACTTGCTGGGGACATTGGAGCAGTCGCGCCTCCTCGCCCGCGGTCCGAAGGCGCGCGGCGCGATCCGGGCCGCCGGGTTGGTCGAGCACTGGTCGGCGCGGTCGGAGACGACGGCCGAGGTGGTGGAATGGCTGCGGACGCAGGGCGTGCACGGGCGGAAGATCGTCGTACAACTGCATGGGCTGTCGGATCCGGCGTTGCAGGACGCGTTGCGTACGGCGGGGGCCTCTGTGCGCGGGTTGGAGGTGTACCGGTGGGGGCCGGCGCCTGATGCGGCCGTCGTCGAGCGGATGATCACGCAGATCTGCGCGGGCACCGTCGACGCCGTCGTACACACATCTGCGCCGGGCGCGCAGGCGATGCTCGACGCCGCGGCGCTGGCTGGGCAGTACGACGCGTTGGTGTCCGCACTGCGGACCGGGCGCGTGCTGAACGCCTGCGTCGGGCCGATCACCGCGGGACCCTTTGTGGCGTTGGGTCTTGAGCCGCTGGTGCCGGATCGCTTCCGGTTGGGCGCACTGATCCGGATCGTCACCGATCGGCTGACCGACGACAATGCCCGGACGATCGAAACGGAGTTCGGGCTGCTGGTGATCCGCGGTGGTGCCGCGGTGCTGGATGGCGTCGTACTTCCACTCGGCCCGGGGCCCCGCGCCGTACTCGCGGCTCTCGTGGCCGCGGGCGGTGACGTGGTCTCGCGGCCGGAACTGCTCGCCGTGCTCCCCGGCGCCGAGGACGTCCACGCCGTCGAGGTGACGGTCAATCGCCTGCGGACAGCTGTCGGCCGCCCCGAGCTGGTCCGCACCGTAGTCCGCCGCGGCTACCGCCTCGCGGTAGAACCAGCCGGAGTCCCGTCGTGACTGATCTCATCGCGGTCGCCCATGGCACTGCGGATCTGCGAGGTATCCGGGTAGTCCACGAGCTCGTTCGGCTGATGGCGCGGCGGCGTCCCGACCTGCCGATCTCCCTCGGCTTCGTGGACGTCGACCTCCCCGGCCTTTCCGACCTGACGCGCCGAGTGGTTGCCGACAGCGACCACGCTGTCGTCGTGCCGTTGCTGCTGAGCTCCGGCTACCACGTGTACGTCGACGTAGCCGCCGAGGTGGACCGCTATCCGGGCCACGTTCACGCGGCGCCCGCTCTCGGACCCGACCCCGTCCTCGCCGACATCCTGGCCGACCGCCTCGGCGACCTCCGCCACGTGGATCACGTCGTACTCGCCGCCGCCGGTTCGTCCGACCCCCGCGCCCTGCTCGACTGCGAGCAGACCGCGGACCTCCTGTCCGACCGCATCAACCGCCCGGTCCGCGTCGGCTACATCTCCGGCGCAGGCGAACGCCTCCCCGCAGTCCTCGCCCGAACCCCCGGCCGAGTCGCGGTCGCGACGTACCTCCTGGCTCCCGGCTTCTTCGAAACCCTCGTCCGCCGCCACGCCCGCGGCCACGTGGTCACCCCACCCCTGGGCGCCGACCCCCGCCTGGCCGCGCTGGCCATCCGCAGGTACGACGAGGCGCTGCAGCTGTCCCCGGTGACGATCAGGGCTTACGAAGCGGCGATCTGAGGGCACTCAGGTCCGCGCGGCAGCGGGCTTCGACCTCGCGGAGGTCCGCGAGGGTTTCTTCGATGTCGCGGCGGCGTTGTTCGAGTTCGGCGCGGCGGTGGGTGATCTGGTCGAGGAGGTAGACGAGCTGGCCTTCCTCGCCCGGCTCGGCGTCGTACATGTCGACGATCTTGGCGATCTCGTCGAGGGAGAAGCCGAGGCGCTTGCCGCGCAGGATCAGGCCGAGGCGGACCTTGTCGCGCGGGTGGTAGACACGGGCGGTGCCGCGGCGCTCGGGGGTGAGCAGGCCGCGGTCCTCGTAGAACCGGATCGTTCGCAGCGTGACGTCGTACTCGGCGGCGAGCTCGGCGATCGACCAGGTCTCAGCGGACACCTGGCTGTTGTGCATGCAGCCCAGCGTGCTTTACGTTTACGTAAGCGTCAAGCACGAAGGGGTGCCGCATGTTCGAGCTGTCCGAGGAACACCGGGAGTTCCGCCAGAGCGTTCGCGACTTCGCCGAGGCGGAGATCGCGCCGTCTGCGGCCGAGTGGGACCGCAAGCACTACTTCCCGGTGGAGGTCGTGCAGAAGATGGGCAAGCTCGGCCTGTTCGGGCTGACCGCGCCGGAGGAGTTCGGCGGCGCCGGTGGTGACTTCACCAGCTTGTGCGTGGCGATCGAGGAGATCTCCCGGGTCGACCAGTCGATGGGCATCACGCTCGAGGCGGCGGTCGGGCTCGGCATCAACCCGATCCTGACCTACGGCACCGAGGAGCAGAAGGCGACCTGGCTGCCCGACCTGGTGGCCGGCCAGAAGCTGGCCGGGTTCGGCCTGACCGAGCCGGAGTCGGGGTCGGACGCCGGCGCGACCAAGACCCGCGCGGTCCTCGACGGCGGCGAGTGGGTGATCGACGGCTCGAAGCAGTTCATCACCAACTCCGGCTCGTCGATCACGTCGTGTGTGACGGTCACCGCGCGGACCGGTGAGCGCGCGGACGGCAAGCCGGAGATCTCGACGATCATCGTCCCGAGCGGTACGCCGGGATTCGTCGCGGAGGCGGCGTACGACAAGCTCGGCTGGCATGCCAGCGACACGCATCCGCTGTCGCTGAGCGGCGTCCGGGTGCCGGAGGCGAACCTGCTCGGCACGCGCGGGAAGGGGTTCGCGCAGTTCCTGGCGACCCTCGACGACGGCCGCGTCGCGATCGCGGCGGTCGCGCTCGGCTGCATCCGCGCCTGCCTGGAGCTGTCCGTGCAGTACGCCGGTGAGCGGCAGACGTTCGGCGGCCCGATCGGGCGCAAGCAGGGGGTCGCGTTCCAGATCGCCGACCTGAAGGTGATGGCCGATGCGGCCGAGCTGCTCGTCTACCGGGCGGCGGCGCTGAAGGACGCCGGAGCGTCGATCGCCGCGTTCAAGCAGGCTGCGTCCGTTGCCAAGCTGTACGCGACCGAGTCGGCGGTAAGCGCTACCAGGATCGCCACCCAGGTCTTCGGCGGCTACGGCTTCATGGAGGAGTACCCCGTCACCCGCTTCTACCGCGACGCCAAGATCCTAGAAATCGGCGAAGGCACCTCAGAAGTCCAACGCATCCTCATCGCCCGTTCACTGGGTCTCCCGGTCGAATGACTCCTTACGTCCGAAGAAGTGCACGCATATCTACTCGGTTCTTCGGACGTAACAGGTAGAAAGGCAGTTATGACGCGCGATCACTGGACCGAGGTGAAGACGGCCCGCGAGGCGACCCTTGGACCGCCGGAGAAGGCCGCTGCGAAGCTGGCGTCGCAGAACAAGCTCTACGTCCGCGACCGGATCGCCCTGCTCGTCGACGAGGGCAGCTTCGTCGAGGAAGCACAGCTGGCGAACGCGCTCAACCCGGGCCTACCCGCCGACGGCGTGGTCACCGGCCGCGCGCTGGTCGACGGCCGGCCGGCGCTGATCGTCGCCAACGACCCGACCGTCAAGGCCGGCTCGTGGGGCGCCCGGACGGTCGAGAAGATCGTCCGGATCACCGAGGTCGCGCTCCGCGACGAGCTGCCGATCTTCTGGCTGATCGACTCGGCCGGCGCCCGGATCACCGACCAGGTGCAGCTGTTCCCGGGCCGCCGCGGCGCGGGCCGGATCTTCCACAACCAGGTCGCGCTGTCGGGCAAGGTCCCGCAGATCTGCTGCCTGTTCGGCCCGTCCGCGGCCGGCGGCGCGTACATCCCGGCGTTCTGCGACATCGTGATCATGGTCGACGGCAACGCCTCGATGTACCTGGGCTCGCCCCGGATGGCCGAGATGGTCGTCGGCGAGAAGGTCACGCTGGAGGAGATGGGCGGCGCCCGGATGCACACCAGCGTCTCCGGCTGCGGCGACCTGCTCGCCGCGGACGACACCGAGGCGATCGAGCTCGCCAAGCAGTACTTCTCCTACCTCCCCGGTTCGTGGCGCTCGCGACCGCCGTCGTACGACGCCTCGGACGCCGGCCGCGACTTCACCCGGGATCTGGTCCCGGCCGAGGAGAGCGTCGGGTTCGACATCCACGACGTGATCGACGCGGTCCTCGATGCGGACACGTTCTTCGAGATCAAACCGGCGTACGCGCCGGAGCTGGTGGTCGGGTTCGGGCTGCTGGCCGGGCAGGTCGTCGGGATCGTCGCGAACCAGCCCGCGGTGAAGGGCGGCGTGCTGTTCGTCGACTCGGCGGACAAGGCGGCGCGGTTCATCTGGCTGTGCGACGCGTTCAACGTGCCGCTGATCTACCTGTGCGACGTGCCCGGGTTCATGATCGGCAGCGAGGTCGAGCGGGCCGGGATCATCCGGCACGGCGCGAAGATGATCACCGCGGTGTCCGAGGCGACCGTGCCGACGGTGTCGGTGATCGTCCGCAAGGCGTACGGCGCCGGCCTGTACGCGATGTGCGGACCCGGCTTCTCGCCGGACGCGTGCGTCGCGCTGCCGACCGCGAAGATCGCGGTGATGGGTCCGGAGGCGGCGATCAACGCCGTCTACTACAACAAGATCCAGGAGATCGCCGACGAGGGCGAGCGGGTGGAGTACGTCGCGAAGCTCCGCGAGGAGTACGAGACCGACATCGACATCCTCCGCCTGGCCGCCGACCTGGTCATCGACGCGATCGTCGAGCCCGAGGACCTGCGCACCGACCTGATCGCCCGGCTCGCCGCGGCCCAGTCCAAGGACCGGACGTTCTCCCACCGCCGTCACGGCGTACCGCCGGTGTAGATAGTCTGCACTGCGTGAGTGCAAACGATTTCGCGGGCCGCGTCCGCTCTCGGGAGAAGCTGGTCGGGTACTGGATCACGCTGGACGTGCCACCGGCCGCCGAGCGCATCGCCCGGCTGGGGTACGACTACGTGGTGCTCGACGGTCAGCACGGCCTGATCGGGTACCAGGGCCTGATGACCGGGCTGCTCGCCATCGATGCCGGCTCCGCGATCGGGCCGCGGCCGACCGCCGGTCTGGTGCGGGTCGAGGCGAACGATCCGACGCCGATCGGGCGGGCGCTGGACGCCGGTGCGACCGGGGTGATCGTGCCGCTGATCGACACCGCGGACGACGTGGCGCGGGCGGTGCGAGCGGCGAAGTACCCGCCGGTCGGGGTGCGCTCGTTCGGGCCGATGCGGGCCTCGCTGCGGATCGGCCCGGTGCCGGCCGACAGCAACGCGCAGACCGTCGTACTCGCGATGATCGAGACGCCGCTCGGCCTGAAGAACGTCGCCGAGATCTGTGCGACGCCCGGCCTCGACGGCGTGTACGTCGGCCCGTCGGACCTCGGTCTCGCGCTGGGTGCTCGCTTCCCGGGCGACCCGGAGATCGAGGGTCCGTTCGAGGAGGCGGTCGAGCTGATCGCGCGCACCGCGCAGGAGGCCGGGATCGCCGCGGGCATCCACACCTTCGACGGCGACTCCGCGAAGCACCGCCTGGAGCAGGGCTACAGCTTCGCCACGGTGGCCTCCGACCTCAGTCACCTCGAGGCGATCGCCGCGGCGCACCTCGACACAGCCAGATCGTAGGAACACCCCGGCGCCGTCTCGGGTTAAGTTCTTCAGAGAACACCGAGGAGGGCCGGGGATGAAGGCACCCGAGCGCGGCGCGTTGCCGCTGGGACTGGCGGCAACGCTGGGGCGCACCTACGGGCGGCTGACCGAGACGGTGCAGGGGCTGAGCGACGCGGACTTCTACCGCGAGACCCGCTGCCCCGGCATGCCCGTCGGTCCGCTGCTCGTGCATCTGCTGTACGACGCCGAGCGGGCGCTGGTCGCGTTCGCCAGCCCGGCCGTCGTCGAACCCGATCGGGACTTCGTCACGTACTGGCGGGACTTCCCGCCGCGGCCCGAGGACCAGGGCGACACCAGCTTCGTCCGGCACGTGGCGGGCTCGTACCGCAAACCCGGCCTCCTCGTGCAGCACTGGCGCGAGCTGTCCGAGGCGGCGGTCCGGGCGGCCGCGCTCGGACTGGCCACGAAGGGTCACCGGATCGAGACCCAGGGACATGTCCTGCGGTCGGTCGACTTCGTCGCGACATTGGTGCTTGAGGCAACGGTCCATCACCTCGACATGATCGTCGGGCTGCGGGACGCGCCGGAGCCGGACCCGGAGGCGCTGCAGGTGACCGCGCGGACGCTGGACGGGCTGTTCGGGCCGGAGGCGTGGGACGTGATCGGCTGGGACACCACGACGTACGTCTTGAAGGCAACCGGTCGGCTGCCGCTCGACGAGGACGACCTGGACATGCTCGGCCCGCACGCGAGCCGCCTGCCGCTGCTGGGTTAGAACACTCCGGCGAACGGGTCTTCCAGCTCCTGCCAGTCGAGGTTGGCCAGCTCGGACTCGGTGAGCAGGCAGGCGTCCAGGATCGCCTGCAAGCGCGCCGGATCGAGGCCCATCCCGGTCGCGACCACCGTGCACTCCGCAAGGTGCTCGGTCTCGGACCACTCGCCCAGCATCCCGAGCGACGCGCTGAACCCGGCAGACTCCCACCGCACGCGCTGGGTCGGCCGGTTTGCCAGCCAGACCACGCCTCGGCTGCGGACCACGCCGTCGACGATGTCCTCGAGCGCGTCGTTCAGCCGGGTCGGATGCAGCGGGCGCGTCGACGTCCACAACACGGTCGTCACACCGTCGCCGCTCGGCTGGACCCGGTCCGAAGATGCAAGCTCGCCGGCCCACGCCTCGGCAGCGTCGAAGTCGAACCGTCCCGTCCGCGCAACCGGTCCAGCCGGTACGCCGGCGACGTCTGCGGTGACCACAGAGGTCCGCGGGTTCAGATGCTCCAGCAGATGCTCCAGGCGCAGAGCCGCCGTACTGCGATGCGCATTGGCCAGCACGCACACGTCGGCGTACTCGATCTGTCGGGCTGTCAGCTCCGCGACGTTGCGGCGGTCCGGGAGACCGAGTGCGAGACCGCGCTCCGCGAGCAGTTCGTCACCGGACAGTTGCTCGAGCAGCAGCACCGCGTCGACGACGCAGGTGACCGTGTCGACGACGATCTCCGGCAGCCCGGACGCCAGCGTCACGACGAGCGGTCGCGCCTCCATCGCAGCCGGGGCGGAGAGCACGATGTGGTCCCAGTGCTGACGCGCCACCAGTGCCTCCAGCAACGGCACGAGTGACTCGATCAGCTGGCACGCGCCGCAGTCGTCGCCGACCGTGAACTCGCCGGCGTCGATCGGCCCGGACGTGTCGTGCACCTGCCAGGACAGCACGCCTCGCCCGGGCAGCTCGCCCTGGTCCACGACCACGACCACGGTGGTGGCGTCGGTCATCGCATCGAGGACAGGCTCCCGCAAGGTCGTGGAGAGCCCCACCAACAGGGACAACGGAGTCTTCGCTCGGGCGGTCATCTCTCCAGTATATGAAAACGGTTTTCATCAGTCCAGAGCTGGTCCTAACTGTCAATTGCCGCCGGGCTGGCCCGAATCGCCTGCTGTGCCTAGGGTCCGGTGCCTGGAGGAACGGGAGTTCCCGGACGTGCTGCGGGCCGCCATCCAGGCGCGTGGGCTCGGGCTCGAGCGGATCCGGAACGCTCACCAACTGGTCCATCACGGTGTTAAGGACACGGAAAAGGACAGGTGGGCCGCCCGATCGTCTGATAGTCAAGGGGCATGGCGATCGAGATCGGGCGGTTCACCGGTGAATGGGACGAGCTCCTGGAGCTCCTGGACATGGCGTTCTCGTCGCCGTGGACGGACGCGCAGTACGAGTCCGAACGAAAGATCTGGGAACGCGACCGGTCGACGGTCGCGATCGACGACGGACAGCTCGTCGGGCATACCGGGACGTTCTCGCACCAGATGACCGTGCCCGGCGGGCAGTTGCCGGTCGCGGGCGTGACGATGGTCGGCGTCCGGGCCACGCACCGGCGGCGCGGCATCCTCCGCGACCTGATGCGGGCACAGCTGACCGACATTCACGAGGCCGGCACCGAGCCGCTGGCCGCGCTGACCGCGAGCGAGCCGGTCATCTACCCGCGGTTCGGGTACGGGCTCGCGTCGGACGTCCAGGAGATCGTCGTACCGAAGGTGTCGCGCACGCTGCGCCCGGTGGCCGGCATCGACGAGGTGCGGATCCGGTACGTCGACGTCCGCGAGAGCCTGTCGCGCTGTGCGGAGCTGCGGAACAAGCTGGCGCTGGAGCGACCGGGGATGTTCCAGCACGACGAGCGCTGGCAGGAGTTCACCATCAGCGACACCTTGATGAGCAACACCTCGAACGCGTCGAAGCTGCGGTGTGTGCTGGCCGAGCGGGACGGCGAGCTGACCGGGTTCGCGCACTACCGGACCAAGCGGGCGGAGAAGGGGTACGTCGACGTACTGCGGGTGCACGCGGTCGACCTGGCATCCCATGCGGCGCTGTGGCGCTATCTGATGGAGCCGGATCTGCTCGGTGAAACCCGCTGCGAGACGGTCGCGTCCGACGACCCGCTGCTGGACCTGCTGCTCGACCCGCGAGCGCCGTCGCCGATCACGCGGGACGGTCTGTGGGTCCGGCCCGTCGATGTGCCCCGAGCGCTCGCGGGGCGGACCTACGCGCGGGACGTCGACGTCGTGATCGAGGTGGTTGACGACTTCCTGCCCTGGAACGCCGGCCGCTGGCACCTCACCGGCGGACCGGAAGGCGCCGAGTGTGAGTCGACCACTCGCGACGCGGACCTGACGCTGCACGTGCGGGATCTCGGCGCCGTCTACCTCGGCCGTCCGTCACTCGCCAGGCTGGGCCGCGCCGGTCTGGTCGACGAGCACACCACCGGTGCGCTCACCGCAACCTCGGAAGCGCTTTCCACATCTCGGCTCCCCTTCCTCGATACGGGCTTTTGACGAGGTAGCCTGCCCAGATGCAGACGCAGCGTCGGGGCGCGCTCGCGGTGGCCGCCGTGGTGCTCGTGGGGCTTGTGGCGGCCGGATTCGTGGTGCTGGCGTCGGCCGGCGGACCGGTCCGGCCGGTGAGCGACAGCACGCTGAAGGCCAGCCCGCGGCCGTTGCCGACGTTCACACCGTCCGACACCGGGGCGCCGCCGCCGACGGCGACACCATCGCCGCGCGACATCAAACCGGTCGAGATGCCGGCCTGGCTGAAGGCGTTGTGGCAGGCGGTCATCTACCTGGCGATCGCCGCGCTGGTCGTGTTCATCGGCCTGGTCATCTACCGGATCATCAGCAAGGTGCGGCTGCCGCAGGCGGAGCCTGACGACCCGGACTGGGAGCGGGTGAAGACGGAGCGCCTTGCCGAGGCGGTCGACGCCGGTCTGGCCCGGATCGACTCCGGCAAGGCGACGGACGCGGTGATCGCGTGCTGGGTGGCCCTGGAGGAGGCGGCTGCGTCGGCCGGCGTACCGCGGGATCCGTCGGAGACACCGGCGGAGTTCACCGTGCGCGTGCTCGGGATCGGCGGGATTTCCGAGGGGCAACTGGTCCGGCTCGGTGGGTTGTACCGCGAGGCACGGTACTCCACGCACGGATCGAGCGAGGACGCGCGGACCGAGGCGCGCGCGGCGCTGATCCGGTTGCGTGACGAGCTCGCGGCGGCCCATCCCGACACGGTGGAGGCGAGCCCATGACGTCGTACCGCTGGTCGCCGTTGGAGGAGAAGGGGCCGCCGCAGGAGGTCAAGAAGAGCCGGTCGTTGCGGCCGAACAAGTTGCTGCTGCAGCACGTCGGCTTCGCGGTGCTGGCGAGTTTGTTGCTGGTGGCCGTGTTCGGCGCCGCGGGGATGGCGCCGCGGCCGCTCTGGTTCGTCGGCGCCGCACTGGCGGCCGGGGTCGGTTCGCTGGCGATCCGGTTGGTGCTGCCGCAGGTGGTGGAGACGAGCTGGCCTGGTCAGCACGACGACAAGCTCGCCGCGCTGCGGACGCGGACCAGTGACAACCGGACCCAGTTCATCGCCACCTGGTTGCAGGAGTCGAGCCGCGAGCGGCGTGCCGGTGAAGGCTCGCAGACCTTCGTACGCCGGGTCCGGCCGATGCTGCTGGAGCTGACCACCGACTGCCTGGTGCACCGGCACGGCGTCGACCCCGAGCGCGAGCCGGACCGGGCCCGCGAGATCACCGGCGACCGGCTGTGGCAGCTGGTCACCGGTGAGGACAAGCGCACCGCGTCCCTCGACGAGATCGAGTACGCGATCCACACCATCGAGAACTTGTGAGGGATATCTGTGACTGATGGCGAGCTGACTCTCGGTCAGGTTTCCGACCTGAGCCGGCAGGTGCTGGAGCGCGTCAGCCAGGCCGTGGTCGGGAAGGCCGAGGCGCTGGAGCTGGTCCTGGCGGGAGTCCTGGCCGGCGGGCACGTGCTGCTCGAGGACTATCCGGGTCTGGCCAAGACACTGGCCGCGCGGTCGTTCGCGCAGGCGCTCGGGCTGGAGTTCCGGCGGGTGCAGTTCACGCCGGACCTGCTGCCGTCGGACGTCACCGGCGGGTTCGTGTACGACCAGAAGGAGTCCGAGTTCGTCTTCCGGCCCGGCCCGATCTTCACCGGCCTGCTGCTGGCGGACGAGATCAACCGGACCCCACCGAAGACGCAGGCGGCCCTGCTGGAATCGATGCAGGAGCATCAGGTCACAGTCGAGGGACAGACGTTCCCCCTGCCGACGCCCTTCCACGTGCTCGCGACCGCGAACCCGGTGGAGTACGAAGGCACCTATCCGCTGCCGGAAGCACAGCTCGACCGGTTCATGCTGCGGATCGGCTTCGGCTACCCGAGTCCCGCGGAGGAGTGGGAGGTGCTGCGGCGCCGGATGAGCCGTCGCCGCGAGGACCAGACCGTCGAGGCGGTGACCGACGCTGCGGGCCTGCTCGCTGCGCAGCAGACCGTCGAACGGGTGACTGTCGACGACACCGTCGGCCAGTACTGCGTCGACCTGGCGTCCGCGACCCGTCGGGACTCGCAGGTGCTGGTAGGTGCGTCGCCGCGTGGTTCGTTGGCGCTGCTGCTGACAGCACGGGCGTACGCGGTGATCCAGGGCCGCGACTACGTCGTACCGGAGGATGTGAAGGCGGTGGCTGTGGCTGCGCTGGCGCACCGGATCACGGTGCGGCCGGAGCTGTGGCTGCATGAGGTCACCGGGGCGACAGTGGTACGGACGGTGCTCGGTTCGGTCGCGGCGCCGCCTACCGTGGTCGGCGCTACCAGCGCATGAGGTGGCGTCCGACGCACGCGCAGATCCGGGCGATCTGCGTGGCCGCGGTGCTGCTGGCGGTCGCCGTACTGTTCCGGCGGCCGGATGCTGCCGTGTTCGGGTTGCCGTTGGCGTTCCTGGCCGCGTGGGGACGGTTCTTCCGGCCGCGGGAGCGACCGGAGGTGCACACCGAGCTCGACGCGGACGTGTTGTTCGAGGGCCAGGCGACGACGTACCGGTTGCGCGTGCCGGATGGGGTCGACCCGGACATCGACCTGATCGTGGCGGCGCTGCCGCGGACGGCCTGGTTCCAGTACGACCCGCCGCAGGCGGCGATCGCGGAGCCGGTCTCGGACGGTGAGGTGACGCTCGAGGTCGGCGTACGGTCGAAGCGGTGGGGCTTGCGGTCGTTGGAGCGGCCAACGGTCACGGCAACGTCCACGATCGGGGCGTACCGGATCCAGGTGACGTCGGTGGAGTCGCAGGCGGTGACGACGCTGCCGCTGCGGGAAGGTTTCGAGGCGGTCGACGCCGTACCGCGGCCGGCCGGACTCGTCGGGTTACACCGATCGCGGCGCCCGGGGGAGGGGACGGAGCTGGCTGGGGTACGGCCGTTCCGGACCGGTGACCGGTTGCGGCGGATCAACTGGGCGGTGTCGGCGCGTACGCAGGAGCTGCACGTCACGTCGACCTGGTCGGACCGGGACACCGAGGTCGTGATCATGGTCGACACCGGCGGCGAGATCGGGCTCAGCGAAGGGATCGACGGCCGGTCGTCGAGCCTCGACACCGCAGTCCGGGCGGCCGCGGCGGTTGCCGAGCACTATCTGCGCAACGGCGACCGGGTGCGGCTGATCGACACCGGCAGCCTGTTCCGTGGGGTGCGGTCCGGGAGCGGGCGCGCGCATCTGCGGCGGATCCTGGACACGCTCGTCCACGCCGACCGGCGCGGCCGGCAGCAGGACGAGGAGCAGCTCGCGCGGCGCAACCGGGTCCGCTCGGACAGCCTGGTGCTCGTCCTCAGCCCGCTGCTGCGCCCGGTGATGCTCGGCTACATCGTCACGCTCGTGCACTCCGGCTGCACCGTGATCGCGATCGACACGTTGCCGCCCGACATCACCTCGATCCTGGACCCGGAGGCGCACGACGCCCGGTCCTGGCCGCTCGCCTGGCGGCTGCGGTTGCTCGAACGCCGCCGCGACCTCGATCGGCTCAGCGACCTCGGCGTACCGACGGTTCCGTGGCGCGGCTCCGGAACCCTCGACGAGGTACTGCGGGACGCCGCCCGCCTGTCCGCCGCCCCGAGGATCCGCTCATGAGCACCGCCGAGAAGATCACGCTCTGGCTGGCGCAGCTGCGTGCGTCGGGTCGGGCTGTTGTCTTCGCCCGGCTGGTGATCGCGGTGACGGGTGCTGTCGCGCTCGTCGTACCGGCGGTGCAGTCCTGGGACCAGCTGGATCTGATCCCGCTCGTCGGCGTACCGATGCTGCTGGCAACTATCGTGCTGCCGGACTCGCTGGCCGGCCTGGTGTTCCTGCTGGTCGTCGCCCTCGGCTGGCTGATGCGCGCGCCGAGCGAGATCAGCTGGAGCCTCATCCTGACCGCGCTGGCGCTCGTGGTGCTGCATCTGGCCTGCGCGTTCGCTGCCCAGCTGCCGTCGTACGCTCGCGTCCACCCGGCCGCGCTCCGGCGCTGGTGGTTGCCGACGGCAATCGCCTTGCTGCTGGTGCCGGTCGTGGCTCTGGCTGCCGCACTGGTCCGGGGAGCGGACGCGCCGGGGTCGCTGGTGGTGACGGTTGTTGCGATGGGGCTGGGGACGGCGAGCATATGGTTCGCTGCGGGCCAGAAGCTGGACTAGTTGCCGAGGGTGCCGGCGATCTCTTCGGCCCAGGGCATCGGGATGGCGTTCGGGCCGATGACCTGCATCGCGGACATCACGGTCAGCAGCATGCCGGCGGAGAGGAACTCCCGGGCCTCCTGCGGTGAGGCGCCGGTCAGCTCCCGGATCAGGATGTAGATGCTGCCGAAGCGCTCCCGGACGCAGTCGCCGATGGCCGGGTCGCCACTGGCGGAGAACCCGTGCAGCAGGACCAGGAGCAGTTCGGGCTCGTCGAGCAGCCGCTTGTAGTTGCGACCCAGCGCGCCGAGCTCCGGAGTCTCGTCGGCCGCCTCGCGGAAGATCTCCTCGATCCGCCCGCAGACGCTGTTCACGGCAGCCAGGAAAAGCTGCTGCTTGGTCCCGAACAGCCGGATCACATAGGGCTGTGACACCCCCGCCATCCGGGCGATCTCATCGGTCTTGGTGCCTTCGTACCCCGCTGCCGCGAACGCCTGAACGGCCGCCTGCAACACCTCCGCACCACGCTCTTTGGCGGTCAGCCGAACCCTTGCAGTCATCTGCAGCTCCTTCCGTTGCTTGACATGTTATCAGTGGATGCATACTCTCGTCATCGAGCTTGTTATCAGTCAATTACAACTAGGAGCTTGCGATGACCGCTCTGGCGGACAGGGAAGTGGTGGGGACCCGGAGCCGTGGGCTCGGGGTGGTGCTGGCCGCGGTGGGGATTCCCACCTTCATGGTCACGCTGGACAACTTGGTCGTGACGAACGCGCTGCCGGTGATCAAGTCCGAGCTGAACGCGTCGCTGTCCGACCTGCAATGGTTCGTGAACGCCTACACGCTGGCCTTCGCCGCGCTGCTGCTGACCGCGGCCGCGATCGGCGACCGGCTCGGCCGGCGGCGGATGTTCCTGGCCGGGATCACGCTGTTCACGCTCGCGTCGGCCGCCTGTGCGCTGGCGACCGAGCCGTGGATGCTGACCGCGTTCCGCGCGATCCAGGGCATCGGCGCCGCGGCCGTGATGCCGCTGTCGCTGACCTTGCTCGCGAGCGCCGTACCGGAGAAGCAGCGGAGCGCGGCGATCGGCATCTGGGGCGGCATCTCGGGTCTGGGAGTCGCCGTCGGTCCGGTGGTCGGTGGCGCCGTCGTGGACGGGTTGAATTGGCAGTGGATCTTCTGGCTCAACGTGCCGGTCGGCGTGTTCGCCGTCGTGCTCGCTGCTCGCGTCCTGACCGAGTCGAGGGGGACGGCGAAGCGGCTCGACCTGCTCGGACTGGTCCTGGCGGCGGCCGGCGTGCTGTCCATCGTGTGGGGTGTCGTGCACGGAGCCGATGAAGGCTGGACGTCCGGCGGCGTGCTGGGCTCGCTGATCGCAGGCGTCGTGCTGCTGGCCGCGTTCATCGGTTGGGAGCACCGGACGAGCGCCCCGATGCTGCCGCTGCGGTTGTTCTCGGTGCGGTCGTTCAGCGTCGTGAACGTCGTCGCGTTCACGTTCTCGGTCGGTGTGTTCGGGTCGGTGTTCCTGCTCGCGCAGTTCTTCCAGGTCGTGCAGCACTACACGCCGTTCCAGTCCGGCGTCCGCACGTTGCCGTGGACCGCGGCGCCACTGGTGGTCGCACCGATCGCCGGTCTGATCGTCGATCGCGTCGGCGCGCGGACGCTGATCGTGGTCGGTCAGCTGTTCCTCGCCAGTGCACTCGGATGGATCGCACTCATCACCACCGCGACGACGCAGTACGGCGACATGGTCGTGCCGTTCGTCCTCGCCGGAGTCGGGATGGGACTGACCTTCGCGCCGACCGCGAGCGTGGTGATGAGCAGTGCGTCCGACGCCGACCGTGGGGTGGCGTCCGGCACGAACAACACCATCCGCGAGGTCGGTGTCGCGATGGGCGTCGCCGTACTCGCCTCGGTGTTCGCCTCGGCCGGCTCGTACGAGTCCCCGGCCAGTTACGCCGCCGGGCTGGTGCCGGCGGTCTGGACCGGAGCCGCGATCGTCGCCGTCGGTGCGCTCGTAGGGTTCCTGCTGCCGGGACGTCGACGCTCTACAGTGTGACCGTGCTGGACGCTGACGACGTACGACGGATCGCGCTGTCGTTCCCGGAGACGGTGGAGAAGAAGCGCTGGGGACACCCGACGTTCGACGTGGCCGGGCGGATGTTCGTCACGGTGCCGGACGACCAGACGTCGTTCGCGGTCCGGTGTCCCCGGCTGGAACGCGAGGAACTGATCGCGGCGGAACCCGGGAAGTTCTGGGTGCCGAAGCACGAGGCGGGCTCGAACTGGGTTCGGGCCCGCCTTGCTGCGCTCGAGGACGCCGACGAGCTGCACGACATCCTGATCGACTCGTGGCGGCAGGTCGCGCCGCCGGGACTAGCTGACGTATCTGGGTGACACCGCGAACGTGTTGCAGCTGGCCGGGTTGCCGGTCTTGAACGACGTACCCATGAACCGCTGCTGACTCGCCACGCTGCCGTGGTCGCCCTCCTCCGGCTTGTCGCCGGCGGTCACGACCCACTTGTTCCAGACGTAGAGCATCTCGCCGCTGATCGGATAGCTGCGCTTGTTCACCGCGAGGAAGACGCCGGCGAAGCAGTTCGCCTGCAGCTCCATCCGGCGGGTCTGCCGGGTCCGGTCGTCGTAGTTGGTCAGTTCGTAGCGGATGTTGTCGGAGGCCTGCAGGATGCCGGTCATGTTCTGTACGCCGTGCCCGTACTCGTGCGCGACCGACCGGGTGTACCACATCCGCGAGTACGCCTTGGACTCCGCGTCCGGATACTCCATGTACGTCTTCACGAAGACGTCGACCTTCATGTACAGGTTGTTGTTGGCCGAGCAGTAGTACGGCACCTCGACCGGACCGGTGCCGCACGGGCCGGTCGCGTTGGTGCCGGCCCAGAACGTCATCGTCGGCGCCTTGAACTTGTAGCCGGCCTTGGTCACCAGCGGCGCCCACGACTTGTCCAGGCAGGGCTTGATCGCGGTCCAGTACGCCGCCGCGTTGCGGGCGTTGGTCGGCCGGACCGAGGGCTCCTTGCAGTTGACCGTCTTCATCTGGCCCACCTTGTAGAGCGCGTTCTTGGCCACGACGGCCGAGTCCGACACCTTCGGCGCGGCCGTGGTCGTCTCCGTGCTGGTCGGCTCCTCGGTCGGAGGCTCGCTGGTCGGCCCGTCCGTGGGCTCTTCGGTGGGCTCTTCCGTCGGTGCCCCGGTCGGCTCCGGGGTGTACCGGGTCGGGCTCACCGGCGGGGTGGTGACGTCGTCGGCGTTCTTCTTGACGACGCCGATGATCCACCCGCCGACGATCGCGACACCGACGATCGACAGGATCGCGATCAGCGGCGCCTTCGACTTCTTCCGCGGCCGCTGCGGCTGCCATCCGGGACCAGGACCGCCGGGACCAGGACCGCCCGGACCGGGCGGGCCGAAGTTAGGACCCCAGCCGAAGCCGGGGCCCTGGGGTGGCGGTCCGCCGTACTGACCTGGCGGCGGTCCGTACATCGGCCGCTGGTACTGCGGCGGGTTCTGGGGCTGGTTCTGCGGTTGGTACGGGGGCTGGTTAGGCGGGTACGGCGGGTTCTGGCCGGGCGGCCCGTAGGGTGGCTGGCTCAACGCCGTTCCTCTCCTGATGGCTGTACAGCAACCGCCACAGTATCGGCAACAAACAGGTCAGTATCGTGCGCCCCCGGACGGTAGGGTCGGCAGCGTGACCGATGCCCGCACACCGGCGAGTACGCCGAACAGCCCGATCGACCAGCTCGCCGAACGGCACCTCGAGCAGGAGATCCTGCTCGACCCGATCACGGCGACCGAGCTGGGGATCGCCGGCCACGACCACGAGCTGCCGGACTTCACGCCGGCCGGTTTCGAGGCGCGGATCGAGCTGGCCCGGCGGTCCGTCGCCGAGGCGCGATCGATCGAGCCCGCGAGCCCGCGGGAGGAGGTCGCCAAGGACGCGCTGGTGGAGCGGCTCGGGCTGGAGCTCGAGCGCTACGAGGCCGGCGTACCGCAGCACCAGCTGAACGCGATCTCGTCGGTTCCGGCGGCGCTGCGGCAGGTGTTCGACCTGATGCCGACCGACACCGAGCAGGACTGGGAGACGGTCGCGATCCGCCTCAACCAGATCGGTACGACGCTCGACGGGTACCGCGACACGCTGCTCGAGCAGGCCGCGCTGGGCCGGATCTCCGCCGTACGGCAGGTGAACGGGCTGGCCGAGCGGATCGCCAGCTGGACCGGCGCGGACGGCGACGACTTCTTCGCCGGTCTGGCCGCGCAGGCGCCGGAGAGTGCGGTGAAGCCGACGGTCGAGGCCGCGGCGGCGTCCGCGCGGAAGGCGTTCGACCAGTTCGGCGCCTGGCTCACTACCGAGTTGGCGCCGCGCGCACCGCAGCGGGACGCGTGCGGCCGCGAGGTGTACGAGCTGGCCTCGCGCAGCTTCCTCGGTGCGACGATCGACCTCGAGGAGACGTACGCGTGGGGCTGGGCCGAGCTGGCCCGGATCGAGAACGACATGCAGCAGATCGCCGCCGGCCTGAACGGCGGCGAGCGGAACATCGAGGCGACGGCCGCGCTGCTCGACAACGACCCGGCGCGCACGATCCGCGGTAAAGATGCCTTCCGGGACTGGATGCAGCAGCTGTCCGACGCGGCCGTCGCCGAGCTGGGGTCCACGCACTTCGACATCGCCGACGAGATCCGCACGCTGGAGTGCATGATCGCGCCCACCTCGGACGGCTCCATCTACTACACGCAGCCGAGCGAGGACCTCACCACCCGGCCGGGCCGGATGTGGTGGGCGGTGCCCGCGGGTGTCGAGCAGTTCGCCACCTGGCGTGAGGTCACGACCGTCTACCACGAGGGCGTGCCCGGGCATCACCTCCAGGTCGCCCAGACGATGCTGCGGACCGACCTGCTGAACCGGTGGCAGCGGATCGCCTGCTGGGTGTCCGGTCACGGCGAGGGCTGGGCGCTGTACGCCGAGCGCCTGATGGAGGAGCTGGGCTACCTCGAGGAGCCGGGTGCGCGGTTCGGCATGCTGGACGCGCAAGGGTTCCGCGCGGCGCGGGTGATCGTCGACATCGGTATGCACCTGGAGCTGGAGATCCCGCGCGACAATCCGTTCGGCTGGCGGCCGGGGGAGCGGTGGAACGCCGAGCTCGGGTTCGAGTTCCTCCGGGCGCACTGCCGGATGGAGACCGAGTTCCTGCAGGCCGAGCTCAACCGGTACCTCGGGTGGCCCGGCCAGGCGCCGTCGTACAAGGTCGGTGAGCGGATCTGGTTGCAGGCGCGCGAGGAAGCCAAGCAGCGCAAGGGATCCGCGTTCGACCTGCGGACGTTCCACTCCGACGCGCTGAACCTCGGCTCGATCGGCCTGGACCCGCTGCGCCGGGCGCTGGCGAAGCTATGAGTCTGCGATTCGTCCTCGCGTCGGCGTCACCGGCGCGACTGAAGACGCTGCGCGGCGCCGGTGTCGAGCCCGAGGTGATCGTCTCCGGCGTCGACGAGGACAACATCACGGCCGAGAGCCCGGGTGAGCTCGCCCGCCTGCTCGCCACCCTGAAGGCGCGCGCGGTCATCGCGAGCTTGACCGACCACGCCACGGTGCTGGGTTGCGACTCGGTCCTCGAGTTCGACGGCGTCGCCTACGGCAAACCCGGTACGCCGGACGTCGCGCGCGAACGCCTGCGGATGATGCGCGGGCGCAGCGGCGTACTGCACACCGGCCACTGCCTGATCGACACCAACGCGAAGGTGGAGCAGCGCGAGCTCGCCTCGACGACGGTCCACTTCGCCGAGCTGACCGACGACGAGATCGACGCGTACGTCGCCACCGGTGAGCCGCTCGTCGTCGCCGGCTCCTTCACCGTCGACGGTCTCGGTGGTCCGTTCGTGACGGCTGTCGACGGCGATTACCACAACGTCGTCGGGCTCTCGCTGCCGCTGCTGCGGCGGATGCTCGCCGAGGTCGGCATCGCCTGGCCCGAGCTGTGGAAGACCACCTCCACCTACATCTACGACGAGACCGTTGCCTCGTCGTACGACGAGACGCGCGGCGGTGTTGCCCGCGCCGTGGCCGCCGCCGAGGCCGTCGACTCGCTGCTGCCCAAGGGCGGTCGCGTCCTCGAGCTCGCCGTCGGCACCGGCATTGTCGGCGCCGAGCTCGTTGCCCTGGGCAACCTGGTGCACGGGGTCGACGTGTCCACCGCGATGCTCGAGCACGCCCGGGTCCGGCTGCCCGGGCACGTCCTGGCCGCGGATGCCACGACGTTGCCGGTCGCGGACCGCCGGTGTGACGCGGTCGTGGCGGTCTGGCTCCTGCACCTGCTCGACGACAGCGAGCCGTTGATCGCCGAGGTCGCCCGGGTACTGCGCACCGACGGCGTCTTCGTCACCACCACAGAGAAAACCGACGCCGGCCGCTACGCCGACGGCCGCACCCCCGACGAAACCCGCTCCCAGGACGCCCTCACCCACCTGGTCGCACTCGCCGCCCGGCACGGCCTCGTACTCGACGGCGCAACAAGTTTCGCCGGCCCGACCCGCAACACGGGCAACGCCCCGGTGTATCCGCTGGTCCGCTTCCGCCGGGCGTGATTGGCAGCTCGACAGACACCCCAGGAGCTAAGGCTGTCAAGCGGCGGTGGTTTGGGTGCGGTGCGCCCAGGCGGTGTCGGGGTTGTAGGGGGTGTGGGTTTTGAGGCAGCCGTGGAGGATGCCGGCGAGGCGGTTGGCGATCTGGCGGAGGGCGGCGTGGTGGCCGAGGCCGCGGCTGCGGAGTTGGTCGTAGTAGGCGCGGACGTGGTGGTCGTGCAGGATGGCGGCGCCGGCTTGCAGGCCGAGGGCGTTGACGAGCCGGTTGTTGTGGATGAACCGGGCGTGCACGGTCCGCAGTTTGCCGGATTGGCGGGTGGTGGGTGCGGTGCCGGCGTAGTTCTTGCGGGCTTTGGCGTCGTGGTAGCGGCCGGGGGCGTCGCCGAACTCTGCGAGCACCCGGGCGCCGAGGATCTGTCCGAGGCCGGGCTGGCTGCGGTAGATCTCAACGTCCGGGTGCCGGCCAAAATAGGCCTCGACCTGGCTTTCCAGGGCGGTGATCTGGGTGGTCAGGGTCTGCAGAACCGCCACCGTGGAACCGACCGTGGCCGCGTAGGCGCCGGTGACGAGGTCGGGCTGGCCGAGCTGTTCGGTGCGCAACGCGGCCTGGACCTGCGCGGCCCTGGCGGTCAGGTCACCACGCCGGCCGGCGGTCTTCAACGCCGCTGTGATCTGGCCGATGGTGAGCTCGGCCGCCGCGGTTGGCGTAGGTGCTTTGGCCAGCAACGCCAGCACATCCTGGCCGGTCAGGGTCAAGGTGCCTTGCTGGTAGGCGTCCAGCGCGGCCGGGAAGTAGTCCCGCAACGCCGACCGCAGCCGCAGCATGTGCCGGGTCCGTTCCTGAATCATGGCCTGGTGCGCCCGGGCCAGCACCTTGATGCTCTCGGCCAGCTCCGAATCGGCCGCGACCGGCCGTAACTGGTGACGCCGGGTCCGGACCATGTCGGCCAGCGTGTGCGCGTCGGTCTTGTCGTCCTTCGCACCCGACAGCGACAGCACCTCACGATGCCGGGCAGCCTGTTTCGGGTTCACCGCGAACACCAGGTACCCCGTCGCGACCAGCGCCCGCACCCATGGGCCCCGATCGGTCTCGATCCCGACCACTACCTCCTCCGCGCCGTCATCGTCGCCCAGGAACTCCGCGATCAGCTCATGCAACCGCGCCATCCCGGCCATGCCCTCAGCCACCCGCGCCACCCGCAAGACCCGGCCACCAGAGTCCTGGATCTCGACATCGTGGTGATCCTCGGCCCAGTCATCCCCAACCAGCAACATCATCAACTCTCCGCTCCACACTCGGCTGTCAGCAGCCCGCGAGAGACCCCCGGCGCCCTAATGGATCAGTGCTCACACCAACCCAACCCGCGGGCAGTAGGCACGACACCCCATCAGCCGTACAGATCTCCCGACCACCGGCGAGGGCACGCTCTGTCGACAGGACTCAAACAGTCCAGGAGGTATGAGTGCTCACCCGCCAGCGGCTACCAGGCACCGAGTCTGCCAGCGACCGACCCGATAAGACCCATTAGGAGGTATCGCCCGTTTCGGCGCGCTCCACTGCCGGGCTACGCGTGCGCGACCCACGAAGTAGACGTATATGTCCTGCCGAGCTGCAGATTACGGATGTGCTGACGCTCGCCACTGACCCGGGCCGGGGTGGAACGGGGTGCGGGCGTTGCGCCAGTATGTCGCCCAGTTGCCGGCGCGTTGTGGGTCCGCTGCGGGCCCCGGGCCCGCGGCCCGGGCAGCCAGGACCGTGACCAGGGCGGCCAGCTCCTCCGCCGTAGGCTCACCCTTCACCACCCGCAATACCTGCGTACGCATCAACACTCCTATCTCGTTGCGTCCGAAGAAGTGCGGGCACGTAGCCTCGGATCTTCGGACGTAAGCGCCGCTAGAGGGGGATGTTCCCATGCTTCTTCGGGGGCAGGGTGTCTCGCTTGGTGCGGAGGAGGCGGAGGGCGCGGATGATTTCGGCGCGGGTCTCGCTGGGCTTGATCACCGAGTCGATGTAACCGCGTTCGGCCGCGATGTACGGGTTCGCCAGCTGGTCCTCGTACTCGGTGATCAGCTCCTGCCGACGGGACTCCGGGTCCTCGGCACCGGCCAGCTCGCGCCGGTACAGGATGTTCACCGCACCCTGCGCGCCCATCACCGCGATCTGTGCGGTCGGCCAGGCGATGTTCATGTCCGCGCCGAGATGCTTCGAGCCCATCACGTCGTACGCGCCGCCGTACGCCTTGCGGGTGATCACGGTGATCATCGGGACGGTCGCCTCGGCGTACGCGTAGATCAGCTTGGCGCCGCGGCGGATGATGCCGTTCCACTCCTGGTCGGTGCCGGGCAGGAAACCCGGTACGTCGACGAACGTGAGGATCGGCAGGTTGAACGCGTCGCAGGTGCGGACGAACCGGGCCGCCTTCTCGGACGCGTCGATGTCGAGGGTGCCGGCGAACTGCATCGGCTGGTTCGCGACCACGCCGACCGGGCGGCCCTCGACCCGGCCGAAGCCGACGATCAGGTTCGGCGCGAACAACGCGTGCACCTCGAGGAATTCACCGTCGTCGACGACCGCCTCGATCGCGGTGTGCATGTCGTACGGCTGGTTCGGCGAGTCCGGGACCAGTGTGTCCAGCGCGAGGTCGGTCTCGGTCGGCTCGAGATCCGCCGGGGCGTCGTACACCGGCGGGTCCTCGAGGTTGTTCTGCGGAAGGTGGCCGACGAGCGCCTTCACCCACTCGATCGCGTCCTCCTCGTCGCTGCCGAGGTAGTGCGCGTTGCCGGACTTGGTGTTGTGCGTCCGCGCGCCGCCGAGCTCCTCCTGGGTGACGTCCTCGCCGGTGACGGTCTTGATCACGTCCGGGCCGGTGATGAACATGTACGACGACTCGTCGACCATGACGGTGAAATCGGTGACCGCGGGGGAGTAGACCGCGCCGCCGGCGCACGGGCCCATGATCAGGGAGATCTGCGGGATCACACCCGAGGCGCGGACGTTGCGGCGGAAGATCTCGCCGTACAGGCCGAGGCTCACGACCCCTTCCTGGATCCGGGCGCCGCCGGAGTCGTTGATGCCGATCAGCGGGCAGCCGATCTTCATCGCCAGGTCCATCACCTTGACGATCTTCTCGCCGAAGACCTCACCCAGGCTGCCGCCGAAGACGGTGAAGTCCTGCGCGAACACGCACACCTGGCGGCCGTCGATGGTGCCGAACCCGGTCACCACGCCGTCGCCGTACGGGCGGTTGCCGTCGAGGCCGAAGCTGGTCGACCGGTGCCGGGCGAACTCGTCCAGCTCGGAGAACGAGCCGTCGTCGAGGAGCAGCTCGATCCGCTCGCGGGCGGTCTTCTTGCCGCGCGCGTGCTGCTTCTCCACCGCGCGCTCCGACCCGGCATGCACGGCCTCGTCCAGCCGGTGCTCGAGGTCCGCGAGCTTCCCGGCCGTGGTGTGGATGTTCACCGTCTCTCCCATGAACGGGCAGCCTACGCGTCAGTACGCCGTACCGCCTGTGACGTCCGCCGCAACCGTCGCCCTGGACCGGGTCTTCGCTACATTACCGACCGTGCCAGATGAGCTGATCGAACAGATCCGGCCAGTCGTCACCGAGCGTCTCGTGACCAGGGCCGAGCATCATGCAGGCATCCTCACGAGCCTGACCGCGGGGCAGATGCGTTCGCCTCGCGAAGTGGCGGCCGCCGCCGCGGAGATCCTGGTGGCCATGTCCGCCATCCCGGCAGCGAGCCGTGCGGCTGCCGCCAGTGCGACCGCGGGCATGCTGATCGAGCGCTTCGACGCGCTGCCGACGGAAGTAGCGGGATGGACGGCGCGCGGTCTGGACGTGCACAGAGAGGCTGAGAGGTACGGCGGATCGCTGGGCGACGAGGCGTATGCGGCAGTCAGCGTGTTCGAGAGACACCCGCCGGTTGCACAGGACCCGGCGATCCCGCCGCTGCGGAGGGTGCAGGCTCCCGTTGCGGAAACCACGACCACGCCGACGCGTCCCGCCGCACCTGGGCCGAAGCGCCTCGAACGCTGACATCAGGTAGGGCCGACGGCGAAGAGTTTGGTCAGGCGAGCGGCTTGGGCCAGGTCGCCGCGGACTGAGAGGCGCTGTTTGAGGACTGCCACTATCGGGTCCTCGTTGCCGGTGACGATGCGGAGCAGCGTGGCCGGGTCGGTGCGGATGGAGATGTCGGCCGGGGCCGGCGGTGAGGTGTGGACGGCGCAGCGTCCGTCGTGGACGTGGATCCAGTACTCGTCGATCGCATGACCGTCCCCGCCCGCGCCGGTGATCTGCCAGCTGATCACAGCGTCGAACCCGGCGGCCCGGGCGGGTCGGAGGTACTCCGGCATCCGGCGAAAGATCTCGCGCAACGCGACCTGTCGCACTCCCCCGATGAGATGATGCCGAAGCTCCCGCTCCGATGTCCGGTCGACCAACTTCGCCAGCTCGCTCGCATCCAGGGTGGTGATCCCCTCGGACTCGAGCCAACCGGCACTGCCTCGCTCGGCCATCGACCACCCCCGCGGCAGTTCCTACCAGACTGTAGGAATTTCCTACGATGCGGTAGGTTTGTCAAGTGGTTGAGGACCCTGAACGACGCCGGCGCGCGCGTCATCTCGGTCCCGAGCGCCGCCGGCCGCTGATCCTGGACGCCGCGCTCGAGGTCTTCTCCGCGAACGGCTTCGCCGGTACGACGATGCAGTCGGTGGCGGACGCGGCCGGCGTGACCAAGCCGGTCGTCTACGACTCGTTCGCGAACCGCGACGAGCTGCTGCTGGCCCTGCTCGCCCGCGAGGAGCAGCATCTGGTCCTTTCGATCGTCGCCGCGCTGCCCGCGGACCCGAGCATCGGCACCCCGCAGGAGCACGTCCTCGAGGGCCTGACCGCGTTCCTGACCGCGGTCTCCAAGCAGCCGCAGTCGTGGCGGATCGTGTTCGGCGCGCAGTACGGCGCTGCACCCGTCGTCGCCGAGCGGGTCCGCGCCGCCCGGGCGTTCCTGGTCGAGAGCCTGCGACTGACCCTGCTCCAGTCCCTCCCCGGCGTCACCGACCCCGACGCGAACCTCCCGGTCCTGGCCGAGATGCTCGCCGCGATGACCGAGGCCAGCGCCCGGATGCTCGTGGTCGACGGCACCGACCGCAGCCCGGCCGAGCTGGCGAGAACCGTCTCCCAGGTCGTCGGCGGCGGCTTCGGCAACGTCTGATCCCCGGCCGCGATAGGTTCCCCCGACGGCGGCCGGACCAGGCGGCCGCGCTGCCACAAGGAGGGCAATGCCGTCGGCATCTCACGAACTGCTCGGCGACACCGATCCGCGCGATCACGGACCCGGCTGGCGGTACGTCGTCGTGCCGCTCAGCTCCCGCGGGACGAAGCTCAGCACGCTGGTCGGCCCGGACACCCGGATCGCCCGAGCGGTGCCGCCGGACCCGTTCACGGTGAACCCGACCGCGTCGGCATCAGCGAGCCGTGGAGCGCCGATCGCGATCAGCAACTGTCGCACAAGCCGAACTGGGCGCGGGTGGCCGAAATCGGCGCCGAGTCGGGCAGCCCGGTGACGCTGATCACTAGCGAGGACATCCGCCAGTACCAGCCCGCCAAGCCCCAGCCGGAGCGCGGCGGGCGGGCCGGGTGAGGGTATCCATCGCTCCACATACTGTGAAGTAGCTGTACGAGCGGTCACGATCGGCTTCCAGGTGGTGGACTCTGCGGCGTGGACGGGCGTCCGCCGATAGGGTGGGCGAACGTGAGCGAGACCGGAAGTGAGACCCGTACCCGCGCGCGGTTCGAGGTGCCTGAAGAACTCAGGGCCGACGTCCGCCTGCTCGGCGAGATCCTCGGCAAGGTTCTGGTCGAGTACGCCGGTCAGCCGCTGCTCGACGACGTCGAGAAACTACGCGAGCTGACCATTGCCGGCGACGGCGCCGCGGCCGAGGAACTGGTGGCGTCGTGGCCGCACGAGCGCGCCGAGGATGTGGCCAGGGCTTTCACCTGCTACTTCCACCTGACCAACCTCAGCGAGGAACTGCACCGCGCCCGCGTACTGCGGGAGCGCGACCGGGCCGGCAGCGAGGCCGTGGTGTCCGAGCTGGCCCAGGCCGTCGAGCAGATCTCCCGCGACAGCGGCGAGCAGCAGGCCCGCGCCCTGCTGAACGGACTGGAGTTCCGCCCCGTACTGACCGCGCACCCGACCGAGGCCCGGCGCCGCGCCGTACTGGCGACGATCCGGCGGATCTCGTCGCTGCTGGACGAGCGCCACGACCCACGGGCCGGCGACAGCGACCTGGCGGAGAACCGCCGTCGTCTGGTCGAGCAGGTCGACGTCCTGTGGCGTACGTCGCAGCTCCGCACCAGCCGGCCCTCTCCGCTGGACGAGGTGCGGTCCGCGATGGCTGTCTTCGAAGAGACCCTGTTCGATGTCGTGGGCAACGTCTACCGCCGCCTCGACGACGCGCTGGCCGGTGACGCGGCCGGGACGCGTACACCGGTGGTGGCGCCCTTCGTGCACCTGGGGTCGTGGATCGGCGGCGACCGCGACGGCAACCCGAACGTCACTGCCGCGATCACCCGCGAGGCCATGCAGATCCAGGCCGACCACGTGCTCCGCGCGCTGGAGCAGGCCACCGAAGTACTGGGCCGCGCACTGACCCTGGACGCCGGGACCACTCCGCCGTCCGCTCCGGTCCGTCGCATCCTGGAGGACGCCCGAGCGGTCAACCCCGAGCTGATCGCGGACATCGAGAGCCGTTCACCGTCCGAACCGCACCGGCAGCTGCTGTTGCTGGCGGCGCGCCGTCTGGCCGCGACGCGCGCTCGCGACGCCGACTTCGGTTACCCGCGGGCCGCGGACTACCTGCACGAGCTCAAGGTGCTGCAGGACTCTCTGGTCACGGCAGGAGCCCCACGCCAGGCGTACGGCGAGTTGCAGCAGCTCATCTGGCAGGTGCAGTCGTTCGGTTTCCACCTGGCCGAGCTGGAGATCCGTCAGCATTCCTCGGTGCACGCCAAGGCTCTGGAAGAGGTCCTGGGCGGCGGTGAGCTGTCCGACCAGACAGAGGAAGTGCTGGCGACAATCCGGGTGATCGGTCAGATCCAGCAGCGCTTCGGCCCCGAAGCCTGCCGTCGGTACGTCGTGTCGTTCACCCGTAACGCCGGCGACCTCGCCGCTGTGTACGAGCTGGCCGACGCCGCGCTGGACGGACGGCCGATCGAGCTGGACGTCGTACCGCTGTTCGAGACCGGCGAGGACCTGCAGAACTCGGTGGAGGTGCTGGACAACGCGATCCAGCTGACGCGGGTCCGTCACCGGCTCACCGCGAACGACCGGCGCTTCGAGGTCATGCTCGGGTACTCCGACTCTGCCAAGGACGTCGGACCGGTGTCGGCGACGCTGGCGCTGTACGACGCACAGGCGCGGATCACCGCCTGGGCGCAGCGCAACGCGATCCGGTTGACCCTGTTCCACGGTCGCGGCGGTGCACTCGGCCGTGGCGGTGGCCCGGCCAACCGCGCCGTACTCGCGCAGGCTCCGGGGTCGGTGGCCGGCCGGTTCAAGCTCACGGAGCAGGGCGAGGCGATCCCGGCGCGGTACGGCAACGCCGCGATCGCGCAGCGGCACATCGAGCAGGTGACCGCGGCGACGTTGCTGGCGTCCACTCCGGCGATCGAGGAGCGGGCCACGGCTGCGGCGGAGCGCTTCTCGGTGATGGAGAAGACGCTCGACGAGGCTGCGCGGACGGCGTACCACGGGCTCGTGAAGGCGGACGGGTTCGCGGAGTGGTTCGGCCGCGTGACTCCGCTGGAGGAGCTGGGGCAGCTGCCGCTCGGGTCGCGGCCGGCGCGCCGCGGTGTGGCGGTGTCGTCGCTGGAGGACCTGCGCGCGATCCCGTGGGTGTTCGCCTGGTCGCAGGCCCGCGTGAACGCCCCCGGTTGGTACGGCCTCGGTACTGCGCTCGCCGCGGTCGGAGACGTCGCACTGCTGCAGGACGCGAACCAGAACTGGCCGCTGTTCCAGGTGATGCTGGAGAACGCGGAGATGTCGCTGGCGAAGACAGACCGACGCATCCTCAGCCGCTACCTGGAGCTGGGTGACCGGCCGGAGCTGACGCGCCAGATGCTCGATGAGCATGCGCTGACGACCGAGTGGGTGCTCAAGGTGCTCGACCAGGAGCGGTTGCTGAAGGGGCGGCGCGTGCTGGGTCGTGCGGTGGAGCTGCGCAACCCGTACGTCGATGCGCTCAGCTACCTGCAGTTGCGGGCGCTCCGGACGCTGCGCACCGATGACTCGCTGGACGAGGAGCAGATCGTCCGCACCCGACGGCTGCTGCTGCTGACCGTTTCGGGTGTCGCTGCCGGCCTGCAGAACACCGGCTGATGTTCAGCGACCTGGACCGGCCCCCGCTGAACGAGAAGTTCCTGCGGGGGCGCCTGGTGCGTCCCGGTGCGCTGTGGACGCAGATCGACGTACTCACGGACACACCGTCGACCAATGCGGTCGTGGCGGCTGCGGCTGCGGGCGGACAGCCGGAGGGGTTGGTTGTTGCCGCGGAGTACCAGTCGTCCGGTCGCGGGCGGCTGGGGCGGACTTGGACCACACCACCGCGGTCAGCGCTGCTCATGTCTGTTCTGCTGCGTCCGGTGACGGTAGAGGCCGCCCGGTGGCCTTGGCTGGGGCTGCTGGTTCCGCTGGCCGTTGCCGCTGCGGTGCGCTCGGTTGCTGAGGTGCCGGCGCAGGTGAAGTGGCCGAACGACGTACTGGTCGAGGACCGCAAGCTGGCGGGCATCCTGCTCGAGCGGATCGAGGGGCCGGCCGCGGTCGTCGGCATCGGGCTCAACGTGACGCTGCGCTCCGACGAGAAGCCGCACGAGGCGGCGACCTCGCTGGAGTTGGAGAAGGCAGCAACGACCGATCGCGCCACCGTCATGGCCGCTGTCCTCCGCGAGCTCGCCTCCCGCTACCAGTCCTGGGTCGACGCCAAGGGTGATCCCGGCGTCGTGCTACCGGAGTACCGCGAATTGTCCGCGACGCTCGGTCAGGCGGTGCGGGTGGAACTGCCGGACGGCACGTTCCTGGAAGGCGTAGCGCGCGACCTGGCCGACGACGGCCGGCTCATCGTGGACACCGCCGATGGTCCGAGACCGTTGGCGGCGGGGGACGTCACTCACCTGCGGACCCGATAGTGCGTCCGTGGTCGGGGCGGTGGACCACGACGATGCGGTTGCCCGCACATACGGAACCTGTCTCCAGCACCTTCAAGTAAGCCCCGACCCGACCGGTCTTCGCGAACCGGTGATGGAACCGGTGGATCCCCATCCGCCCCGACAGATTCCCGCACGGCGTGCGCGGCGACCGTACCTCGACCAGGATCCCGTGCTTCGGCCCGCCGATCCGCCACCGCTCACCGATCACCGCCCCGGTGATGTCCAAGCCACACGTCGTCAGGTTCTCGCCGAACAACCCCGGCGGTATGTCCCGCTCCAATTCGACGGACCACCAGGCCGCATCCTCCTCGGCGTACGCGTAGAGCGCCTTGTCCGGCCCGCCGTGGTACCGCGTGTCGCACTGCCGATCACCGATCAGCCCGAGCTCCCCGACCTCGACCGCACCACGCACCGGCCGCTTGTCGATCGCCGTCCACCGAGTCGGCCCACGAATCACCTCGTACACAACGTTGACCGCCACCACCCGCGCGCCCATCAGCTGATCCACCGAATCGGATCGCCACTGTCCAGGTCCGCACACCCGGCGTCGTGCAACGCCCCGGCGACGAGCGTACGGCGGTACGACCCGAACGTGAGCACGTGCGCGATCATCGCGCCGGCCGCGTACACCTCGACGTTCTCGCCAGGGCACACGATCAGTTCGTCCAACCGATTCGCGCTGCACAGGTCGCCGACTTCTGCTGCGAACGCCGGCCCGACTTCGGCCAGTCGGCGCCGCATGCTCTGCACGCTTTCCCCTTGTTCTACAGAGAAGTCGTACTCCTGGCCGACCAGGTTCGCGTGCCACATCCCGAGCTGACCGACCAGCCGGGACAGCATCGAGCGCAGCGTCGGGCTGTCGTCGATCCCCTCGACCGAGATCTCGATCGGCCGGTCGAGCTGCTCGTCGGCCAGCGTCGCCGCCTGCCCGAGCATCTCGCCGAGCAGCCAGACGTGATGGTCAACCATCGTCCGCACCAGATCCATCGAACTCACCTCGTCCCTGGCCGCCACCCGCAGACCGTTCGGCGGGTGGAAGTGGATGCCACTCGGCGCGTCGAGCCGGATCCGGTCCGGCCGGCCACGCCACTGCGCCGGCGGTACGCCGTACGCCCGGCCGAAGGCGCGCGTGAACGCCTCGTGCGACCCGTACCCGGCCTCGACCGCGACGTCGAGGATGTGCCCGGGCCCGGTCAGCAACCGGTACGCCGACCGCTCGAGCAGGATCCGCCGTCGCAGCGCCCCGGGCCGCTCGCCCGCCGCGGCCGCGACCATCCGGTCGAAGTGCGACCGGGACAGCCCGGCGCGCGTCGCCAGGTCGGCCGCGGTCGCGCCGTGATCGTCCAGCGCGTCGGCCAACACGTCGACGAAGGCGGCGAGCACGTCGGTCATAGGACCATCGTGCCCGCCGCCGGGTCGTCGTACTTGATCGTTTTCGCTTTACTCGGTGAAGATCTTGACCGCGGTGATCAGGGTTTCGATGACCCCGTACCCGAGCAGGACGGCGACGAGGAGCCAGGAGATCACCAGGCGTGGGGTCTGGTTCATCGGGTTGCCTCCGCCGTCGACTCGGACGTTTCGTGGAATCGCTCGGACACCGAACGGATCAAGAGGTTGGCGACGAACCCGACCGCCAGCACCCCGACCATCGTGAACAGCGCCGGCCGGTACGCCGACACGGTCAACGTGCCCGGTTTGCCTTCGTGGTCGAGGAACCCGTTGATGATCAGCGGCCCCGCGATCCCGGCCGCCGACCACGCGGTCAGCAGCCGCCCGTGGATGGCACCGACCTGGTACGTCCCGAACAGATCCCGCAGGTACGCCGGAACCGCCGCGAACCCGCCGCCGTAGAACGAGATGATGATCGCGGCGAGCAGGACGAAGACCACCGTGCTGGTGTGGCCGACCGTGGCGAGCAGGGCGTACGCGATGATCCCGACGCCGAGGTACATCGCGTAGATCGGTTTGCGGCCGATCAGGTCCGACGTCGTCGACCAGCCGAACCGGCCGGCCATGTTGAAGATCGACAGCAGCCCGACGAACCCGGCCGCCGCCGCGACCGCGACACTCGACTTGCCGCCGTCACCACGGAAGAAGTCCTGGATCATCGGGCTCGCCTGCTCGAGGATGCCGATGCCCGCGGTCACGTTGCAGAACAGCACGACCCAGAGGAACCAGAACTGCGGGGTCTTGATCGCGTTCGCCGCCGACACGTTCGCGGTGGTGACAAGTGCCTTCTGCTGCACGGTTCTCGGGTCGAACCCGTCCGGTTTCCAGCCCTCGGCGGGGACGCGGATGTTGAAGACACCGAACATCATGATGACGAAGTAGCCGATGCCCAACGTGACGAACAGCCCCACCAGGGCGCTGCCGCCCGCGACCGACGTACTGACGTTCGGGTCGTAGCTGGAGTCGTACAGGCCGAGCAGCTGGCGCGACAGCGGGCTCGCGACGAGTGCGCCGCCGCCGAAGCCCATGATCGCCAGACCGGTGGCGAGACCCGGGCGGTCCGGGAACCACTTGATCAGCGTGGACACCGGCGAGATGTAGCCGATGCCGAGACCGATGCCGCCGATCACGCCGTACCCGAGATAGACCAGCCAGAGCTGGCCGGTGCCGATGCCGAGGGCACCGACCAGGAAGCCGGTGGCCCAGAAACAGGCGGCGACGAACATCGCCTTCCGTGGGCCGTTGCGTTCGACCCAGGTACCGCCGATCGCGGCGGACAGGCCGAGCATCACGATCGCGATGCTGAACACCACGCCGACCGCGGTCTGACTGCTGTCGAAGTGCTTCACCATCGAGGTCTTGTAGACGCTGGTCGCGTACGCCTGCCCGATGCAGAGGTGAACGGCCAGCGCGGCCGGCGGGATCAGCCAGCGGCTGTACCCCGGCGGGGCGATGGTGTGCTCCCGATCGAGTATCGACAAGACTGCCATCACGGCTCCTTCTCGTCCCCCAGTTGGTAACCCCTCGCGCATCTTGGCTCACTGTATGCACTTTGTGAAGCGTTGAACCACTTTGTCGCCCGATAGGTACCCACCGGTTGCCCTCGTACGTGTCGGGACGGGACATTCGGACCCGCTAGCTGTGAGACTGGGGGTATGGCGATCTCGGCGAAGTTGTTGGGTGAGGACGAGTACGTCGTCGTCAGCACCCGGACGCACTGGAAGGCGCTGATCGGGCCGGTGCTCCTGCTGCTGGTGGTGGCGGGCGCGGGTGGTTTCCTGGCCGCGATCGTGCCGACCGGCTCGTTGCAGACCCCGGCCCGGATCGCGATCCTCGCGGTCGGCGTGGTGGTCCTGGCGGCGTTCGCGCTGAAGCCGTTCCTGAACTGGTTCTTCTCGACGTACACGATCACCAACCGGCGGCTGATCACCCGGCACGGCATCCTCACCCGGACCGGCCGGGACATCCCGCTCATGCGGATCAACGACGTCTCCTACGAGCACGGCCTGATCGACCGCATCCTCGGCTGCGGCACCCTGCACATCGAGTCCGCCGGCGAACGCGGCCAGGTCGTCCTCCCCGACGTACCGCACGTCGAGCACGTCCACCTGCAGATGTCCGACCTGCTCTTCGGCGGCCCCGAAGGCAAACCCGGCGACGGCATCCTCGAGAGCGAGGACCCCCCGGAACACATGCGCCGCCGCCCCCAGCAACAACCCCAACAGCAACCACCGTCCCGAACCGAAGACGGCGAAACCCTCTTCAGCTCAGACGACGACCGCTAGAACACCTCGACGCTGGCGGGGGCCAGCGGCCAGCGGAAGGCTGCGGTTGCCTGGTTGAGGGTGCCGGGGGTTTGTTCGGTGACTCGGCCGGTGGTGGTGAATTCGGCGAGGGAGCGGCCGCCTAGGTAGGTGGCGCCTAGTTCGGTGATCGAGAGGGTCAGGTCGGCCGGGTCTTCGGTGCGTTCGCAGGAGACGGAGGTCGCGGAGGCGGTCAGGCGGAAGCGGCCGGTGTTGGACTCGATCAGGTCGTCGGTGACGTCCAGTACGACGTCGATGGGCACGGTGTACCGGCGTTCTTGCAGGGCTCGTTGGACGTCGGTGATGCGGATCCAGAGGGATTCGCTGACGCGGCGGTCGAGGGCGGTCGGGGTGCGGACGAGTTGCAGGAGCGGCTCGTCGACGGCGCCGTACCCGTAGCCGAGCGTGGCGCTCAGGTCCATCGTCAGCAGGTGCTGCCAGAGCACCCGGTACGCCGTGGGCTCGGGGGCGACCAGCTCCTCGACGTGCACCTCGTACGCCGGGCCGGTCGGACTCCAGACCATCTTGCCGCGCCAGAGCGCATACCCGTCCACGCTGCCGGTCTCGTCGCGATGCACCACGATCCGGAGAGCGGTCCGCCCGCCGCGATCGTCCGGCTTGTCCTCCAGGTGCTTCTGCCAGCGCAGCTCCGACCGGTCGGACACCCCGGCTCGAACCTGTTGCAGCCTGCCCAGGATCGGCGGCAGCTCCTTGAGCGCGTCGTCCGCGGTCAGCTCACCGAGCTCGCCCGGACGGATCGGCCCGGTCGGCGGACCGACCCGGTGCAGGTCGACCTCGTACGCCGTACCCCAGGCGGCCGCGCCGTACCCGAAGCGGCCGTAGATCGCCGGCTCGCTGGCCCACAGCACCGCGATCGCCTCCGGCACCTCGCGCAGCTGCCGCTCCATCAACTGGGACAGCACCCCGCGCCGCCGATGCGTCGCCCGGACGCCGACCCCGGTCACATGCGCCGCGGGCACGACGGCCCCCGGGACGGACAAGGTCCGGGTCAATGCCAGCGTGGTCCCGATGAACTCCTCGCCGTCGACCGCCACCAACGTCCGCTCCGGCTCGAACAGCTGCTGGGCGAGATCGTTCGGCTCCACCTCGAACATCATCGCCGCGCTGAACACCGCCCGGACCGCGTCGAACTCCCCGGCCTCGGCCGCACGCACCTCGAAGTCGCTCACCTTCGCATCCTCACACGCGACGCCGACATAACCAATGACGATGCGAGAGCATCTACTCAGCTAAGGGGTGGTGCAGATGAGCAAGATTCTCGGAACGGCGACGGCTGCCATGCTGCTGGCAGCGGGCCTGATTCCTGGATCGGCGGCAGCAACGCCGACAGCGGTAGGCGGATGCCCGGTGGCGGTGGGGTCCGTGACGGCCGGTGGCGACCATCGGGAACAGGGTGTCTTCGCGGGTACGCCGCCAACGGCTCCGGCCAGTCGCATCCTGGGGCAGGCCGTGTACCCCGATGGAGCGGTCCGGATCAGCTCGTCGATCTCGCGGGGCGATGACGGGATCAGCATCGCGTTCGTGTCGGGCTACAGCGTCGTGGGGGATGCGCTGTACTTCGCGCAGTACTCGACCGGTGAAGACGGCGTGATCGACGGCGGGATCAAGCGGATCGGCGGCGGGTGGGGGACCTTCGTCGCGCTCGACGAGGCGACGTACTACGACGGGACGCTGCGGTACAACACGTACGGACTCCGCAACGACGGCACGCTGTTCCGGTGGACCGTCGACAAGAGCGGTGTCTGGCGGAACAAGGTGTCCGCGCCCGGATTCGCCGCGGTAAAGTCGATGACGCTGATCAGTTCGACCAAGACCTACGACACGTTCCTCGCGAACACCCGCGGCGGTGCGCTGTACACGATCCACATCCCGGCCAGTGCGCCGATGAAGCCGATCGTCAAGCAGGTCCGCAGTTCGACCTGGCAGGGCTTCGAGACGCTACTCGCGCAGCAATGCGGCCAGTACGGCTCGGTTCTGGTCGGCATCGACCGGGACACCCACGCCGCCTACATGTACGTCGTCGGCCACGCAACCGGCGCGACCACCGTCATCCAGTCACTCGGCAAGGTCCCCGCAACCTTCACCGACCCGGTCTACTTCCACTTCACCGACGGCAACGCAACCTTCAAACCACCGTTCGGCGAGTGACGGCTTCAGACTGCTTCGACGTTGTCTACGAGCCAGTGGCCGGACACTGACTGGAGAGTTAGCTGTACTCGGGTGCGCTGGATGCTCGGGGTCGAGGCGGCTTTTGTTGTCGTTGTGGTGTCGACGAACAGGAGGACGTGGGCCGTGGTGGCGGTTGCGTCCTTGACTGCGGCGTCGGTGACCTCGGCCTTGGCGACGGCCTGCTGACTCAGCTGTTGCGGACGGATCGCGGCCACGGTCTTCGCGAACTCGGCGCCGAACTTCTCCGTCGTGACCTTCTGGGTCGCCGACGCGTAGTCGTCGAGCTTCCGGTAGTCATAGCTGAAGAGGACGCCGACATTCGTCCGCGCAGCCGCCAGGACCTCCGTGCGTACCTGCTCACCCGGACCGGCGGCGTCGAGCTGGCGCTGCAGGTCGTCGGCGCGCTTCAGCTGCGTGTTCGCGTCGGATCGCACGATCGCGACGGCCGCGATCCCCGCACCGACAGCGCCCACCAGCAACACAGCCAGAACGATGCTGACGACGACTGCCGGACGCGGTGACCGCGCTTGCCGGGCTGAAGAGGAAGTCATCGAGGTCAGCGGACAGCCGGCAGATCTCCGGTCGAGTCGTCGAGTGCGGCCGGGGAATCCGGCGCCGGGGCGTGCTCGGCCTCGTCGAGCTCGAGCTCTTCCTTGAAGACGAACTTGCGGTACGACCAGAAGCGGAACAGGGTGCCGAGTCCGAGGCCGATGAAGTTCGCGGCGATGTTGTCGGACAGCCAGGTGTGCAGATCCAGCACATACCGCGAGAAGGCCAGGCAGCCGGCGGCGATCAGCAGACCGATCCCGTTCAGCACGAAGAACAGCACGTACTCACGGTGCAGGCCGCTGCGCTCGCGGTGGCGCCACGTCCAGTACCGGTTGCCGAAGTACGTCACGACGGTCGCGACCGTGGTCGAGATCAGCTTCGCGGTCAGCGGCTTGTGGTGCAGCATGCCCTCGCCCGAGTCCGCGAGGACCAGCGGGTTGTTGAACACGAGCCAGTTGTAGATCGGCAGGTCGACGACCAGACCGAGCAGACCGACCAGACCGAACTTGGCCACTTCGTGCACCAGGTGCTGGAACTGGCGGTACAGCGTGGTGACGAGCTTCAACGGTCTCCGGAACCTTCTGTGATCACATCGCGACGGGAGGGGCAGCTTCCCACGGTACCCGGCGACCGCTCCGACCCCGAAATCGCCAGTGTGCCGCGGTGGCCGCCGACCGGCTGATGTTGTATGGACATTAGGCTCCGGTCTGTGAAGTTCGATCGAAATGACCTCCCCGTCGGCACGCCGGTCGTCGGCATGGTCGGCGGCGGCCAATTGGCCCGGATGACGCAGGAAACAGCCGTCGCGCTCGGCATCCAGCTCCGCGTGCTCGCCGAAGGTCCCGCGGTGTCCGCCGCGCAGGCCGTTGCGGACGCGCCGGTCGGTGACTACAAGGACCTCGAGACGGTACGGCGGTTCGCTGCCGAGTGCGACGTGGTGACGTTCGACCACGAGCACGTGCCGACCGAGATCCTGCACGCCCTCGAGGAAGACGGCCTGAAGGTCCGCCCCGGCCCGGACGCGCTCGTGCACGCCCAGGACAAGGCCGTGATGCGCGCCCGGCTCGACACCTTCGACGCGCCGTCGCCGGCGCACCAGCTGGTCGCGACACCGGCCGAGGTCGAGGACTTCGCCAAGCGGGTCGGCGGGTTCCCGATCATCCTCAAGACCACCCGCGGCGGGTACGACGGCAAGGGCGTCTGGTTCGTCGACGGGCCGGACGACGAGGACGTCGCGACCGCCTTCGCGAGCGGCGTACCGATCCTGGCCGAGGAGAAGGTGGACTTCGTCCGGGAGCTGTCCGCGATCGTGGCCCGCTCGCCGCACGGGCAAGCGGTCGCGTACCCGATCGTCGAGTCTGTGCAGAAGAACGGCATCTGTGTCGAGGTCACCGCGCCCGCGCCCGGTCTGGCGCCGGAGAGGGCTGCGCAGGCACAGCAGACCGCGCTGCGGATCGCCGGTGAGCTCGGCGTGGTCGGCGTACTCGCGGTGGAGATGTTCGAGGCCCGCGACGGACGGCTGCTCGTCAACGAGCTGGCAATGCGTCCGCACAACACCGGCCACTGGTCGATCGACGGCGCGGTGACGTCCCAGTTCGAGAACCACCTGCGCGCCGTGCTCGATCTGCCACTTGGATCGCCGGCCGCGCGAGCGCCGTACACCGTGATGGTCAACGTGCTCGGCGGGGACGTCGAGGACATGCACCGCGGCCTGCTGCACTGCATGGCCCGCGACCCGGGCCTGAAGGTCCACTTCTACGGGAAGTCGGTGAAGCCGGGCCGCAAGATCGGCCACGTCACGGCGTACGGCGACGACCTCGAACAGACCCGCGAACGCGCCCGGCACGCGGCCGCGTACCTGACCGGAACCATCGACGAATAGGGAAGCCCATGATCGGCATTGTGATGGGGTCGGACAGCGACTGGCCGACGATGAAGGCCGCGGCCGAGGTGTGTGACGAATTCGACGTGCCCTTTGAGGCAGACGTCATCTCCGCGCACCGGATGCCGGTCGAGATGATCGATTACGGACGGTCAGCGCACGAGCGGGGCCTGAAGGTGCTGATCGCCGGTGCCGGCGGGGCCGCGCACCTGCCCGGCATGCTCGCGTCGGTGACACCGTTGCCCGTGATCGGCGTACCGGTTCCGCTCAAATATCTCGACGGAATGGACTCTTTGCTATCGATCGTCCAGATGCCGGCCGGTGTCCCGGTTGCAACGGTGTCAATCGGGAACGCTCGGAATGCGGGGCTGCTGGCGGTGCGGATCCTGGCCGCGTCCGACGAGAAGTTGCGGGACCGGATGATCGCGTTCCAGGAATCTCTCGCCGAAGTGGCACGGGGCAAGGGGAGCACTGTGCGTGACGGGGCGGCAGAGTTGCGTAAAGGCTGAGGCAGTCGCTGGTTTCCACAGGATGGGGGCGGGTAGTCGTGAGATCCCATTGGTTGTCGTCTAAGGTCGTCGATCGTGACTCCGCCCACTGATTCGGATACGCAGCGCATACCGGTCCGTTATTGGATCTGGTTGTTCGGCGCCGCCGTATCTCTGCTCGGCGATCTGACGATGACGTTCGCCATCGGATGGTCGGCCAGCCAGCACGGCGGCCGTGTCGCCGGGCTCATCCTGCTCCTGGCCGCCGCCCCGCGGGCCGCGCTGCTGCTCGTCGGCGGCGCGCTCGGCGACCGGTTCGGCGCTCCGCGAGTGCTGCTGGTGAGTTGTACAGCGATGTTCCTGGTGACGTTGGCGCTCGTGCCCGCCACTATCGCGTTCGACGAGCCGATCTGGCTGCTGGTGATCCTGGCGCTGGTGGTCGGCGTGATCGATGCGTTCTTCCTCCCGTCGTCCCGCGCGATGCCCCGCCTGCTGGTCCCGCAGGAGCAGGTCCCGCGCGCGCTGGCGAGCTTCCAGGTGACGGGCGTCGTGTTCGCCGTCAGCGGTACCGCGGTCGGCGGCGTCCTGGTCAGCTGGGCGGGCCTCACGGCAGCCGGCGGCTTCGACGCCCTGACCTTCGGCGTGATGATCGTCGTACTCATCCTGCTGCGGAAGATGATCGCACCGCCGGCGAGAATGCCGTCGGGAATGCTGCGGTCGATCGGGGCCGGCATCAAGGTCGCCTTCAGTCGACCGCTGACGCGCGCACTGCTGTTGACGATGACAGTCGCGGCTGGTCTGCTGATGCCTCTTGATGCGTTGCTGTTCCCGCTGCTGGCTCGCTCGCACGGATGGAACGCCGCGACCGCCGGTCTGCTCGTTGCCAGCCGCAGTCTCGGAGTGGGTGTCATTGCCCTGCGCATCTTGATGCGCGGAGCCTTTCCCCGGCCCGGCATGTTCGCCGCGTTCGGTCTACTGGTGGCGGCGGCCGGTCTCCTCGGGCTCTCGCTCTTCGAGCCGTTGCCGCTGACCTTCGCCGCCGGCGTGCTGAGCGGGATCGGCGTGGGCACCTTTACAGGTCACGTGCTGCCGCTGCTGATGAACTCGGTGGAGCGTGAGTTCCAGTCCCGCCTGCAGTCCATCGTCGTGCTGGCCCAGAGCCTCGCCGTGGTGATCATGAACCCGGTGCTCGGCGGCCTGTCCGATGTGAGCAGTGTGGGCATCACCGGTGTCTGCCTGGGCATCTCGGTGGCCGCAGCCCTCACCGGCTGTGTCATGCTCACCCGTCCCGTGCTGCGGGCAGCGACCGTCGTCTAGGGCCGGCCCGGCGCCCGGTAGGTCCAGCCAGCTGCGCGCCAGGCGTCGGCGTTCAGGTTGAGGCGGGCGTCGATGACGACCGGGTGGGCGACGAGCCCTCTCAGGGCGGCGGGATCGAGCTCGCGGAACTCGGGCCACTCGGTGAGATGCAGTACGGCGTGGGCGTCGCGGCAAGCCTCGGCCGCGGTGGGGGCGTAGCGCAGCGTCGGGCGGACCCGGCGGGCGTTCTCCATCGCTTCCGGGTCGTAGACGGTGACGTTCGCGCCGTGCAGCTGGATCCGGCCGGCCACGTCGAGCGCGGGCGAGTCGCGAACATCGTCCGTACCGGCCTTGAACGCGGCGCCGAGCACGGTGACGTTCTTGCCGACCCAGTCGCCGCCGAGCATCTCGTGGGTGATGTCAACGATCCCGGCACGGCGGCGCTGGTTGATGTCGTCGACCTCACGCAGGAACGTGATGACCTCTTCGACACCGAGCTCGCCGGCCCGGTGCATGAACGCGCGCAGGTCCTTCGGCAGGCAGCCGCCGCCGTACCCGGGGCCGGCGTTCAGCATGCCGCGGCCGATCCGCTTGTCGTAGCCGAGCGCGTCGGCCAGCAGCGTCACGTCGGCGCCGGTCGCCTCGGCCATCTCGGCGAGCGCGTTGATGAACGAGATCTTCGTGGCCAGGAAGGCGTTCGCGCCGCCCTTCACCAGCTCCGCGGTCGGCAGGTTGCACACGACGACCGGCGTACCCTCGCCGATCGGGGTGGCGAACACCTCGCGCAGCCGGGTCTCCGCGGCCTCGGACTGGACGCCGAAGACCAGCCGGTCCGGGTGCAGCGTGTCGTCCACGCCGTGCGCCTCGCGGAGGAACTCGGGCTGCCAGGCGATCTCCACCGCCGTACCGGCCGGGGCTTCGGCGTGGAAGCGGGCCTCGACGATCTTCGACGTACCGACCGGGACCGTGGAGCGGCCGACGACCAGCGCCGGCTTGGTCAGCAGCGGGGCGAGCATGTCGACGACCGAGTGCACCTGGGCCAGGTCGGCCGCCTCGCTGCCCTCGAGCTGCGGCGTGCCGACGCAGATGAAGTGCACGTCGGCCCAGTCGCCGATCTCGCGGTAGTCCTTGGTGAACCGCAGCCGGCCGGAGTCCACGTGCTTCTTCAGCAGCGGGTCCAGACCGGGTTCGTACAGCGGAGCCTTGCCGTCGTTCAGCAGCTTCAGCCGGTGCTCGTCGATCTCGACCCCGATCACGTCGAAGCCGAACTCGGCCATCCCGGCAGCGGTGTTCGCGCCGAGGTAGTTGGTGCCGATCACGGCGATCCGCAGGGGGCGGGAGGTCGCTTCACTCATGTCGGGGACTCTACCCATCGTGGTTATCAGCGGGTGACCGGTGTGTGGCCGGGGCGTGCGGACTTGGTCACTTTCGGCGTACGACGCACTCCGCGGGCGGGTTGTTCGTCGTACTGTGTGACTCGTGAGTAACTCATTCGAGCTGTACGCGCTGTCCGAGGAGCACCAGGCAATCCGGGACGCTGTCCGGGACGTCTGCGATGCCAAGGTCGCCCCGCACGCCGGGGACGTGGACGAGCTGGCCGAGTTCCCCAAGGCGTCGTACGACGCGCTGAAGGCCTCGGACTTCCACGCGCCGCACATCCCGGAGCAGTACGGCGGTGCCGGTGCGGACGCGCTCGCGACGGTGATCGTGATCGAGGAGGTCGCCCGCGCCTGCGCCTCGACCTCGCTGATCCCGGCCGTGAACAAGCTCGGCTCGCTGCCGCTGCTGCTGTCCGCCTCCGACGAGGTGAAGCAGCGCTACCTGCCGCCGGTCGCCGCGGGCGACGCGATGTTCTCGTACTGCCTGTCCGAGCCGGAGGCCGGCTCGGACGCTGTCTCGATGAAGACGCGGGCGGTGCTCGACGGGGACTCGTACGTCGTGAACGGCGTGAAGCGGTGGATCACCAACGCCGGGGTCTCGGACTTCTACACGGTCTTCGCGGTGACGGATCCGGACGCGCGATCTCGTGGGATCTCGGCCTTCGTGGTCGAGAAGTCCGACGAGGGCGTCTCGTTCGGCGCGCCGGAGAAGAAGCTCGGCATCAAGGGCTCACCGACCCGCGAGGTGTACTTCGACAACGTGCGGATCCCCGCTTCCCGGATGATCGGTCCGGAAGGCACGGGGTTCGCGACCGCGATGGCGACGCTGGACCACACCCGGGTGACGATCGCGGCGCAGGCGCTCGGGATCGCGCAGGGGGCGCTCGACTACGCGCTCGGGTACGTGAAGGAGCGCAAGCAGTTCGGCAAGGCGATCGCGGAGTTCCAGGGCCTGCAGTTCATGCTCGCCGACATGGGCATGAAGATCGAGGCGGCCCGTCAGCTCACGTACGCCGCAGCCGCCCGCTCCGAGCGGGGTGACGCCGACCTCACGTACTTCGGCGCCGCGGCCAAGTGCTTCGCCTCCGACGTGGCGATGGCCGTCACGACCGACGCAGTACAGCTGCTCGGCGGCTACGGCTACACCCACGACTACCCGGTCGAACGCATGATGCGCGACGCCAAGATCACCCAGATCTACGAAGGCACCAACCAGGTCCAGCGCATCGTCATGGCCCGCCAACTCCTCAAGGGCCTCGGCTAGCACAAACAAGTCCGATCGGCGGGAGTAAAAGGTCGGTTGGCGGGGCACCTGAAGGGGTACCTGGGGGGATCAGTCCTGAGGAGTGGCCGTGACTTCAACTGCAGACCCCGCCGCCGCGCCTCCGGGCGAGTTCCAGCCGGCCGGTGGCAAGATCGAGCGCGGGCTGATCTGGGTGTTCATCGTGGTGCCTACTCTCGCGCTGCTGCCAGGGGTCTTCTTCGCCTGGGGTGGCTGGATCGGCTGGCGGGACATCGTGCTCCTCGTCGTGTTCTACGTGCTCACCACCACCGGCATCGGCGTCGGCTATCACCGGGGCTTCACCCACGGCGCTTTCAAGTGCAAGCGCGGCCTGCAGGTCGCGCTTGCGATCGCAGGCAGCATGGCACTCGAAGGTCCCGTCGTCCGCTGGGTGGCCGACCACCGCAAACACCACAAGTACGCCGACCGGGACGGCGATCCGCATTCGCCGTGGCGCTACGGCACCAGTGCCTGGGCAGTGACCAAAGGGTTTGTGTTCGCCCATGTCGGGTGGGTGCTCTGGGGAGAGGAGCGCGCCGACCCGAAGCGCTACGCTCCGGACCTCCTGAACGACCGCGACATCGCATCGATTTCACAGCATTTCCGTCAGTTGGCGGCGATATCCCTGCTGGCGCCCGCGCTCATCGGTGGGTTGTGGGACAGGTCCTGGCACGGTGCCGCGACCGGATTCTTCTGGGGCACGCTGGTCCGCATCGCTCTGATGCACCACGTCACGTTCTCGATCAACTCCATCTGCCATGTCACCGGCCGGAAGCCGTTCGCCGCCCGCGATCGGTCCGGCAACGTGTGGTGGCTCGCACTGCTGAGTCAGGGCGAGTCGTGGCACAACCTTCACCACGCCGACCCCACCTGCGCACGGCACGGTGTGCTCAGGGGGCAGATCGACATCAACGCCTGGCTGATCAGGTGCTTCGAACGGTTCGGCTGGGCGTACGACGTGAAATGGCCTGATCACGAACGCTTGAAGAAGAAGCGCACTGCTCTCGCTTGACGGGTGTCTCAGACCTAGAATGTAAGCACCTGACTGCATCGGGTCAGACTGCCCCAGACACCGCGGCAGCGAGCGTCGCTGAGATCCGGGGTGTTGCCATGCACGCATGCATGGATCGATCGCCGATCCGTTCAAGTCTGCGACCGGCGTCGTGACCGGCCGTGACTACCGGACCGCGGCCGCGCTGGCCACGCTGACCGGCGATCTCTACCTGGCGCCGAATCTCGACACATTGCTGGCGCAGGCTGTTCGATTCGTGTCCGTCGCCATCACCTGCGACTGCGCTGCCGTCGTGCTCTGGCCGAGCCACGGTGCGGAGCGATGGCTGGTCGCCGGTTCGGACCCGCGGGCTGTCCGAGCGGAGTACCTCCAGCGGACACCTGGCGACGGCTCGCGCAGGTCGAGGTCCCAGCCGGTGACGGTCGATGACACCCCTGCCGATGTTTCGACGGAGTTGGGGCTTCATCGCGTGATGAGCAGCGTCATCCGGGCCCGGCATCGCGACATCGGAGTACTCGACATCTACGCCGGCAGGCGCGACGCGTTCCGGATGCCGGAGCAGGCCGTGGCCGGGGCCTTGGCCACGCATATCGCGGTCGCGGTCAGCACGGTGACAACGGCTGACACGCTGATCGGCGCGATCGATGCCCACACCACGATCGGGCAGGCGACAGGCATCTTGATGGAGCGCCTCGATGTCGGGGCCGATGAGGCCCTGGCGCTGTTGCGGCGCCAGTCGCAGGACCACAACGTCAAGCTGCGGAGCGTTGCGGCGGACCTGGTGTCGGGCACCGCCGTTCCCGGCGATCGTCGCTGCCGCCGGCCCATCAGCCCGGCTGATCGGGAGGCCGGCGGTGAGGCCGGTGGACAACGGGTCGCTTCGATCGGCACAGTGGGGGCCGCGACGTCATGACCGGGATCGCTCGGTCGAGCGGCCAAGGCGCGCCGGGACGTCTGAGGTGAGCTGTGTCATCACCACGTGTGCGTCAGATCCTTCTCGAGGTCCTTACCGACCCGCCCGGCCGGACCAGCACGGCGGCGGAGGTGCTGCAGCGACTGGTGGCCGCAACGCTGACAGCGGTGAAAGTCGATGGGGCCAGCGTTGCCCTGATGACGCCGGCCGGTCACGCCGGGCTGCTGGCCGCGACCGACGGTGCGTCCGCGGAGTTGGAGAACCTGCAGCTTGCTCTGGGGGAAGGCCCGTGTCTGGACGCGTCCCAGGCCGGCAGACCGGTGCTCCAGCCAGATCTGGTCCGGAGCGGTACGGCGCACTGGCCAGGATTCACGTCGTCGGCGGCCGATGCCGGGATCGCCGCTGTGTTCGCATTCCCGCTCCAGGTGGGTGCGATCCGGCTAGGAGTGCTTGACCTGTACCGCACGATCACCGGGTCACTGGAGCCTTGGCAGCTGGCCGAGGCGCTCGACTTCGCCGCCGCCGCCACGGCGATCCTCCTCGACCTCCAGCACAGCGCACCTCTCGGCGAACTGCATCCCCTCCTGGCTGTCGCCGCTGACGGGCATCGCGAGATCCATCAGGCCACGGGGATGATCTCGGTCCAGGCCGCGGTCGGACTGACCGAGGCGCTGCTGCTCCTGAGGGCCTGTGCCTACGCCGCGGAGCGCCCGCTGCTCGAAGTCGCCACCGACGTTCTGAACCGGCAGCTCACCTTTTACCCCGAAGGCGATCATGATGAATAGGCAAGGCGATCCGGAGATCGGACCATCCGGCCCGGAAAGGAACCAGATCATGACCAGGGAGCAACGCCTCGGGCGAGTCTTCGTCGAACTCGCCGACAGCCTCGTCGACGACTTCGATGTCATCGATCTTCTCCACCTGCTCTGCGATCGCAGCGTCGAGCTGCTCCAGGCCGATGCGGCCGGGTTGATCCTGGCCGATCAGCGGAACCTGCTGCACGTGATGGCCTCGACGACCGAGGAAGCGCGGCTGCTCGAGTTGTTCGTCCTGCAGAACGACGAGGGCCCCTGTCTGGACTGCTTCACCAGCGGGCAGCAGGTCGCGAACGTGGATCTCGACGAGGTCGATCAGCGCTGGCCCAGGTTCCACGCCGCCGCCACCGCGGCCGGCTACCGGTCGACCCACGCGCTGCCGTTGCGGCTGCGCGGACGGACGATCGGCGCGATCAATCTGTTGTGCGAGCAGCAGTCGAGGTTGAGCGAGGAAGACCTCCACCTCGGCCAGGCCCTGTGCGACATCGCCACGGTCGCACTACTGCACGAACGTGCCATCCGCTCCAGCGAGATCCTGGCCGAGCAGTTGCAGGGCGCGCTGAACAGCCGAATCGTGATCGAACAGGCCAAGGGCGTCCTGGCTGCACGCGCGGACGTACCCCTCGACGCCGCCTTCGCCCTGATGCGGGGGTACGCGCGCCGGAACCACCTGCGTCTGGGCTCGGTCGCAACAGACGTCACCACCGGCGCGATCACCCCTGCCGATCTCCGGCCCGAACCGCACGGAGCCTAAGGGATCGATCTGTTCAGGCTTGGCGGGCTACGGGAGGACGTGGCCTGCTGCGGTGTAGAGGTGGTACCACTCTTCGCGGGTGAGGGAGATCGCGGCGCCTGCCGCGGACTCGCGGACCCTGTTTGGGTTGGTGGTGCCTATGACTACTTGCATGTTGGCGGGGTGGCGGGTGATCCAGGCGATGGCGATGGCGTCGGGGGTGGTTTCGTACTTGGCTGCCACGTCGTGGAGGGCGTCGTTCAGGGGGCCGTAGTTCTCGTGGTCGCCGAGGAAGACTCCGCCGGGTGGGGGTTTCTGGATGGAGCCCCAGGTCTGGATCGTGATGTCGTTCAGGCGGGAGTAGTCCAGTACGCCCAGGTCGCGGTCGGCGGACTGGTCGAGGCCGGTGATGTTCGCGGCCAGGCCTTGGGCGACCAGGGCGGCGTTGGCGAGGCTGAACTGCAGTTGGTTGACGACGAGTGGCTGCCGGACCGACTTGGCCAGCAGTTCGATCTGGCCGGGGGTGTGGTTGGAGACGCCGAAGGCGAGGACCTTGCCGCTGGTGTGGAGCTCGTCGAACGCGGCGGCGACCTCGTCCGGCTCGACCAGGGTGTCGGGCCGGTGGATCAGCAACAGGTCCAGGTACTCCGTCCGCAGAGCGGCCAGCGACTGCTCGACGCTCGCCAGGATGTGTTCGCGGGAGGAGTCGAAGAAGCCGGCCCGGATGCCGACCTTGGACTGGATCCTGATCTGGTCACGCTCGGATGCGGGGACTGCCTGCGCGTCGCCGTACCGCTGCTCGCAGCCGTGTGGGCCGCCGTAGATGTCGGCGTGGTCGAACATCGTCACGCCGGCGTCGCGCGCCGCACCGACCAGTTCCCGGATCTCGCCGTCGCTGAGCTGCTTGATCCGCATCAGCCCCAGCACGACCCGCGACACGACCATTCCCGCTTTGCTCAACTCAACCGTCTCCATGACAGCTGGTTGTATCACCTAGCCCTGGAGTCTCAGCGAGCTCAGTGCCGCCTTGGCGTGGGCTTCGGCCTCGGCGGGGGTGGGAGGACCGTCCAGGCCGAGGAGTCTGCGGCGGTGAGGCTCGCCCAGGAGGACGGCGAAGAGTTGCTCGGCTGCGGCTGAGTTGCCGATGAGGTCGCCAAGGGTGTCGATGTACTTCTGTGGGCCGGCCGCGTGGAAACTCCTGGCCAGGTCCGGGAACTGGAGTGCCTCGGCGATCACCATCCGGTGCAGGCTGATCGCGACGTCGGAGTGCAGCGTCAGCACGAGCCGGATCGCCAATGCCTCGAGATCGACGTGCTCTGCCGGGATCAGGATCAGCTGGTTCAACCGGCTGACGACGGCAGCGAACACGGCTGTCTTGTCGCCGACGTAGGCGTAGATCGTCCGCTTGGTCACGCTGGCCGCGGATGCGATCTGGTCCAGCGACACGTCGCCGTACCCGCGCTCCAGGAACAGTTGCTGCGCTGCGTCGAGGATCTCGTCCCGCCGCTGCGCGCGCTCGGTCTCGGTCGGCCGCCCACGCTTGCGGACCGCTTCGCCGGCACTGCTGTCCGTCAAGGGTCGTACCTCCGATCACGAATGATACTCTGTCGTATCATTACCTCAGTGCACCACAGCCGTCCCCTTGTGGAGGAGAGCGACACCATGGCATCACGGCCAGACCTGGTCGGCTACTACCGGCAGATGCTGCTCATCAGGCGTTTCGAGGAGCGGGCCGCGCGCGGGTACACGGAAGCCAAGATCGGCGGGTACTGCCACCTGAACCTCGGCGAGGAGGCCACTGTGGTCGGGCTCATGAGCGCGCTGGACCCGAGTGACTACCTCTTCACCAACTACCGCGAGCACGGTTACGCCCTGGCGCGGGGAATCGAACCGGGCCGGGTGATGGCCGAGCTCTACGGCCGAACCGACGGGGTGTCGAAAGGCTGGGGCGGCTCGATGCACCTGTTCGACGTCCAGGCCAGGCTGCTCGGCGGCTACGGCATCGTCGGCGGTCAGTTGCCGTTGGCAACCGGTGCGGCGCTGGCGATCACCTACCGGGGTGGGCCGGAGGTGGTGATGTGCCACATGGGCGACGGTACGACGAACATCGGCGCCTTCCACGAATCCCTGAACCTGGCCGCGCTCTGGAGCCTCCCCATCGTGTACGTCGTGGTCAACAACCACCTGGGCATGGGGACGACCGTGGAGAAGGCATCCGCCGAGCCGGAGCTGTACAAGCGGGCCGCGGCGTACCGGATGCATGGTGAGCGTGTCGACGGCAGCGATGTGGTGGCGGTCCGGGATGCCGCCGTACAGGCCATGGAGATGGCGCGCGAGGGACGCCCGGCCTTGCTGGAGGCGGTCGGTCCGCGTCTGCGCGGGCACTCGGTTGTCGATCCGGCGAAGTACCGCACCAAGGAGGAAGCAGCTGCCCTCCAGGCCGCGGACCCCGTGCTGGCGCTGAGTGCCCACCTGCGCGAGACCGAGGCGTTGAGTGTCGAGGAACTGGCGCGTCTGGAGGAGTCCGTCGTCGCGGAGGTCGACGCGGCCGCCGCGTTCGCCGACGCCAGCGATGCACCCGAGATCAAGACGTTGTTCGACTACAACTACGCGACCCCGGTGCCGAACGACCTGCGGCGGCTGCCGGGTCAGCTGTTGTTCGAGGTGGCCGGCGCATGACGGTGATGTCGTACCGGCAGGCGATCAACGAGACCCTGCGGGCCGAGATGCGACGCGACGACCGGGTCTTCCTGATCGGCGAGGAGATCGGGATCTTCGAGGGTTCGTACAAGATCACCGCCGGCCTGCTCGCGGAGTTCGGCGAGGCACGCGTCCGGGACACGCCGATCTCGGAGGAGGGGTTCACCGGCGCGGCCATCGGCGCGGCGATGCTCGGTCTGCGCCCGGTGGTCGAACTGATGACCATCAACTTCTCGCTGCTCGCACTGGACCAGATCGTCAACCACGCGGCCAAGATTCACGGCATGTTCGGCGGGCAGAGCAGCGTCCCGCTGGTGATCCGGACACCCGGTGGGGGAGGCCAGCAGCTGGGCGCCACCCATTCGCAGAACGTCGAGCTGTACTACGCGTTCGTACCCGGTCTGAAAGTCGTTGCCCCGAGCAACCCTGCGGATGCGAAGGCGCTGCTGCTCGCGGCCATCCGGGACGACGACCCGGTGCTGTTCCTGGAGAATCTCGCGCTGTACAACACGAAGGGCGAAGTGCCGGACGACGACACGGTGGCCGAGATCGGGCGAGCCGCGGTGACCAGGCCAGGTGCCGATATCACCGTCATCGGGTACTCGCGGATGGCCGCGCTCGGCCTCGAGGTCGCCAACGAACTCGCGGCCAAGGAAGGCATCGATGCCGAGGTCATCGACCTGCGCAGCCTCCGCCCGCTCGACCGCGAAACGATCGTGCGGTCGGTCCGCAAGACCCACGCCGCGGTCGTTCTCGAGGACGACTGGCTGACCTACGGCATTGGCGCGGAGATCGCGGCGACGATCTCCGACGGCGCCTTCGACCAGCTCGACGCACCGGTACGCCGGGTCGCAATGGCCGAGGTGCCGCTGCCGTACGCCAAGAGCCTGGAGACGGCCGCGCTGCCGTCGGCGACCGATGTCGAGACAGCGATCAAGCAAACCCTCGCCGCGGTGGGGCGGCTGCGGTGAGAGGAGACAGGTCATGAGCAAGATCCTGATGCCACGGCTGTCGGACACGATGGAGTCCGGCATCATCGTCACCTGGCACAAGCAGCCCGGCGACGAGGTGACCCCCGGCGAGATCCTGGCCGAGATCGAGACCGACAAAGCGGTGATGGAGTACGAGGCCTACGAGGCCGGCGTTCTCGGCCGCATCCTGGTAGCCGAAGGCGAAGAAGCCCCCATCGGCCAGCCCATCGCAACCCTAGGACCCGACGAACCAGACACCCCTCCAACCCCCGCCCCGCAGACAACCGCCGCTTCGCCGTTGGCCAGGCGGGATGCTGTGGAGCTCAAGGTGGATCTGGCATCGATCGCCGGGAGTGGACCTGGCGGGCGGATCATCCGCGCGGATGTTCGGGCCGCCGCTGAGGCCGCCGCCGAGGTTGTCGTGACGGCCCCGGCGACGCCGGTCCAGGGGGAGCAGTTGGTTGAGGAGGTTTCGCTTGGCATGTTGCGGCGGACGAGTGGGCGGTTGCTGGCGGACAGCGCCCGGACCGCGCCGCACTTCTACCTCACCGCCAGCGCCGACGTACAGGACCTCGTCGGGCTACGCGCAGAATTCAACGAGCACCTGACAGCAGCCGGCCGGCAGCGGATCAGCGTCAACGACCTGATAGTCCGCGCCTGCGCCCTCACCTTGCGCGATCACCCAGACGTCAACTCGTCCTTGTCCGGCGACACCTTGCTCCGCCACCAAGAGATCCACATCGGAGTGGCGGTCGCCGTGGACGACGGCCTCCTCGTTCCCGTACTGCGCAATCCCGACCTCAAGCCCGTCGGCCAGATCGCCCAAGAGACCGCCGGACTGGCCGAGCGGGCACGACAGCGACGCCTGACCGCCGCAGAGATGTCCGGCGGGACCTTCACGATCAGCAATCTCGGGATGTACGGCGTCGAACAGTTCACCGCGATCATCAACCCGCCGGAAGCCGCGATCCTTGCGGTCGGTGCGTTGAAACGCGAGGCGACCGTCCTCGACGACGGGTCCGTCGGCGTGCGCTCCCGGCTGCGCTACACCCTGTCCGCCGATCACCGCGTCCTGGACGGCGCGGTCGGAGCCCGCTTCCTGGCGGACCTGACCGGTCTCCTGGAGAACCCCTGGCTGATCCTCGCCTGATCAATCCACCGGAAGCTAGCCCAGCGGGATCGTCGACGCCCGGACGACGAGTTCGGGGGTGAACGTGACCTGCCGGTGCGGCCGGGACGGGTCGTCGGAGGTCTCGAACAGGAGCCGGGCCGCGGACTCGCCGATGTCGTGGGCCGGTTGCCGGATCGTGGTCAGTGGTACGACGGCCAGCTGCGCCTCGCCGATGTCGTCGTACCCGACGACCGCGATGTCGCCGGGGACCGACCAGCCGTCCCGGATGAGCTTGTTGACGATCGCGATCGCGATCATGTCGTTGCCGCAGAGGACCGCCGTCGGGCGCGGCTGCAGGCCCGTGATCAGGCCGGCCAGCTCGCTGCGTTCCCGCACCGTCCGGCCGGCCGCGTCGGCGCGTTGCAGCAGCGCGGGGTCCTCGCCGGCCGCCTCGATCGCGAGCATCGCGCCCTCGTAGCGGGCCTTGAGGACGAGATCGCCGCCCGGGCCGCCGGCGAACAGCACCCGCCGGTGGCCCAGGTCGAGCAGGTGCTTCATCGCCAGGAAACCGCCGCGGTGCTGGTCGACGATGACCGCGGACGACGTCAGCGCCATCCCTTCGTGCCCGAGGACGACGATGGGTGTGCCGATCGACTCGAGATCCCCGAGATCCGGTGGCTCCGCGGTCGCCGACGCGATGATCAGACCGCCGGCCCGCATCTCCGCCAGGTTGCGCACGTAGACGCCCTGACGGACCGGATCGCCCGCGGTGTCGCAGTACACGAGCACGAAGCCGCGGCTGCGCGCCACGTCCTCGACACCGCGCGCGATCTCGGTGAAGTAGGGGTTCGCGGCGTCCGGGACGAGCAGACCGAGGGTGTGCGTGCGGTTCCCGCGCAGCGTGCGGACGGCGCGGTTGGGAACGAACCGGGTCTCCTCGATCGCGCGGTCGATCCGCTCACGGGTCGCCTCGGCCACGGTCTTGGTGCCGTTGATGTAGTTGGACACCGTCCCGATCGACACGCCCGCGAGGGCGGCGACGTCCTTGATGGTGACGTTCTTCGCCAATTTCCCTCCCACTAACTGAACGTATCCCGGATCATCTCGAGGAAGCCGTAGCCATTGTCGCGGTCCGGGAGCAGCGCCGAGCCCTCCGTCCACTCGTTCCAGGCGTTCACGGTGATGATCGGATGCGATTGACCGTGACGTTCGAGGAACGACTTGGCCAGCAGCAGCCCCTCCTTGAACTCCTCGGGCGACGGGTCGAACGTCGTCGTCCACGGGTACCGTCCGCGGACGAACTCGCGATCCTGTGCGGTCCGCGGCGATGCGTCCCACCCGACCGTCACATTCGGATAGAACGGTACGTCGAGCTCCGCGGCGTACCGCTCGTACTCCGCGAACGCGGCCGCCCGCAGCGGCCCGATCCCGGCGCTCGGGAACTCGAACCCGCCGAGGTCGGCGTGGTGCACCCAGACGTACGACGTCGCCGACCGGAAGCCGAGCTTGCGCACCAGCTCGGCGGGCCGGTCGAGCGTGATCGCCGCGGGGAGCACGCCGACGCCCCAGATCACCGCATCCAGGTGAAGTCCTTCGAAGCCGGCCTGCCGGGTCTGCTCGTCGAACCACTGCAGCGCGTCCGCCGTCTCGTCGACGCCACCGAGACCGACGATGAGATTGCCGAGCTCGTAGATCGTCAGCCAGGGCCGTCCGTCGACGGTGAGGTAGTTCGGGCGGGCGAAGTACGTGTCGATGACGTGCCTGGCCAGCTTCTCGAAGGCGGTGCGATCGATCGCGCCGTTCTTGAGCCGCTGCGGTGAGTCGTTCGACGGGTCGTCGTGCGGGAAGATGTCGACGAGCTCGTGGTTCGCCCACATCAACGCGAACTTGACGTCGTCGCTGTTCCGCGCGGCGAGCAGCCCGTCGTCGAGGGCCGCCTGCAGGTACGGGCCGTCGTCGTACCAGTAGTAGTCGACGAGGAAGCCGTCGACGCCGTACTCCTTGGCGAGCCGGATCTGCCGCTCCGCCGCGGCCGGGCTCGCTTCGTCGAACGGGCCGTCGATCGGTACCCGCGGTTGCCGGTGGCCGTCGTACCGCGGCCGCGCCGCCTCGAGAAGCTTCCACTCGCTCCAGTCCTGGCCGAACCACTGCGCGTTCCGCGGATCGGCGTGCCAATCCGGGAAGTAGTACGCGAGTATCTTCGGTCGATCCATCGATGCGGCTCCTTGGCTCATTTGACCGCGCCGGCCGAGATGCCGGTGCGGAAGGTCTTCTGCAGGACGACGAACACCACGACGACGGGCAGCGAGATCAGGATGTTCGCGGCGAAGATCTTGGGCGTGTCGACCAGTCGTTCGCTCTGGAAGTACGTCGGAACCTGGGTCAGCACCTGCAGATCGGTGGACTGGATGAACAGCAGCGGCAGCAGGTACTCGTTCCAGGCGGCGAGGAAGGTGAAGATCGCCACGACCGACAGGATCGGCCGGCAGATCGGGACCAGGATCTGCCAGAAGAACTGCCAGGAGTTGGCCCCGTCGAGGCGGCCGGCCTCGTACAGCTCGGGCGGCAGTCCGCGAATGTAGTTGCTGCTGACAAGCACCCCGAACGGTATCGAGATCACCGTCAGCGGGATGATCACCGACCAGTAGGTGTCGAGCAGCCCGACCGCCTGGATGACGTAGTACAGCGGGACGACGAGCGCGATCGCGGGCAGGGCGAGCCCGGTCAGGACGACGACGGCGCCGATCCTCGCGCCGCGCGGCCGCAGTACGGCGAAACCGTACGACGCACTGAGGCCGAGATACATGACCAGGACGACGGTCGACACCGACACGATCAGGCTGTTGGCGAAGAACCGCAGGAACGGCGTCGACGACAGCACGACCGTGTAGTTGGTGAATCCCTCGCCGCCCAGGGATTCCTTGACGATGAGCACGAGCGGGACGACGAGGACGGCGAGCGCGATCAGCACGAGGATCTGGCTGAGCACGCGCCCGGGCAGACGCTGGAACTGGAACATGTCGCTACTGGCTTTCGCTGGTCGAGAGGCGGACCTGCAGGATCGAGAAGACGAGCGCGATCAGGACGAGCACGATCGACAGCGCGGCGCCGTACCCGGCGTGGAACTGCGCGATCACCTGCTTGTAGATGTAGCCGGTCAGCACCTGCGTCGTCGTCCCCGGCCCGCCGCCGGTGGTGAGGAACACGAGGTCGAACATCTTCAGCGAGCTGATGAAGCCGAGCACGATCAGCACGAGGTGCGATCCGCGCAGCATCGGTGCGACCACGGTCGTGTTGAGCTGCCAGGTGGTCGCGCCGTCGATGCGCGCGGCCTCGAACAGCCCGCGATCGATCTGCCCGATCGCGGCGTCGTAGATCAGGAAGCTGTAGCCGGTGTACTGCCAGACGTTGATCAGGATGATCGTGCCGAACGCCGTCTTCGGATCGGCCAGCCAGGCCTGGTCGAACCCGTGCAGCCCGAGGCTCTGCAGGAGGTGGTTGAAGCCTCCGTCCGGCGTGAGCAGGATGCGGAACGACGTCGCGACCACCGCGGGCGCGAGGACGACGGGGACGAACACCATTGTCCGCAGCAGGCCGCGCAGCCGCACCTTGGTACGGACGAGGATCGCCAGCGCGAGGCCGAGGGTCAGCTGGATCGCCACCGTCGCTACCGCGAAGGCGAGCGTGGTGCGCAGCGCCTGCCAGAAGATCGGATCCTGCAGGAGCTTCGAGTAGTTGGCGCCGCCAACGAAATCGGTCGGCGAACCCACGCCGGACCAGTCGAACAGCGAGTAGAACGCGTTCGCCGCGATGCCGGCGTGGATGACGCCCACGACCAGGATGAGAGCGGGCGCCGCCCACAGGTAGTCCGGCAGCGCGAGCCGGCGGTGATCCCGCACTATCGGCTCACCGCTTTCGACGCGGACTCGACCTTCTTCAGTGCGTCTTCGGGAGACGAGGTGCCGGCGGCCACGGCGGACAGCGCATCGCCGAGGGCCGTGGTCAGGTCGCTGTACGGGATCTGCCGCGCGCCGATCAGATCGGTCAGCGACTGTTGCTGGCGTTCGATGTCCGGGACCTGGCTGGGGTTGATCACGTCGGTGGTCGCCACCTTGACGGAGGTGATCGCCGGGATGTTTCCGCCCGCCGCCTGGATCTTCTGACCGTCACCAGCAGTCAGGAACTCGAGGAACTTGAACGCCGCGTCCTGCTTCGACGACTTCGCCGAGACCGCGAACCCGTTGTCCGGCCCGCCGAACGGTTTCGTCGGTTGGCGGCCGGTGACCGGCGCCGGGAACGGCGCGGACAGGAACAGGCCGTCGATCTTCTTCGTCACGGTCTTCTGCGCGTCGACCTGACCGGTCTTCGTCATCGTCGCCGGCGTGTTCCAGGTGCCGAGCGCGATGAACGCCGCCTTGTCCTCCAGGAACGTCGTCTGCGCATCCGGGTACTCCGTCGCGGCGGTCGCGCCGGCCGGGATGATGCCGCTGGTGAACAGGTCCGACCAGGAGCTCATCGCCTGCACGAACTCCGGGTCCGTCCACGACGCCTTGCCCTGGATGGCGTCGTACACCTTGCCGGGAGCGATGCTGTTGATCAGCGACAGGTACACGTCGGTGTTGACCCAGGCGTCCTTGGCGCCGTGTGCGAGGCACTTGACGTTGTGGGTCTTCAGCGTCGCGCAGACCTGCTTCCACTGCTCGAAGTCGGTCGGTACGCCGAGACCGTACTGGTCGAGGATCTTCTTGTTGTAGTAGATGAGCCCGGCCGCGGACATGTACGCCGGAAGCGCCACCTGCTTCTGGTCGAGCTGCAGCTGGCTGAGCCCCTCGGGGTTGAACTTGCCGGCCCAGTCCTTGCCGAGGTCCTTGGCGGCGCGGTCCTCGACCGGGACCGCCAGCGGGCCGAAGTTCGTGGTGAGGTCGCCGGGCTGGACCTGGAACACGTCCGGGCCCTTGTCGGACGACAGCCCCGGCCGGAGCGCGGTCACGTAGTCGTTGTAGGCGTACTGCTTGTAGGTGACCTTGATCTGCGGGTTGGCGGCCTCGAAGTCCTTGATCGCCCGGGCACTGTCGAAGGCGTTCCAGCCCCACCAGGTCAGCGACACCGGACCGCTCCGGGCCTGGTCTTCCGACCCGGAGCCGCAACCGGCGAGGCCGGCCACAGCGAGGGCGATGACCGTCAGAACGGTGGCCCTCCTCGTTCCTGACCGATACATCTCCAGCTCCTTGGGTGAAATGTTTCAACTGGCTGCGATCGTAGCCAGGCAGGATTTCGCTGTCGAGAGCCCGGCCGGATCTGGCCAATTAATGAATCATTTCACCGCGCTCAGCCGCGGCGGGCGTCGGCGCCGGCCTCCTTGGACACGCGGTCGCCGACCTCGAGTTCCTTCCACAGACCGCGGGGCACCTTCACGTTCTGCTTCTCGCCGTTGTCGAGCTCCACCTCGAGCTTGCGGTACAGATTCGAGCCGTCGAACATCGCGCGGGACTTCTTCACAACAACCCCGGCCCAGGCATCCTCGTTGGCCATGAGTACCTCCAGTCACGGTGAGTGGTCGGTCGAGCCTAGCCCGTGACGAGGTTCAGGAGTCGGTCCGGCCAGTCGGGGTCGGTGGCCTGGGCGATGGGGTAGCCGGAGGCCCAGGGGCCTTCCCAATGGACGTCGATGCCTGGGTTGTGGACCGACGTGCCGTCGGGCAGGAAGAGGTGCGGACTGCCTTGTACTACGTCTGTGACGGCGATCGTGTGATCGGCCATGACCGCACTGCGCGCACGTCCGTCGTCCAGGGCGGCCGTCAAGGCGGCGGCGTCCACGGAGTCGACGTCGGCGGCGACCTCGAGGATCACCTGGCGGTGGCCGATCGGGCGGGAGTCGAACCAGAACGCCCGGCGAAGCGCCTTGACTGGATCGTCCCGGGTGCGACGTTCACGCGTCCTCCTGGTGATCCGCGCCGGCCGGATTGTTGGTGAACTGCTCCGGCCGGATCAACACCGCCGTACGCCGGTCGGCGACCATCTCGCGGTCGTACTCGTCCAGATCCGGGTGGCCCCCACCCGCCGCGGCGTAGATGTCCCGCAGCAACACCCGCAACCGCTCCGCGTCGATCCCCGGCAGCGGATCGTCCGGCCCGGCCAACTCGACCGATCCACTGACGCCCATCCACTCCCAGCCGGCGCGGAACACCAGCGTCGCCTGCGGGGTCCGCCGCAGATGAGTGAGCTTCGCCGTCCGCCCGCGCGCGACGAACGCTACGACTCTTTCACCCGTTAGCGGGTGATCGAGCACGCCGGCGTTCACCACCGACGCGGCCGGCTCGCCCGATCGGCGCTGGGTGATCGCCACCGCGAGGAAATGATCCCGCTGCCCGAGTTCGTTGATCCTTTCGAGTCCATGCATGCCACGACGCTAACGGACCACAGTCCGGTTATCAACCCTCCTGTGGCCAGAGCGTCGGCTGGATCGCCGGGTCGGTGTAGTCCGGATCGGGGTTGTGTCGGACCAGGGTGTCGTTCGGGTGAGCCGAACCAGGACGCCAGCGATTGTCCGCGGGCTGCAGATGGATGGCGAGCGCGCGGCGTGGCGTCGTACTCAGGTTGGCCGAGCTCCCGTGCACGGTCCGGCAGCGGTGGAAGCTGACCTGACCACGCCGCATCCGCGGTACGACGGGAGTCGGGTCGAAACCCTGCGCCACGATCGACGCCTCCAGTCCGGCGGCGTCCTGCGAGAAGAAGTCCAGCCCGGTCACGGACCACCGATGGCTGCCGGGCAAGAACGACACGGCGCCGTTCACCTCGTCGACGTCGTGGAATCCGACCCACGCGGTGAGCATGTCGTCCGACGTACACGACTGCCAGTACTGGCGATCCGTATGCCATCCGACCCGCGCCGATCCACCCGGCGGCTTGAACAAGAGTTGGTCGTGCCACAGCCGGATCCCGTCCGCCCCGGACAATGCGGCGGCCGTCGCACCGATCGCCGGATGATGAACCAGCGCCGCCAGCTCGTCGACCCGCAGCGACGAGTAGTCGTTCTTCCGCAGTACGTCGCCGTCCGCCGGCTGCCATCCCCGCGTCGCGGGCAGCTCGGGCAGCGCGTGGTCGTGGTCGCCGGCGTAGAAGCGAGCCATCCCGCGCTCGGCCGCATCGAGTACGTCGGACGGCAGGATCACCGGCGAGATCCAGTAGCCGTGCTCGCGGAAGAAGGCGATGTCATCAGATCCAGGTAGCTCCATGCGAACCAACTTAGGAATCCATAGACCGGTCAGGCGTTGCCGATGTTCAGGCAACTGGACACAATCCTCAGGTGTCGTTGTACCGGCCCAGTGGGCTCCGCGCCGGCTTCCATGCCGATGAGTTCCCTGGGGACAGCGGTCTGCTCCACATGGGTGAGCAGTGGGTGCCCGAGCAGTTCCTGATCGAGCCGCACGAGCATCCGGTCTGGGAGATCTACCTGCAGCAGCACGGCAGCACGCACTGGGTAGCCGGTGGCGAGAGTTACGTCCTCCACCCCGGTCACCTCTTCGCCGTACCGCCCGGAGTCACTCATCATCTGGCCGGCCGCTCCGGCAACCACCACTTCTACTTCGCCGCGATCGACCGCGATCCCGTCGTACGACGCCAGCCGGCGCTCGCAGTGCCCTGGCCGAAGCACGTCGTACACCGTGAAGCGGGAGAGCTGACGCACGCGTTCGCACAACTGGTCCGCGAGGTCACCACCCGCTACGAGTACGCCGAGACCGGTCTGACGCTCGCGGTCGACCATCTGATGTTGGCGGTCTCCCGGTGTCTGGCGCCGGCCGCCGTACCGCAGCTTGCGATGCACCCCGCAGTGCGGACCGTGAAACGCCTGCTGGACCAGGAGTTCCACGAGCGCTGGACCCTGCGGGAGTTGGGCGATCGCACCGGGCTGGCACCGGCGTACCTGGCCGAGCTCTTCACCACCGAGCTCGGCCAGCCACCCCACCGGTATCTCAACGAACGCCGCATCGACCGCGCCCGCCAACTCCTCGAGACCAGCGACATCACCATCACCGCGCTGGCCGTCAGCCTCGGGTTCAGCTCCAGCCAGCACTTCGCCCGCGTGTTCCGTCAGCTGACCGCGACCACCCCGACGGCTTTCAGATCGTCACCAGCGCGGTGACCCCCAGCGCGATCCCGACGAGATAGGTGCCCATGGCGCCGACGTCGCGGAGCGGGCCGTGGGTCGCGAGCGACGGAGACCTCAGCATGCCGAAGGCGTGCACGGTCCGGACGAAGACGGCCGCGACTGCGAGCACGTCGACGACCCAGCTGTCCGACAGCGTCGAGCAGACCAGCAGCAGCACGATCATCGTCGGGATGTACTCGGCCGCGTTGCCGTGCGCGCGGACCGCGATCATCAGCCGGTCGGTGGGATCGGTGGGGAGCTGGTTGCCGCCGCCGCGGAGCGCGCGGTTCCGGGTGACGTTGGCGCCGAGCAGGAACAGCAGGATGCCCAGCAGCGCGATGCAGACGATGGTGATGGTGTCGAGGTTCATACGAGTGCTCCTTCGAACAAGCGGCTCACGATGGTTTGACTGAGTTGCGTGCCGAGCAGGGCATCGGTCTTGTGCATGCCGCCCGGGCAGGTCACGTTGACCTCGATCAGCCGGCCGCCGATCACATCCAGACCGGCGATGGCGAGACCGTGCGTACGCAGGACCGGTCCGATGGCGGCGACGATCGCGTGATCGTGCTCGTCGAGCTCGGCCGGCGCGACCGGCGGTCCGATCCGGAAGTCGTCGACGGCCGGCCGACGCAGGACCGCGCCGACGATGTCGCCGTCCAGCAGGAACAGCCGTTTGTTGCCATGCGCAACAGCAGGCAGATACTGCTGGGCGATCACCTGCCGCCGCCCGCCGTGGCTGGCCGACTCCAGCAGGGCGACCGCACCCTGGTCGTCGTGCACCAGCCACACGTCGAGCCCCGCGAACCCGTCGACCGGCTTGACCACCGCCGCACCGACCCGGGCCACGAACGATCGCAGCTCTCCAGGATCCGCACCGACATAGGTCGGCGGGCAGAGTTCGGGGAAGTGCAGCGCGACGAGCTTCTCGTGCATCGCCCGGATGCCTTCCGGCCGGTTGATCACCCGCGTGCCGGCCCGCTCGACCAGATCCAGCAGGTACGTCGTGTGCAGGTACCGCGCATCGACCGGCGGATCGATCCGCAGGTGAACGAGGTCCAGCGCCGCGACGTCGATCGTCGTGGTCTCGAGTTCGTCCCACCAGGTCGCGTCCACGATCCACCGATGGTCGCCGCCCGATGCATGCCGCGGCCGGAGGCGGATCCGTCGGGCATGAGCCCGCACCCGACCGTCGACGACGGCGAGCTCCTCCGGCCCGCAGCACCAGATCTCGAGGCCCAGCTCCTGCGTCGCACTCATCAGGCCGACGCTGGCGTCGATGTCGCCGGCGAGCCCGGTCAGTGGATCAGTAACAAACAGCACGCCGCTCATGCCGCCACCTCCTGCAGGCCGGCCGGCGCCGCGAGTACCGCAGCCCGCCAGTGCTCGGCCAGGTTGCCCCGCTCGGGCTCGAGCGCTCGGAGTACGTTGCGCCGATGCACGTCGTCGTACATCAAGCCACCGAGCACGCGGACCGCACGCTCAACCCCAGCTGGTTCCAGGGCGTCGACGAACCTGACTTCCAGGTAGGTGCTTCGTGGCCGCACCGGCGGGAACAGCGTGCTGACATGTGCTTCCGCCCCGTCCAGGAACCTCGTAGCCCCAGCGGCGAACGCGGCGTACGACGCAATCGGATCGTCGCCACGAAGCACCTGGTCGTCGAAGCCGGTGCGCGTCGGGTCGACGTCCAGCCAAGTGCTCAACCGGCCGCCGTCACGCGCGAACGCCGCAGCCAGGAACGGCCCGGCGAGATTCAGCACCCGCCACTGCTCGATACCGGCTCGGCCGGGCCACCAGTCCAGGCAGATCTGGGTCGACGCGGTCCGGCGCATCATTCGGCGACCGGCCGGTCCGATGGTGTCGAAGTGCCGCTGCATCGCGACGTACCGCGGGGCGCTCAGCTGCAGCGGCACGTCCGTCCGCGGGTCGACCGGGATCGTCAGCAGGCTGATGCCGGCCAGGCTCAGGTGGGTCCGCAGGTCCGCGCTCAGCGCGCGGAGCTCGCGCACCGGATCGAGGGACGGCGGCAGGCTCAGCTCGAGCTGACCGCCCGGTTCGAACGTGATGTACGGCGCCGCGATCGCCCCCGCCGCGGCCCGTCGTACCCGATCGATCGGGACCACGCCGCCGTCCGTGCCGGTGACGCCGTACTCCTGCTCGACCGCGACCCGGACCGTCCGCCGGCGCCCCCGGGCGAACAGGCCCGCAACCACCGGGTGCAGCTCCATGGCATCCATCGGGCCCTCCCTGATACTGTAAGGATTCCTGTCGAAATATTGGAAGGCATCCTTACGATATGTCAAGAGGTCAGCCCGAACGGCGGCTCGATCGCAAGCCGTTGATCGCCCTGGTCGAGCGGGCCAACCGGGCGCTGCAGACCGATATGGTCCGGCGTGCCCAGGCTGACGGGCACACCGAGGTGAAGATGGCGCACAACTCTGTCTTCGGCACGCTCCACGCCGAGGGTGCGCGGGCCGCGGACATGGCCGTCCGGGCCGGCATCACCCGGCAGTCGATGGGTGAGGTGATCCGCGACATGGTCGGGCTCGACCTGCTGGAGATGCGGTCCGATCCGGGCGACGGCCGCGCCAAGGTGGTGACTTACTCGGAGCACGGTCTCGCTGTGGCGAGCGACGGCTTCCGGTATCTGGGTCAGCTCGAGCGCCGGTTCGCCGAGGAGTTCGGCGAGCACGAGTACGAGGTCGTCCGGGACGTGCTCGCCCGCCTGGTCGACGTACTCGACCGCTTTGCGGAGGAGGAGCCTCAGGTCTCGCCTTCGGCCGGGGGCAGGGTCGGGTAGTCGACGATCGGGTAGAGACCGACGGCGATGCCGTACGTCGTGTCGCCCGACCGGGGGAGCTGGTCGAAGTCGTGGATCAGCCCCGCGACCTGCTGCCAGAACTCCGCCGCCCGCTCCTCGGGAATCCGGGCGTGCCGGATCAGCGAGAACATCTGACCCGCGTCGTACGCCGGTTTGGACTCCTCGGCCGCGACCTCGAAGTCGTTGAAGTCTTGTGGCAACTGCCCGCCTTGGCGGCCGAGCCCGACGTAGAACATCCGCGCCGCGCGCCCGTAGAACCGCTCCTCGATCGCCCGCACCCGGCGGGTCCGGACCACCTGCAGGATGCCCGCCTCGGCCAGCACCTTCACGTGGTGGGCGACCGTGCTCTTCGGCCGGCCGACCGCGGTGGCCAGCTCGGTCACGGTCGCGGCCCGCTCGTGCAGCAGCCCGAGAATCGTCGTCCGCAGCGGGTCGCTGATGGCCCGCACCTGCTCTGCGGTGGTCAGCTCGATGGTGTCCGCCAGCTCGTAGTCCGGCACCGAACGGTTGATCGACATGATCCGAATAGACTAGCATCACGGATTGTTCGAAGTTTCTGGATCATTGGAGCAGATGATGACCGAGGTCGTGCTGTACCACCACTCGCAGGGGCTGACGGACGGGGTGAAGGCGTTCGCCGAAGAACTGCGGCAGGCGGGTCACATCGTCCACACGCCGGACCTCTACGAGGGCAACACCTACGCGACGCTGGACGAGGGGATGGACTACGCGAGGGCCACCGGGTTCGGCATCATCGCGGAGCGCGGTGTCCAGGCTGCGCAGAGCCTGCCCGAGAACCTGGTGTACGCCGGGTTCTCGCTCGGCGTGGTGCCCGCACAGCAGTTGGCTCAGACCCGTCCCGGCGCCGCCGGAGCGTTGTTCTTCTACTCCTGCCTGCCGGTCGAGGAGTTCGGCACCTGGCCGGACGGCGTGCCGGTGCAGGTGCACGGCATGGACGAGGACCCGTTCTTCACCGAGGAGGGCGGTGACCTGGACGCAGCCAAGGCGCTGGTCGCCGCCGTCGACGCTGCCGAACTGTTCCTCTATCCCGGCAAGGAGCACCTCTTCGCCGACTCCTCCCTGCCGGGCTATGACGAGGCCGCTGCCAAGCTGCTGATGCAGCGAACCCTCGACTTCCTGAGCAAGCTCGCCTAGGCCTGTGCGGCCGCCGACTCGACCGCGACCGGAGCCTCGGCGCGGCGGGTCGGGATGAAGGATGCGATGGCGAGTGCGGTCAGGGCGGCGCCCGCGCCGATGAGCAGGACGGTGCGGAAACCGCTCTGAGACGGCAGGGTGTAGCCGCCGAGGTTGATGGTCAGGTTGGCCAGGATCACGCCGGCGACCGCGCTCGAGACCGAGGTCCCGATCGACCGCATCAGCGTGTTGAAGCTGTTCGCGGCCGCGGTCTCCGAGACCGGTACGGCGGCCATGATCAACGCCGGCATCGCGCCGTACGCCAGGCCGATGCCGGCGCCGATCAGCAGCGAGACCAGCACGAGTTCCCAGACCGATCCCATCAGCACGCTGCCGACGGCGTACCCGGCGGCGACCACGACGGCGCCGAGCATGAGGGTGACCTTGGGGCCACGGGTCTTCGAGATCTTCGCCGAGAACGGCGCGGCGATCAGCATCACCAGACCGGACGGGCCCATCACCAGACCGGACGCGAGCATCGACCGGCCGAGTCCGAAACCAGTTGCCTTGGGCATCTGTAGCAGCTGCGGCAGCACCAGCGACATGGCGAACATGGCGAACCCGAACACCATCGAGGCCAGGTTCGTCAGCAGCACCTGCGGGCGGACCGTCGTCCGCAGGTCGACGAGCGGTTCGCCGGTACGGCGCTCCCACCAGCCCCACGTGAGCAGCGCGACGACGGCGAGCCCGAACAGGCCGAGCGTCCGGCCGCCGGTCCAGCCCCAGTCGGCGCCCTGAGAGATTGCCAGCAGCAACGAAATCAGGCCGATCGACAGCCCGAGCCCGCCGAGTACGTCGAACCGGCCGCCGGAGCGCACCGACGACTCCGGGACGAACCGCAGCACCAGCACGAACACGATCGCGCCGAGGGTGGCCGACAGCCAGAACAGCGTGTGCCAGTTGAAGTTCTCCGCGAGCAGGGCGGCCGCGGGCAGCCCGAGCGCACCGCCGACGCCGAGCGAGGCGCTCATCTGCGCGGTCGCCGTGCCGAGCTTCTCGGCCGGCAGTTCGTCGCGCATGATGCTGATGCCGAGCGGGATCACGCCGGCGGCCAGGCCCTGCATCGCGCGGCCGGCGATCATCGGGACGAGCGTGCTGCTCAGGGCGGCGACGACCGATCCGGCCACCAGCATGCCGATGCTGATCAGCAGCATCCGGCGCTTGCCGTACATGTCGCCGAGGCGACCCATGATCGGGGTCGCGACCGCGGCCGCGAGCAGGGTGACGGTGATTGCCCAGGCGGTCCCGGCGGCCGAGGCGTTCAGCAGTCGAGGCAGCTCGGGCACGAGCGGGATCACCAGGGTCTGCATCAGCGCGACCGTGATACCGGCCGAGGCGAGCACCGGCACGACGGCGCCGGCACGCACGGGTTGAGCAGCGGACATCAGCAGCCTCCGGGCTGGGGGAGATAGTTGGTTTGTGCAACCATAACGGTAAGTCAGGCAGTTGACTTAAACAAGTCGGCGAGGCAAGCTGGAAGGGAAACCACGCGGAGGTGATGACCGGTGACTCGAGGTGGCCGGATCGTCGAATCCCGCGGGAGGTAGGGGTGATCCGGTGATGATGTCGAAGACGGTCAGGTCCGCGCGGGTGAACGCGACCCGCGATCTGATCCTGGCCACGGCCGAGCGGATGTTCGCCGAGCGTGGCGTGCACGAGGTGTCCAACCGGCAGATCAGCGAGGCGGCCGGCCAGGGCAACAACACGGCGGTCGGGTACCACTTCGGAACCAAGACCGACCTGGTCCGGGAGATCGTCCGCCGGCACGCCACACCGGTCGAGGAGCGGCGCCGCGAGCTGATCGCGGAGCTCGGCGCGGACCCGGACGTCCGGGACTGGGTGACGGTCCTGGTCAGGTCCGCGACCGACCACATGGGCAGTCTCGGTACGCCGAGCTGGTTGGCCCGGTTCAGCGCGCAATTGATGAACGACCCGTCGCTGCGCCAGATCCAGCTCCAGGAGTCGCTGAACTCGCCGACCCTGCAACGCGTCATCGAGGGCCTGGGCGATCACCTCGCGGAGCTTCCGCCGGCGGTCCGGATCGAGCGTGGCGACATGGCCCGGCATCTGATCATCCAGATGACGGCCGAGTTCGAGCGAGCGCTGGCCGAGGGTACGCCGACCGCTCGGGCGACCTGGCGGGAGATGGCCGACGGTCTCATCGACGGGATCGTCGGGCTGCTGACCGCCCCGGTGACTTCGTGAGCGTCCTCGTGGTGGGTGCTTCCGCGGCCGGGCTGACGACCGTGGAAGCCCTGCGGCGGGAGGGATATCGGGAGCCGATCACCGTGCTCGGCGCCGAGTGGCACCCGCCGTACGACCGGCCGCCGTTGTCCAAGCAGTTTCTCTGCGGCGACTGGGACGAGGCGCGGACCCGGTTGCGACCCGACACGATGTTGTCGGCGCTGGAGGCCGAGTTCGTGCTCGGCGATTCGGCCATCGCCTTCGACGCCGGCGCGCGAACCGTCGCGACCGCCTCTGGGCGAGAGCTGACAGCGGATGCGGTCGTGATTGCGACCGGTCTGACCCCGCGCCGGCTGCCCGGACCCGACCTCGAGGGCGTCCATGTACTGCGGACCCTCGACGATGCCGCGGCCTTGCGTAAGGACCTGGCCCAGGCGGAGCGCGTGGTGATTGTCGGTGATGGGGTGCTCGGCGCCGAGATCGCTGCGACTGCCCGGAAGCTGGGTCTCGCGGTCACGATGGCAGGCCCACAGGCGGTGCCGTTGGAGAGCCAGCTTGGTCCGGCGGTCGGAGGGATGCTGGCGGACCTGCATGCGGCCGCGGGCGTGGAGCTTCGGTTGGGTACGGCGGTGACCGGCCTGACGGACCTCGACGGCCGCGTGACCGGCGTACGGCTGGCTGATGGCGACGTACTGCCAGTTGATGTGGTTGTCGTCGCATTGGGTGCAGCGCCGGCGACTTCATGGCTGGAGGGGAGTGGGCTCCGGTTGGACAACGGCGTGGTCTGCGACGCCTACTGCCGGGCAGCCGACGGTGTCTACGCGGCCGGCGATGTGGCGCGCTGGCGGCACGAGGATTCCCTGCTCCGGTTGGAGAACCGGACCAACGCGACCGAACAGGCCATCTGCGTCGCGTCCAACATCCTGGGCGACGAGCAGGCCTATCGCCCGATCCCGTACTTCTGGACCGATCAGTTCGCGGTGAAGATCCAGGTCCACGGCCGCCCGTCGGCCGACGCCGAGGTAACCGTTGCTGAAGGCAACATCGCGGACGGTCGCTTCGTCGCCCACTATCGCCGCGCCGATCGCCTCGTCGCGGTTCTCGGCTGGAACCTGCCGAAACAGACCCGCGTGCACCGGGAGCACCTCGTGCACGCGTAAATGCCTCTCTGGGGAAGGATTCGTATGACTACTCCGGTTTATCCGATGACCCGGGCAACTGGTTGTCCGTTCGACCCGCCGCCACAGCTGCGCGAGCTGCAGGAGGAAGCGCCGCTGGTCAAGGTGGACATCTTCGGCAAGCCTGCGTGGCTGGTGACGCGGTACGACGACCAGCGCAAGCTGCTCGCGGATGCGCGCCTGAGCGCCGACGTCACCACGCCGGGATACCCGAGTCCGACCGGGCAGCCGCCGCGGAAGGACGGTGTCGGGATCGGGTTCATCCTGATGGACGACCCGGAGCATGCGCGGATGCGCCGGATGGTGACCGCGCCGTTCATGATCAAGCGGATCGAGGCGATGCGCGACGGCGTACAGCAGATCGTCGACGGGCTGATCGACGACCTGCTGGCCGGTCCGAAACCGGTCGACCTGGTGGAGGCGTTCGCGTTGCCGGTGCCGTCGCTGGTGATCTGCCGGCTGCTCGGCGTCCCGTACGCGGACCATGACTTCTTCCAGCAGAACAGCAAGACGATGATCCGGATGACCGCGTCCCCCGAGGAGCGGGCCGCGGCGCACGGCAACCTCGCGTCGTACCTGGACAACCTGGTCGGCGAGAAGCTGGAGAACCCGGGCGACGACCTGCTGTCCGGACTGACCGAGCGGGTGAAGGCCGGCGAGCTGACCCGCCAGGACGCCGCCGGGATGGGGGTGCTGTTGCTGATCGCCGGGCACGAGACCACCGCGAACATGATTGCCCTCGGCACGCTTGCCTTGCTGGAGCATCCGGAGCAGCTCGCCGTACTGCGGGAGACCGACGACCCGAAGGTGGTTGCCGGCGCTGTCGAGGAGCTGCTGCGGTACCTGAACATCACGCACAACGGCCGGCGCCGCGCGGTGCTCGAGGACATCGAGCTGCACGGGCAGGTACTCGGGGCCGGCGAGGGCGTGATCTTCCCGAACGACATCGCCAACCGGGACGCTTCGGTGTTCGCCGATCCGGACACGTTGGACGTGCATCGGGACGCGCGCCGGCACGTCGCGTTCGGCTTCGGCGTACATCAGTGCCTTGGGCAACCGTTGGCCCGGCTGGAGCTGCAGGTCGTGTACAGCACGCTCTACCGCCGGATCCCCACGCTGCGCCGGGCCGTCGGGCTGGACGAGATCCCGTTCAAGCACGACGGCGCCGTGTACGGCGTCTACTCGCTTCCCGTCACCTGGTGAAAGGACTCGCTCCCATGAAGATCGTCGTCGATCAGGACAAATGCGTCGCCTCCGGCCAGTGCGTCACCGCGGCCGCCGACGTGTTCGACCAGCGGGACGAGGACGGCATCGTCGTACTGCTCACCGACAACCCGTCGGAGGACCTCGCCGCCGACGTACACCAGGCCGCGGCCGTCTGCCCGGCGCTGGCCATCGTCGTCGAGGACTGATCACCCGAAGGCGGCCACGTTCCGGTCGGCCCAGGCGCGGAAACTGCGCGCGGGCCGACCGGTCAGGTCCTGCACGGCGGTCGTGATCAGGTCCGATCGGGGGCGCCGCTCCGCACTCCCGATCAACGCCTCCACCAACGCGTCCGGCCTGCCGTCCGCGGTCAACTGCGCGCGGGCCTCGGCGAACGGCGTGGGCTCGAAGGACAGTTGCCGGCCGAGCGCCGCACCGAGAATCGCGACCTGGTCGGCGCGACTCAGCACGTCCGGCCCGGTGACCGTGTGCGTGGTCCCGGCCTCCGGATGATTCAGAAGACGTACGGCGGCCGCCGCGACGTCGGCCGGATCGATCACGGCGGTGGCGGCGCTGTCGGGTCCGCGGACGGTGTCGCCGGCGCGCAACTGCCCGGCCCAACCGAGGGCATTGGATGCGAAGGTGTCGGCCCGGAGGATCGTCCACTCCAGCCCGGACTGCTGGACGGCGGCCTCGAGGTCGGTGTGCAGCCGGGTGATCGGGTCGGTGTCGGCGCCGAACCGCACCGCCGACGAGGACAGGTAGACGACGCGTCGCGCGTGCTGCGCGACCTTGCCCAGGGTCTCCGCGGCACCGTCGGCGGTGAGGAACGGCCAGACCAGGAACACGCTGTCGACATCGTGGAGTGCCTCGGTGAGCGTGTCGGGGCGGGCCAGGTCCGCGCCTGATCGGCGACTGAGCGTTCTGGCCTCGGGCAGCAGCGTGGTCAGCTCACGGCCGACGTTCCCGGTCGCACCCGTCACGAGGATCATGTTGTCGGCAACCCGATCTGTGCGTGTCGGTATTCCCGTCTACAGTGCTGTAGATGATCAACGGAGCGCATGTGATCGTCTACAGCACGGACGCCGAGGCGGACCGTGCGTTCTTCCGGGACGTGCTGGAGTATCCGTCGGTGGATGCCGGGCACGGCTGGCTGATCTTCAAGTTGCCGCCGGCCGAGGTGGCGGTGCATCCGGCGGAGGCCGGGTCGCACGAGCTGCTGCTGATGTGTGACGACCTCGACGCGACGATCGCCGATCTGACCTCGCGCGGGGTGGAGTTCGTGCAGCCTGTGCAACGGGAGCGGTGGGGTGTGCTGACGTCGTTCCGGTTGCCGGGTGGCGGCGAGGTCGGGTTGTACGAGCCGCTGCACGAGCGGGCGCATGATCTCTGAGTTCCGTATCCAGGTGCCGCAGGACGAGCTGGACGAGCTGCACGCCGGGCTGCGCCGGGTTCGTTGGCCTCGGCAACTACCCGGGGGCGGGTGGTCGCGTGGCGTGCCGGTCGACTATGTGCGTCGGGTCGCGGAGCGCTGGGCGGCGTACGACTGGCGGTTGTGGGAAGCGCGCCTCAACGAGTATCCGCAGTACACGACCGAGATCGACGGGCAGACGATCCACTTCCTGCACGTGCGATCGCCGGAGGCCGATGCCTTGCCGTTGGTGCTGACGCACGGCTGGCCGGGGTCGGTGGCGGAGTTCCTCGAGGTGCTTGGGCCGCTCACCGATCCGGCGGCGTACGGCGGGGATCCGCGGGACGCCTTTCACGTCGTCGCACCGTCCGTGCCGGGTCATGGGTTCTCGCTGCCCTTGCAGGACGGCTGGAACCACGGCCGGATCGCGCGTGCCTGGGCGGAGTTGATGCACCGGCTCGGCTACGAGCGGTACGGCGCGCAAGGCGGCGATACCGGATCGGTCGTGTCACCCCTCGTGGGGCAGATCGATCCGGCGCACGTGGTCGGCGTACATATCAACGGCGGGCTGGCGTTCCCGCAATTGGAGCCGGGTGATGTGGTGACCGACGTCGAGCGCGAGCGGGTGGCCGCGGCCGAGCGCCTTCGTGCGGTCGGGACCGGGTACGCCGACCTGCAGGGGACGCGGCCGCAGACGGTGTCGTTCGGATTGAGTGATTCACCGGTCGGGCAGCTGGCGTGGATCCTGGAGAAGTTCTGGGAGTGGACGGATCCGGAGCGCGCGCTGCCGGAGGACGCGGTCGATCTGGATCATCTGCTCACCGATGTCTCGATCTACTGGTTCACCAACAGCAGCGCGACTTCCGCCAACCTGTACTACGAGAATCGCCGGGCCGCCGACGACATCCGGCCGAGCGTGCCGACGGGTGTCGCGGTGTTCCCGACGGATCCCGCGATCCGCCGGGTGCTAGCGCGCCGGCACCACATCGTCCATTGGTCGGAGTTCAGCCGCGGCGGGCACTTCGCGGCCCTGGAGGCTCCCGACCTGCTCGTCGATGACATCCGGGCGTTCTTCCGGCTGGTTCGGTAACCGGGCAGGCGCGACGAACGTGAGCAGCGTGCCGTCGCGCTCCACGGTCGCGTCCGGCCAGCGGCGGCGGACCATCCGGATCGAACGCTCGTTGGCCGCGCTCACGACGAACAGGAACCGCTTCGCGCCGGCCGCGATCGCGTCCGCGGCGGCGATCGCCAGCATCCGGATCCCGAGGCCGCGATGCTGGTCGGCCTCACCGATCACGGCGGCCAGCTCCGCGGTCGCCTCGCCCGGCGCCCAGGCCCACATCGCGTGGCCGACGATCGCTTCGTCCCGGGTCGCGACGAACGATGCGCCGGTCGGGCACAGCAGGCGTAGCAGCAGCGCCGCACGGGGCGGGCTCCCGATCGCGGTCTGGAAGCGGAAGTAGCGGCTGAGGTCGGTCAGCCCCGTCAGCATCCGGGCCAGCTCGTCCGCGTCGGGTTCGCCGGCGCGACGGACGAGTGGCGGTCTCGCCTGAGTCTGGTTCACGGATTCAGCGTTCCCTGCTTGGCTGAGTCTGTCAAGCGGACTTATCATGAGCCCATGAGTACGGTCGTGACTGAGCAGCTGCCTGAGGCGATGAACTGGTCCACGGAGAACTGCACGATCTCCCGGGTGATGGAGATCCTCGGCGACAAGTGGACTTTTCACGTCCTCCGCGAGGTCTTCGTCGGTGTCCGCCGGTTCGAGGACATCCGGGCCCGGGCAGGCATCCCGCGCCAGGTCCTCACCGAGCGCCTCGCGGCCCTGATCGAGCGCGGCCTGATCCGCCGCCATCCGTACCGGCTGCCCGGCCAGCGCGAGCGTTCGGAGTACCGCTTGACCGAGGCCGGCCTGGACCTCTACCCGGTGCTGGTGGCCATGATCCAGTGGGGCGACCAGTACCTTCCGCTCGACGCCGGCGCACCGATCGAGCCGCGCCACCGCGGCGACTGCGGCGAACGCGTCACCGTGACCATGCGCTGCGAGGCCGGCCACGAGCCGACCCCACGAGAAGTTGCCTTCCGCCCCGGCCCGGGCGCCGAGCGACGCTAGTCCAAGCGCTCGATCGCCTGACGCAGCAGGTTCTCGGTTTCCCGCGGCTGGGCGGCGGTGATCGAGACGGCGTCCATCGTGACGACGTACGTGTCCAGCTCGTCGCGCTTGTCGAGGTAGACCGCACTGGTCAGGTGCTCGATGTAGACGATGTCGGGCAGGTCGCCGTCGTTGAACCGGAGCAGGGTGAACGCACCGCCGGTCGCGGTGTAGCCGCCCTGGGAGAACGGGATGATCTGCAGCGTCACGTTGTGCCGCCGGGAGGCCTCGATCAGGTACTTCAGTTGGGCTTTGAGGATCGCCGGGCTGCCGATCGGGCGTCGCAGTACCGCCTCGTCGATGACCGCCCACAGCCGCGCCGGTCGTTGCCGCGTCAGCACGTCCTGACGGCTCATCCGCAACGTGACGAGGCGATCCTGCTCGGCCCGCGACAGCGGCAGATCCTGCCGGCCGAGTTGCACGACGGCGCGGGCGTACTCCGGTGTCTGCAGCAACCCGGGCACGAACTGCAGCTCGAACGTACGGATCAGGTCCGCCGCCATCTCGAGGCCGAGATACGAGTGGAACCACTGCGGCGTGAGGTCGTCGTACCGTTGCCACCAGCCCGGGTTGTTGGCCTCGCGGGCCAACGTCAGCAGGCGATCGCGCTCTTCCTCGTTCTCGACCTTGTAGAGCGTCAGCAGGTCGTCGACGTCGCGCACCTTGAACCCGACCCGGCCGAGCTCCAGCCGGCTGATCTTCGATTCCGAACCCCGGATCGCCCAGCCCGCGTCGGTCCGGCTGATCTGGGCTTCCTCGCGCAGCCGGCGCAGGTGCACCCCAAGCATGATGCGCAAGGCGGTCGGACCGCCGTACGCGCCCAGCTCGGTCACCTCTTGCCTCCCAGCAGCTTCCCCGGTGGTGTCCCGATACAACAGCTGATCATTTCACAACAGAACGTGACCTCGTGCATCCCGACGCGCCTACACGGTGTGTTCACCGCACCCTACGGTCAGTAGAGTCGGAATTACAGAACTCCCCCCACTCTCTTTGCGAGGTCCACCCGATGCCCGATGCCAAACAGGCGCCCAGTTCGATCCCGGTCGGCGTCGACACCAGCCGGGCCAGCATCGCCCGGGTCTACGACGCCTTCTTGGGCGGCAAGGACAACTTCGAGGTCGACCGCGAGGTACTGCGCGGGGTCCAGGCCGCCGCGCCGCAGGCCCAGGACCTGGCCTGGTCGAACCGGAACTTCCTGATCCGCTCGTGCCGGTTCCTGGCCGGCCAGGCGGGGATCACGCAGTACCTCGACTGCGGATCCGGTCTGCCGACCGCCGAGAACACCCACCAGGTCGTGCAGCGGATCCAGCCCGAGGCCAAGGTGCTCTACATCGACAACGACCCGGTGGTGCTCGCGCACGGCCGCGCGCTGCTCGAGGAGAACGAGAACACGCTGTTCGTCCGCGCCGACATCTTCGAGCCGGACGAGGTGCTGAGCAAGCCCGAGGTGCGTGACTTCCTCGACTTCAGCCAGCCGATCGCCGTGATCCAGGCCGGCACGCTGCACCACTACATCGGCACCGAAGGTGCGCAGATCATGCAGAAGTACGTCGACGCGGTGGTGCCCGGGTCGTACACGGTGATCTCGCACTTCTACGACCCGGAGACTCCGGAGCACACCGCGGTCGCCCAGAAGATGGAGGAGAAGTTCATCCACAGCCCGATGGGCAGCGGTCGGTTCCGCACCCGCAAGGAGCTGATGGAGTTCTTCCCGGACCAGGAGCTGGTGCCGCCGGGCCTGGTGCTCTGCGACGACTGGTGGCCGGACGGCCCGCGACTCAAGCCGTTGAACCAGGTCGAGGAGTGCATCGTCGGCGGGGTCGGCCGCAAGGTCTGAGCCGAGTCTGATCGCGATACGCACAACGCCCGGGACCGCTGCGGTCCCGGGCGTCGTGCGGTGTCAGAACGTCCAGCGTTGCGCCGCCGAATTGTTGCATGAGGCAACGGTTACTGGATTGCCGAGGGCACCTGGTGCGGTCAGACACAATCCGTTGGCGCGGATGGTGCCGTCGCCGGGCTGGGTCCACTGCTGGTTCGCGCCGCCGTGGCAGCTGTAGAGGACCACGGTGCCGGCCTGGGTAGCGCTCGCGTCGAGGCAGCTGAACTGGGCGTGGAACGTCTTGTTCTCCGCATGCACCCAGTTCTGGTTGTCGCCGCCGGTGCAGCTGTACAGCAGGATCGTCGTACCGTCCGAGCCGGAGACGTCCAGGCAGCCGCCGCTGCCGCGGATGTCGCCGGATGCCGAGTTGCCGATGCCGTTCCCCTGGACGGCGGTCGATCCGTTCAGCGTGACCTGGCTGTCGGCCGCACAGCCGGTGCTCTCCGAGCTGCCGGTGAAGTGTGCGGTGAGGCTGCCGCTGGTCGGCAGGTTCATCGTCAGCTTCGAGTACGGCTCGTCGTCGCAGGTGGCCTTGTCGTTGTTCCAGTCGAAGTACTCGGTCCAGCTGACCATTCCCGACGTACTGATCGTGTTGCCGGCGCCGGTTTGCAGGCTGCCGAGTTTGAACGACGTACCGGCGGTGAGGTCGCGGACCGTGACGCCGTACCAGCCGCTGCCTTCGCTCGCGACCGCGAACGCGTAGGTGTGGCCGGGTGTCGGGGCTTGGTCGAGGCGGCAACTACCACCGGTGCCGTCCTCCTGGAACTTGATGCAGTACGTGCCGGCGTCGCCGACGCGCATGTCGGTGGAGTTCCAGAGCGAGTACAGGAACATGCCGCCGCCGTCGCGATGGGTCTGCATGCCGGTGTAGCCGCCGACGTCGCCGCCGGTGAAGTCGAACTGGTTGGACCAGTAGACGTTCGCGCGACCGGGCGTGTTGTTGATCGTCATCCGGAACTCGGCCTGGGTGAGCGACGCGGTGTCGAAGGTGTAGTTGACGTACGTGCCGGGCGTGACGCCGACGGCCGACGCGCTACCGGGAACGAGGGCGGCTGCGAGGCCGAGAAGGGCGCAGAGCAGTACGGACTTGAGTCTCATCGGGGGTGCTACCTCCAAGCGAAGTGGGGCGGACTTCGGCCAGAGAGCTCTCTCGACTTGATGATGCGCAGAGTTGCGCGGAGTTGTCCAGAGGTGAGCAGTTAACGTTACACATGCTCGGAAACGAGCGTGGCGGCCGTACCTTCCTCGAGCGCCTGGAAGACGTGCGGGAGGTCGCCGGGATAGGCGATGTAGTCGCCCGGGAGGAGCTCGACCGGGTCGTCGGTCGGGCCGACGAGGGCGCGGCCGGAACCGAGGACGACGTGCTCGACGACGCCCGGCATGTGCGGCTCGGACTTCCGGCCCGGGCCGGGGGAGGCGACGATCCGGTAGATGTCGCGGCGGGCGTTCGGCGGGCTGGACGCGACCAGGGTCGCGCTGTAGTCGGCCTGGTCTGAGTAGATCGCCGGGCCCTCGCCGGCCCGGATGATCTGGACCTTCGGGCGCGGCGGGTCGAGCAGCGCTGCGAACGGGGTGTCGAGGGCGACCGCCAGCGCCCACAGGGTTTCGACGCTCGGGTTGCCGGTGCCGGACTCGAGCTGGGACAACGTGGACTTGGCGACGCCGGCGCGTTTCGCGACCTCGGTCAAGGACAGGCCGGTCCGGGCCCGGTGCCGGCGCAAAGAGGCGGCGATCACGTCCAGTGGTGCCCTGTTGTCCATCGTGTTCGCTCCATCGGTCTGGTTGTTCGGCTTGACGAACGGGTGGATCGGTGTTCATCATAATGCCCATGCGTTCGATATGGCGAACACTCGACCGGGGACTCGCCCGCGACATCGCCCTGGTCTGCCTGGCCGACGGTGTCGTCGGGCTCTCGTACGGCGCGATCAGCGTCGGCGGCGGGCTGCCGTTGTGGGTGCCGATCCTGCTGTCGATCGTGGTGTTCGCGGGCGCGTCGCAGTTCCTCTTCGTCGGGATCGTCGCGGCCGGCGGAAGCCCGATCGCCGCGATGATCGCGGGCCTGCTGGTGAACAGCCGGCACGTCGCGTTCGGCCTCGCGGTCAGCGACGTGATCGGCACCGGTTGGCGTCGCTTCCCCGGGAGCCACATGATGACCGACGAGAACGTCGCGTTCGCGATGGGGCAGGACGAGCTCGAGCAGAAGCGGGCGGCGTACTGGGCCGGCGGTGTCGGCATCTTCGTCTGCTGGAACATCGGGGTCGTCGTAGGCGGGCTGGCCGGCTCGGTGATCACCGACACCGACGCCTTCGGGCTCGACGCGGCGTTCCCCGCCGTGCTGCTGGCGCTGGTGCTGCCTGCGCTGCGCGACCGTACGACGCGTACGGCGGCGTTCGTCGGCGTCGTGATCGCCTTGGCTGCAACGCCGTTCCTGCCCGCCGGTCTGCCGGTCCTGCTCGCGCTGGTCGGCCTCCTCTTCTACCGCGCCGAGAAGCTCGCCCTGGAGGTGGCCTCATGACGAGCACCCCGCTGATGCTGGTCGGTATCGGAGTGCTTGCTATAGGCACCTTTTCGCTGCGGTTCGCGGGACCCGCGTTGCGCAGCCGGTTCGAGGTGCCGGAGCGCGCACAGCAACTGCTTGCGGTGGCTGCGATCGTGCTGCTGACCGCGCTGGTAGCCACCTCCGCGTTGACCGATGGCCACGGCCCCGCGGGGATCGCCCGTCCGGCCGGCGTACTGGTAGGCGGCATCCTCGCCTGGCGCAAGGCCCCGTTCGTCCTGGTCGTCGTAGCCGCCGCCGCAACCGCGGCCGTCCTACGCCTCCTCGGCGTCCCGTGATCGACGGGTTGTTTCCCTCTGGTGCAGCCTCGGGACTGCGACGGTCTACTGCTTCACGCGGGCGGGCGCCGGGTTCGGCTACTGCGCCGATCTGACTGTCACCCGTCAGTCCCCGTAGCAGGTAGCGTGCGGGCATGAGCATGCAGCCCGGCCAACCTGTTGCGGCGCCGAAGAAGTCGATTCTGCCTACGATCGCGATCGCCTGCTTCGTGATTGGTGCGGTCCTGGTCGGGTTCTTCGTCTGGCGGATCGTCGTGACCGCGCCGCGGACGCCGCAGCCGATCGAGTCCGGGCGGGTCGAGCTGAAGAAGGAGGGGCTGACGATCTACTCCTCGGTCCCGGTGCTGACCCCGCCCTGCAAGGCACAGGACGCGGACGGCAACGACGTACCGCTCAAGGAGCCGACCGGGTCGGAGACCATCACGATCAACGGCGACAGCTGGTACGTCATCGCGCGATCGGTGCAGACCGTGCCGGCCGGGGTCTACAGCATCTCGTGCACCGACGACGAGACGAGCGCGACGTACGCCGCCGGACCGAAGTCGTCCGTGCTGGCGTTCGTGATCTCGATCCTCGGCACCATCTTCTCGTTCCTGGTCTTCGTCGGCCTCGGCATCGTCTTCCTGGTCATCTGGGCGATCCGCAGGAGCCGCCGCAACCGCCCGCCGACGTTCCCCGGCCAACCGGCCGGCCCCGGCCAACCAGGTGCCCCCGGCAACTATCCGCCGCCGGGCTATCCGCAGCAGCCGAACCAGACCTTCCCGCCGCCCCCGCCGTACAACCCAGGTCCGAACCCGGACCGCCCCCAGGACCGGTGACCGCGATGGATCTCGACTGGCCGGGGTGCCGCAACGCGCGCGATGTCGGCGGTTTGCCGACGGCTGACGGACGTGTGATTCGTTCCGGCGTGCTGATCCGTTCGGAGAGCCTGCAGTACCTGACCGACGACGGTGTCGAGGCGGTACGGCGGGCTGGAGTGGGGCGGATCCTCGATCTGCGCGGTGACGGCGAGGTTGCGGCGTACCCGACTCCGTTCACCGGCACGCCGTTGGCGGTGCGGCAGTCGCTGCAGGATCCGGCCGATCCGGAGCACGGGCGGCCGACCATCATCGAGGCGTGCACGTGGATGCTCGATCGGCGGCCGGAGCTGTTCGCGGCCGCGGTGAAGGCGATCGCGGACGAGGAGGACGGCGCCGTGGTGGTGCACTGTCACGGCGGCAAGGACCGCACCGGCATGGTCGTCGCGCTGGCGCTCAGCGTGGCCGGCGTACCGGAGGAGGAGATCGTCGCCGACTACTTCCTCACCCAGGTGCGGCTCGCGCCGTGGCTCGAGGAGCAGTTGGCCGAGGAGCCCGACACCTCCAAGCATCCGGAGATGATCGAGTTCCGCGACACCCGGGCCGAGTCGATCGTCGCGATCCTGCGGCACCTGGACACGAAGTACGGCGGTGCGGAGGCATACCTGCGGCACGGTGGTCTTACCGCCGGGGACCTCGCGAAACTGAGAGCCCGCTTAGTCGACTGACCTGCGTCACGAGTGGATTACGCAGCGCAGTACATTGGCGCAATGTCCACCGCCGCACAGCCGACCGGGGTGACCGACCCCGCGGCCTTGGCCGAACGTTACGGACTCTCCAAGAGCTCGATCCGCCCCCCGCTCGGCTCGTATCTCCGCGAGTTGTGGAGCCGTCGCCAGTTCGTCCTCAGCTACGCCACCGCACGCACCTATGCCATGTACGCCGGAGCCCGCCTGGGCTCGATCTGGCAGGTGCTGACCCCGCTGCTCAACGCCGCGGTGTACTACCTCGCCTTCGGCGTGCTGCTCGGCACCAAGAACGGCATCGACAACTACGTCGCGTTCCTGCTCAGCGGGATCTTCGTCTTCACGTTCACGCAGCGCTGCATGACCGAGGGTTCGCGCTCGCTCGCGCTGAATCTCTCGCTGATCCGCACCCTGCACTTCCCCCGCGCGACCCTCCCGCTCGCCTACGTGCTGAACGAGCTCAACCAGATGCTGGTCTCGCTCGCGATCCTGTTCGTGGTCGTCGGATTCACCGACGGGCCGGCGTGGCGCTGGTTCCTGATCGTTCCGGCGATGGTGCTGCAGATGATGTTCAACATCGGCATCACGCTCGTCTTCGCGCGGATCGGGACGTTCGTCTCCGACATCACGCAGCTGCTGCCGTTCGTCACCCGGACCTGGTTGTACGCGTCCGGGATCTTCTTCTCGCTGCCCGGCAAGCTGGCCCAGCTCGACGCACCCAGCTGGGTCGTCCAGGTGCTCGCGTTCAACCCGATCTCGGCGTACATCGACATCGTCCGGCGGTCGCTGCTCCAGGAACACCTGAAGAACCAGCTGCCGCACGCGTGGACGATCGCGATCGTCTGGTCGTTCGTGATGCTCGCGGGCGGGTTCGCCTACTTCTGGCAGGCGGAGGACCGCTATGGCCGCGGCTGAACCAACGGTCATCGCCGACCGGCTCGACATCATCTACAAGGTGATCGCCGGCCAGGGCGGCAAGGGTACGGCGGCCACCGCGCTGCGGCGGATCCTGAAACGGCAGGACCGGCCGACGATCCGCGAGGTGCACGCGGTCAAGAGCGTCAGCTTCACGGCGTACAAGGGCGACGCGATCGGCGTGATCGGCCGCAACGGCTCCGGCAAGTCGACGATGCTGCGCGCGATCGCCGGCCTGCTGCCGCCCGCGGCCGGCGCCGTCTACACCGGCGGGCAGCCGTCGCTGCTGGGCGTGAACGCGGCGATGATGAACGACCTCACCGGCGACCGCAACGTCGTCCTCGGCTGCCTCGCGATGGGCATGTCCCCGGCCGACGTCCAGCGCCGGTACGACGAGATCGTCGAGTTCTCCGGGATCGGCGACTTCATCGACCTGCCGATGTCGACGTACTCGTCGGGGATGGCGGCCCGGCTCAAGTTCGCGATCGCGTCCGCGAAGACCCACGACATCCTGCTCGTCGACGAGGCACTCGCGACCGGCGACGCCGAGTTCCGGGTCCGCTCCGAACGCAAGATCAAGGAACTCCGCGACCAGGCCGGCACGGTCTTCCTGGTCAGCCACAGCCTCGACGTCGTACAGGAAACCTGCAACCGCGCCCTCTGGCTCGACGCCGGCGTCCTGAAACTCGACGGCCCCGTCGAAGAAGTCGTCACCGCCTACATCAACTCCACCCGGGCAGGCTAAGGCGCGCAAACCAGTAGCTGGGAACAGATCCGACGCGGTCAGTACGCCGAGGTGCTCGACCTGAGTGTTCTGCCGCCGTGGGAACGCGTCCGTTTGATGCACCTACGGCAAGTGCACGCGGTGATGAACGCGATGCGCCCGGGGACCGTCGTCGTCGGCCATCAGTCGGCGCTGGTCCTGCACGGTCTGCCGATCTGGGGCCTCGACCTCAGCCGCGTGCACGTCACCCGGGTGGACGGCCGATCCGGTGGTGTCGTAGCCGGCGTACAGCGCCACCCCGCCTGCAGACCGAGTACCGCGATCGTCTCGGGCTCATCGCCCGAGTCGACTTCGACTTCGACGGGTATCAGACGGTGGTCGAGTTCGACGGCGCGCTCAAGTACGGCGGCGCATCACCCGAGATCCTGATCCGGGAGAAGCGGCGCGAGGACCGGCTCCGCGCTGTTGGCCTGACCTGCATTCGGTGAGGGTGGATATCCACCCGTCTTGGGGGTTCTTCGCTCGCATACCAGCCGAGAACCCCCAAGACGAAGGGATCTCCACCGGCTGGTCAGACGGCCTTTGGTTGTTCGCGGAGGCCGATGAGGAAGCCTAGGCCCCAGGAGACGTGCATGGTGGCGCAGACCAGCGGCATCCAGAAGAGGGCCTTCCAGGGGAGGTAGCGGCCTTCCATGGCGGAGCCGAAGATCAGCAGCAGGCCGTAGCCGAGCGGCGCGATGAAGCCGAGGTCCAGCCAGTTGGCGCCGGTGGCGACGCCGACGATGCCGAGGATCGTGCCGAGGGCCAGCAGGATGACGGCGACCGGGGGAGCCAGGTACCGCTTGCTGGCGGTCTCCGGGTGCCGGCGGATCACCTCGCGGCGCCACTGACCGGTGTGGAAGAACTGCTTGGCCACCGCCGACAGCGACGAGCGCGGCCGGTAGGTGACCGAAAGGTCCGGGCTGAACCAGATCAGGCCGCCGGTCTTGCGGATCCGGTAGTTCAGCTCCCAGTCCTGCGCCCGGTGCATGGTCTCGTCGAAACCGCCGACCCGCTCCAGCGCGGCCCGCCGGAACACGCCGAGGTACACGGTGTCGGCCGGTCCGGCCTTGCCGCCCTGGTGGAACGTGGACGCGCCCAGACCGAGCCGGGAGCGGTACGCACAGGCAACCGCCATCTCGGTCGGGGTCCGGCCCTCGGCCGCCATCACGCCGCCGACGTTGTCCGCGCCGCTCTCCTCCAGCACCTCGACCGCGCGGGTGATGTACCCGTCGGTGAGCGCGCCGTGCCCGTCGACCCGGACCAGGATGTCGTGCTTGGCGTGCGCGATGCCGACGTTCAGCGCGGCCGGGGTCTTGCCGGTCGGGTTCGGCACGATGCTGATCCGGTGATCCTTCTCGGCCAGCTTGTCCGCGATCTCCTGGGTCCGGTCCTTGCTCGGGCCGATCGCGAGGACGACCTCCAGATCACCGGGATAGTCCTGCTCGAGGACGCGGCCGACCGCCTCCTCGAGATGGCGTTCCTCGTTCAGCACGGGCATCACGACGGACACGGGTGGCCAGTGGGACAGCGGCATATCAGGTCAGGCCTTACAGATCGATGCGACGTCGTCGACGCCAGCGGCGGGTGTGGTCGGTGAAGTAGTCGGCTTCTTGGTGGTTCCGGTGCTCGGCTTCTTGGTCGTGCTGGTGGTACTACGCGGAGTGGTCGAAGTCTTACCGTCTCCTCCTGAGCCGCCCTTGTCCAGCGATTCGGACCTGGCGATCGCCTCGGCGACCTTGGTCCGGATCAGCGCGAAGTCCGGGTCGCCGGTGTGGATCAACGGCGGGACCGCCGAGAAGCTTGACACCGGGAGCTTCTTCGCGTCCAGCGCGAGATCGGTGAAAGTGCCCAGCTCACTGGCCGGAATGTCGGTCTTGACCACCTGTTTGCTGGCCGAGGCGATGCCCTGGAACTTGGTCAGCACGGTCGACGGCGACAGCTGGTTCAGCATCGCCGACATCACGCACTTCTGCCGCGCCATCCGCTCGTAGTCCGACGACTCGGCCCGGGACCGGGCGAACCAGAGCGCGTGGTAGCCGTCCAGGTGCTGGTTCTTGCCGGCTTCGATGTAGCCCTTGATCGGTGAGGTGCCGCCGCCGATCGGGACCCGCTTGCCGATGTCCAGGGTGATCCCGCCGACCGCGTTCAGCAGATCGCGGAAGCCGGCCAGGTCGATCAGCACGAAGTAGTTGATCTTCAGGCCGGTGACCGCCTCGATGGCCTGCGTGGTCGCGGTCTCACCCGGGTTCGGGTCGCCGGGGAACAGGGCCTTGTGGTTGGCGGCGTACGTGTACACGGCGTTCAGCAGGCACTCGGCGGCGCATTTCTTCCAGATGAAGCCGTCCGGGAACTGCTTCGCCATCGCCGTACCGGCCGGGAATGGCACCTTGGCCAGGTTGCGCGGGAGGCCGATCAGGACGGTCCGGCCGGTGTCCGCGTCGATGCTGGCCACCGTCATGCTGTCCGGCCGGGTGCCGATCCGGTCGGCGCCGGAGTCGCCGCCCATCAGCAGGACGTTGTAGCGGCCCTTCTCGGCCTTCGAGGACTTGCCGCTGCCGAACACGCTGGCGACGAAGTCCCGCTGGGTGTTCACGATCACGCTGGCGTAGATCAGCGCGCCGACGACGACGAAGATCATCACGCCGTCGAGGATGCTGGTGATGAGGCGGTGGTTGCGCTCGAGCGTCAGCGGCTGCGAGATCCGGTACGCGTCGATGAACAGCGCCGCCCAGCCGACCGCGAGCACGATCAGGATGATCTGCACCAGCCGCAACGTCCCCGGCCGGGCCAGGAAGTTGATCGTCCCCGAGCGCCAGATCAGGCCGAGGACCACCAGGAAGACGATGATCGCGATCAGGCCGAAGACGACTCGCCAGGCCCAGCGGCCGGCCCGCCGGCTGCCCGCGACGATCTGCGCCGACCCGGGCAGGATCAGCGTCATCAAGAGCAGTGTCAGCGCCCTCTTGAACCGGACCGGCTCGCGGAGATTGCGCAGGTCTGGTTTCTCCTGCGGCATGACGTCCTTCCGTTCTCCGTACAGGGGGCGGCTGTAGCCGACCGTACCTCGTGCTCCAACCGTCGATCAGTACGACGTGCCGGGTGCAAGGTTGGTTCGACCCTGGGCGGATCCGGAGACGAAGAGTAGCAGTCCTGACACGGAGCGCAGGAAAACCCCTGCTCTGACCCTGTGGGCAGCCGGTTTCACGGAACTGTGATGGAGACCGGCCAGGGATTGCGTTACGAAGTCCTCCAAGTACAACCAGTGAGGACACCGCCCCATGAAACTGTTGCGTACACTCCTGGCCGCTACCGCGGTCGCGACCACCACCCTGCTCGGCACCAGCGCGGCCCAAGCCGCCGCGCCGGGTGCCGACTTCACCGGGATCGCCGCCCTGAGCAACTGCTCGGCGTCCCTCGTCCGGTACGCCGAATCGGTCAGCACCGACAAGGCGCTCGTACTCACCAACGGGCACTGTTACGAGGGCGGGTTCCTGCAGCCCGGCCAGGTGCTGGTGAACAAGGCCTCGACGCGCTCGATCACGCTGCTCAAGCCGGACTCCAGCGGGGCCGGTACGGTCCGCGCCGACAAGATCCTGTTCGGCACGATGACCAAGACCGACATGATCGTGTACGAGGTCAACGAGACGTACGCGTCGATCAAGAGCCGGCTGAACGTCGATCCGCTGACGCTGGCCAAGCAAGGCCCCGCGGACGGCGCCGGTATGGCGGTCGTGTCGGGCTACTGGAAGCGCATCTACACCTGCTCGGTGCAGGCGACCATCCCGCAGCTGCGTGAGGGCGACTGGACCTGGCAGAACTCGATCAAGTACCAGCAGCCCGGTTGCGAGACGATCGGCGGTACGTCGGGATCGCCCGTGGTGAGCACCACGACCGGCGAGATGATCGGGATCAACAACACCGGTAACGAGGACGGCGAGCGCTGCACGGTCAACAACCCGTGCGAGGTCGACGCCGACGGCAACGTCACCGTCGAGCAGGGTGCGGCGTACGGCCAGCAGACCTGGTGGCTCTACACCTGCCTGACCGCGAACCGCACCATCGACCTGAACAAGTCCGGCTGCGAACTGCCGAAGCCGGCACGTCGCCGCTGACCGTCCGTAACGGTTGCCCGCGGGGTGACGCAGACCACTTCGATATCCGGTAACGTCGCCCCGCATGGCAGTCGACTCCCCCACTGACCGTGTGACCGTGCCCAGTTGGCCGAGCCCGTTCGGGGTCCGGACGCGGCTGGTCGCGTCCAGTGCGCTGATGCTCTTCACCGAGCTCGCGCTGATCCGGTGGACCGGCTCGAACGTGGTCCACCTCAGCTACTTCTCGAACTTCGTGCTGCTCGGCTCGTTCCTCGGTATCGGGATCGGTGTACTGCGGTCCGGCCGGGCGAAGCGGCTGCCGTACTACTCGCCGATCATGCTGGGCCTGCTGGTCCTGGTGATCGCCTGGAAGCCGGTGACGGTCAACCGCGGCAGTTCGTCCAGCGTCATCTACTTCACCAGCCTGAACACCACCGGCCCGCCGGTCTGGGTGATCCTGCCGATCATCTTCGTCGCGGCCGCGGTAGTGCTCGCCGGTCCCGCCGAGCTGGTCGGCCGCTGTTTCTCCGAGTTGCCGCGACTGACGGCGTACCGCTTCGATCTGATCGGCAGCCTGGCCGGGATCGTGGCGTTCACCGGGTTGTCGTTCCTGGGTGCGCCGCCGATCTGGTGGGGGCTCATCGTCACCGTCATGTTCGCGCTGCTGATGATCCCGCGGACGGCCGGATCCGGTCGCCGGGCCGTTGCCGTCGGGCTGAGCGCCGCGATGGTGCTCGCGCCGCTGCTGGTGATGCTCGGGGTGCTGTTCCACGAGTCGACCAAAGCGGACAACAGCTGGTCGCCGTATTACAAGGTGCAGACCAAGCAGTACACCTGGGAAGGCGTGCCGCTGCTGACGATCACGGTCAACGGCGTACCGCATCAGCAGGCGATCCCGGCCGACGCGCGACTGCAGTGGGAGCCGCAGTACGGACTGCCGTACGAGCGGGCGAACGTCGGGAAGACGCCGAAGAACGTGCTGATCATCGGCGCCGGTTCCGGTTCGGACGTGGCGATCGCATTGAAGAAGGGTGCAACGCATGTGGACGCGGTCGAGATCGACCCGCGGATCCGCGACCTCGGCAAGGCGCTGCACCCGGACCGGCCGTACCAGGACCCGCGGGTGACGTCGCACATCGACGACGGGCGGGCGTACCTGTCCCGGACCGACAAGAAGTACGACCTGATCCTGCTGGCGCTGCCGGACTCGTTGACGCTGGTGAACGGCGCGAGCTCGCTGCGGCTCGAGAGCTACCTGTTCACCAAGCAGGCGTTCGAGTCCGCGAAGGACCACCTGAACCCGGGTGGGGCCTTTGCCATGTACAACTACTACCGCGAGACCTGGCTGATCGACCGGCTCGCGTCGACCGCGCAGGAGGCCTTCGGGCACAAGCCGTGCGTGGACAAGGTCGGCGACGGTCTGCAGCAGGCCGTCGTGACGGTCGGCCTGACCGAGCAGGATCAGACGTGCGCCGCCGAGTGGCCGGGGCCGTCCGCGGTCACGCCGCCGCCGGCCACGGACAACCGGCCGTTCCTGTACCTGTTCACGGACCGGATTCCGGGTCTGTACCTCGTCACGCTGGGCCTGATCATGGTCGCCGGCCTGGTCGGGGTCGGGATCGCCGGCGGCGGGTCGTCGTACCGGCGGATGCGTCCGTACGCGGACCTGTTCCTGCTGGGCGCCGGCTTCATGTTGCTGGAGACGAAGAGCATCACCGGGTTCGCGTTGCTGTTCGGTACGACGTGGGTCGTCAACGCGATCGTGTTCGCCGGCGTGCTGGTGGCGGTGCTTGCGGCGGTCGAAGTGACGAGACGGTTCAGGACGCCACCGATCAAGGTGATGTTCGCCGTGCTGTTCGGCGGGCTCGCGTTGTCGTGGGTCTTCCCGGACAGCTGGCTGCTCGGGATGCCGGTCGGGTTGCGGGCGCTGGTCGCGGTCCTGATCGCGTTCACGCCGATCTTCGCCGCGAACGTGATCTTCGCCAAGCGCTTCACCGACACGGCCGACGGCACGGCATCGTTCGGCGCCAACCTGCTGGGCGCGATGCTGGGCGGCTGCCTCGAGTATGCGGCCCTGATCATCGGTTACCACGGCCTCCTGATCATCGCCGCCCTGCTGTACGCCGGCGCGTTCCTGCTCACGCCCAAAGCCCGTTCCCTGGCCCGATGAGCGAGCTGGCGGACTACTACCGCGATCGTGCCGGTGAGTACGACGCGGTGTACGAGAAGCCCGAACGGCAGGAGGACCTGGCCCGCCTACGGGCCCTCCTGCCGCCGCTCGTCCGCGGCCGGTCGGTCCTGGAAGTTGCCGCCGGCACCGGTTACTGGACGACCGCACTGGCGTCCAGCGCGCAGTCGGTGCTGGCGACGGACTTCAACGAGGAGCCGCTGGCCATCGCCCGGTCCCGGTCCTACGGCTCGGCCGATGTTCGTTTCCGGACGGCCGACGCGTACGACCTCGGTGCGGTCGAGGGGCGGTTCGACGCGATCTTCGCCGGCTTCTTCTGGTCCCATGTGCCGCGCGCCGACGTACGGCGGTTCACGCTGGGCCTGCTGGAACGGGTCGAGCCGGGTGGGGTGGTGATCCTCGCGGACAACAGGTACGTGGAGGGGAGCAACCATCCGATCACCCGGGCGACGGAGGACGGCGACACCTATCAGACCCGGCAGTTGTCGGACGGGCGGACGTACGAGGTGTTGAAGAACTTCCCCTCGCGGGAGCGGTTCGCGGCCGACGTCGCGCCGGCCGAGGTGGAGTGGACCGAGCTGACTTACTTCTGGCTGGCAACTGTCTGCTAATTGGTACAGGATCGGCCCGTTCGGGCGGTCCCGGGTGGGTCCTGGTGGCAGGATCTGAGACATGACGTGGCTCGTGACTGGTGGTGCTGGGTACATCGGAGCGCATGTGGTGCGCGCGTTCCGCAACGACGGGATCGACGTGGTCGTGATCGACGACCTGTCGAGCGGGAAGGCGGAGTTCGTACCGGACGGTGTGCCGTTCGTGCATGCGAACCTGCTCGACGGTACGGCGGTGCGAGAAGCACTGGACGGTGTCGACGGGGTCGTGCACCTCGCCGGCTTCAAGTACGCCGGGGTGTCGGTGCAGCGCCCGCTGCACACGTACACGCAGAACGTGACCGCGATGGTGTCGCTGCTCGAAGCGATGGCGGAGAAGTCGGTGCGCAACCTCGTCTTCTCGTCGAGCGCCGGCGTGTACGGGACGCCCAAGGACGAGGTCGTCACCGAGGACACCGCGCCCGACCCGCAGTCGCCGTACGGCGAGTCGAAGCTGATCGGCGAGTGGCTGCTCCGCGACCAGGCCGCCGCGGCCGAGCTGCACCACACCTCGCTGCGCTACTTCAACGTGGTCGGCTCCGGTGATCCGACGGTGTACGACGCGAGCCCGTACAACCTGTTCCCGATCGTCTGCAACCTGCTGACACAGAGGAAGGTGCCGCAGATCTACGGCACCGACCACCCGACGCCCGACGGCACGTCGGTCAAGGACTACGTCCACGTCGCCGACCTGGCCCGTGCGCACGTCGCCGCGGCCCGCGCGCTCGAGTCCGGCAAGACCCTCGAGCCGGTCTACAACCTGGGCAGCGGCACCGGCACGTCGGTCCGCGAGATCATGGACGCCGCCCGCCGGGTCACCGGCATCGACTTCACCCCGACCGAAGGCCCACGCCGGCCGGGCGACCCGTCCCGCGTCGTCGCGAACGGTGACCTCGCCGCCCGCGACCTCGCGTGGAAGAACACCTACACGGTCGACGACATGTTCGCCACCGCGTGGGAGGCCTGGCCGAAAGCCTGAATCGTGGTCGGCGATCCGCCCCGGCTGTAGCCTGTGGCGCAGTTCACAGAGCTGCCCGTGTGCCGGGCACCGATCGAGGGGTGCGATCCATGAGTTACGAGAGCCTGCCGACGTTCCTGGCGAAGATCGATCTCTTCGAAGGACTGTCCAAGGACACGCTGTCCGACCTGATCGAGCGTGGCACCACGCTGAAGGTCCCGGCCGGCAACCACGTGATCGAGCAGGGCGCCAACGATGCCGGCCTGCAGGTGGTGCTGGCCGGCTCGGCCGACGTGGAGGTCAACGGCGTCGTCCGCGAGCCGCTGACGGTGGGGGACTACTTCGGCGAGATCTCGTTGATCGACGGCCTGCCGCGGTCCGCGACCGTGGTGGCCGGGCCGGACGGGCTGAGCACGTTCGCGCTGTCCGCGCTGGCGTTCGAGCCGGTCGTGAAGGAGAACCCGGATGTCGCCCAGGCGCTGCTCAAGGCCCTGACCGCCCGGATCCGCAGCCTCGAGTCGGAGAGCTGAGCCGATCGGCCCGAATGTCCTTGGGGGCGCGATGACCGAGGAGCGCAAGGTCGTCACGGTGCTGTTCTGCGACCTTGTCGGCTTCACCACGGCATCGGAGTCCGCCGATCCCGAAGACGTCCGTCGCTGGCTGGCGCCGTACCACTCGACGCTGCGGCAGACGGTCGAGCGGTACGGCGGGACGGTCGAGAAGTTCGCCGGGGACGCCATCCTGGCCGTGTTCGGTGCACCGCGGTCGCGGGAGGACGACGCGGAGCGGGCGGTCCGGGCCGGTCTGGCGATCCTCGACGCGGTGGCCGAGCTGCCGGGCGGACCGCTCGAGGTCCGGATCGGCATCGAGACCGGTGAGGCACTGGTCCAGCTGACCGCGCGACCCGAGCTAGGCGAGCCGTTCGTCACCGGCATGGTGGTCAACCTGGCCGCCCGGCTGCAGTCGTCCGCGCCGATCGGCGCGGTGGTGGCAGGCTCCGGCACCTACGCGGCGACCAGTCGCGTGTTCGGCTACGAAGCCCTGGAACCCGTTGTGGCCAAGGGAATCAGCCATCCGGTCGAACGCTGGCAGGCCGGCCCGCCGAGGGCGCGCTTCGGTGCGGACGTGATCCGCGATCTCAGTACGCCGATGGTCGGCCGGCAGCGCGATCTCACCTTGCTGTACACCGCGTTCGAGAAGGCCGTCGCGGAGCGGGTGCCGCAGTTCGTCACGCTGCTCGGCGAGCCGGGCATCGGCAAGTCCCGCCTGGTCGCGGAGTTCGGCGCCTGGCTGGATCACCACGACGAGCTCGTCACCTGGCGCGAGGGCCGCTCACTGCCGTACGGCGAGACGCCGTTCGGGCCGATCGCGGAGATCTTCAAGGTCCAGGCCGGGATCCTGGACACCGATCCGCCGGCGCAGGCCGTGGCCAAGCTGGACGCGATCGTGCCGGACGGTGCGGATCGTGCCTGGTTGCGGGCCCGGGTCGGGCCGCTGGTCGGCGCCGATCGGTCCGCGCAGCCGGGATCGGCGACGCAGGAGGAGTCGTTCGCGGCCTGGCGGCAACTGCTGGAATCGTTCGCCGAGCAGTCGCCCGTCGTGCTGGTGTTCGAGGACCTGCACTGGGCGACGGACGCGATGCTCGCCTTCGTCGATCACCTGGCCGCATGGGTGACCGACCTGCCGCTGCTGGTCGTCGTCACCGCGCGCCCCGAGTTGCTCGAACGCGGACCGCAGTGGACCCGCGGAGTCCAGAACGCCCTCACCCTCGGCCTCTCGCCGCTGTCGGCGGACGAGACCGACCAACTCCTGAGCGGCATGTTCGCCGGTCAGGACGTGCCCGAGGAGACCCGGCAGCGCCTGGTACGCCGTGCCGACGGCAACCCCTTGTACGCCGAAGAACTCGCCCGGATCGTGACCGACTGCGGCCCGGACCAAGCCACTTCCGCCGAGCTGCCGGCCGGCATCGCAGCGCTCATCGCGGCCCGGCTGGACACACTGGATCCCGATCGCAAGGCACTGCTGGCAGATGCTGCGGTGATCGGACGAGTGTTCTGGGCCGAGGCCGTCGCGGCCCTGTCCGGCCGGGATCCGGCGGAGGTCGTCCAGGCACTGCAGGAGCTGGCCCGCAAGGAGCTGGTGCGCCCGGTCCGGCGGTCGGCGATGCTCGGTCAGCACGAGTACACGTTCTGGCATGCACTGACCCGCGACGTCGCCTACAGCCAGGTGCCGCGGGCGGTTCGGTCGGCCCGGCACCTCGCCGCCGCCGACTGGCTCGAGCTGCGTTGCGCCGCGTGCCAGGCGGAGACCCCGAACCTGATCGCGTACCACCTCACGACGGCAATGGATCTGGCCGCTGCTCTCGGCGATGCGGACGCGGTGGCGGCGATCGCGCCGCGGGCGCGCCGCTATCAGCTGATGGCCGCCGAGCTGGCGATGAACCTCGACGCCGGCCAGGCCATGGCGCTGCTCGACCGAGCCCTCGGCCTGACCCCGCCCGGGGATCCGGAACGGCCGGCGGTCCTGACGCGCTGGGGATGGGCGGCGTTCCTCGCCGGCCGGCTCGACGACGCGCGGACCGCCTACCGCGAGGCGATCGCCGGGTTCGAGGCGACCGGCGACATCCGTGGGCTCGCTCGCGCTCTCCGCGCGTCGACGTACGCGCTGAACAGCATGGAGGAGAGCCTGGCGACCATCGACCGGGCGGTCGCGATGCTCGAGGAGCTCGGGCCGAGCGAGGACCTGGTCCAGTTGCTGTCCGGCCAGGCGAGCATCCGGGTGGTCGCGAGTCGTCGCCAGGACGCGATCGACTCGGCGAACCGGGCCCTGCAGATGGCGGCCGAGCAGGGGTACGCCGTACCGCACCGGGCTCTGGAATCGCGGGGGCTCGCCCGGGTCGCTCAGGGCGATACCGGCGGGCTGGTCGACGTCAAAGAGGCGCTGGCCGCGATGCTCGAGCTCGGCCAGGGACGCGACGCGGCGGTCATCTGGCTGAACTACGGCTGGGTACTGTGGCAGATCGAGGGACCGGTGGTGGCCCTGGGCGAGCTGGACACCGCTCTCGAATTCGCCGCCCGGCGCCGGCTGGCCGAGATGGAGCAGCAGATCAGCTGCACCGTCCTGCAGCTGACGATCGAGACGGGCCGCCCGGCCGAGGCCATCGCGGCGTGCCGGGCCCAACTCGAGCACGCCGGACCGGCGTTCACCACCCTGCGGCGGATCGAGGTCCTGGCGGCGCTGGCGGTTGCGGAGGTCGAGTCGGGTCTTGCCGGCGCTCGCGATCCCGCCGAGGAGGCGTACCGGCTGGCAGTGGATGCGGGCTGGCCGGATCTGATCGTCATCGCGGGATCTCCCGCTGCGACCACCCGGGCCCGGGACGGCGATCGGGACGGCGTACTGGAGATCCTGCGGTTGCTCGCGTCGCTGTCCGATCTGCGCGGCAGCCTCGAGTTCGATGCGCGGCTGCCGTCGCTGATCCGGGCGGCACTGTCCGCGGGCCAGGTCGAGGCCGGTGCCGTCCTTGCGGACTTCGTCGAGCCGGTGCTGCCGATGCGCGAGTACTCGGCGACGACGGCCGAGGCGTTGCTCGCCGAACACCGCGGCGACACCGCGGCCGCGGCCGCCGGGTTCGCGCGCGCCGCGGCGGACTGGGGTGCCTTCGGCAACAAGCTCGAACAGGCCCATGCGCTCCGCGGCCTGCACCGTACGACGGGCGATCCCGACGCACTGGCACAGGCCGAGCAGCTGTTCAGAGGCCCGGATACTCCTTCTTGAAGGCGCCACTCGTCGTCAGGTCGAGAACACCCGGGCCGGTGAGGACGCCGCCCTCGACCGGGAGGGTGTGGCCGGTGATCCAGGACGCGTCGTCGGACGCCAGGAACGCGACCGCGGCGGCGATGTCCTCGGGCTCGCCGATGCGGCCGAGCGGGTACATCTTCGCGAAGCGCTCGAGTGTTTCGGGCTGGTTGTCCCAGTTCGGCGTCCGGATGGTGCCTGGGGCAACGACGTTGAAGCGGACGCCGAGGTCGCCGTACCGCGCGGCGTAGTTGACCGTCATCGCGACCTGACCGGCCTTCGCGGCGGAGTACTCGATGTTGCCGAAGGCACTGAGTCCGTTGACCGAGCTGATCGTGACGACGTTGCCGCGGTTCTTCACCAGCTGCGGGAGCGCCGCCTGGATGCACCGCGACGCACCGACCAGGGTCAGGTCGAGTTGGGCGTGCCACTCCTCCGGGGTCGTGTCCTCCGGCGCCGTGGACACGATGCAGCCGCCGGCGTTGTTCACCACCACGTCGAGCCGGCCGAACCGCTCGACCGCGGCCGCGACCGCCGCGTCCACATCGTCCCGGTCGGTCACGTCGAGCCGCAGCGCGAGCGCCTGCTCGCCGATCCCGGCGGCGACCTCGCCGACCTTGTCCTCCTGGAGATCGGTCACCACCACGGACGCGCCCTCGTCGGCCAGCCGCCGCGCGACCGCGGACCCGATGCCCTGCGCCGCCGCCGTGACCAGCGCGACCTTTCCCTCGAATCGCCGCACGCTACCCCTCCAGAACTCGGTCGACCTTCTCGTCCGCGACCCGGCGCTCCAGCTTGGCGGCGTCCAGGTTGCGGCAGAGCACGATCGAACCACCTCCGGAGATCACCCCGACCAGCAGTCCCAGACCGTCCCGGTCCGTGAGCGTCCGCTGGACCAGGATGCGATCGCTGATGGGTTCCGCCGTACCGATCAGGTCGGCGTGCGTGAGGTCGTCGTACGCCGGGGAGTCCGGGGTCGGCGGATCGAAGGGGACGAAGACGTCGGGATGGTTGTAGACCTCGGCTCCGTAGTCCTGGATGCCGTCCGGGAGGGGTTCGCGGAAGCGGCCGCCGAGCGGGAGGAGCGCGGAGGCAGCGGTCTCGCGGTCGCCGCGGATGCTGAAGTCGGGGCCGGTGATCGCCAGGGTGCCGGTCTTGCTGGTCAGGGACGCGCCGACCGACCAGGTGGACAGCGCCCAGACGACGCCGAGCCAGTGCGGAGGCAGTCCGATCGCGACGGTCTCGCCGGCCTCCAGGTCGTACTCGTCGACCAGCAGGTTCGCGGTCTTGGCGACCCAGTTCGCGGTGGTGACCGCGCTCAGCTCGATCCGCTCGCCGGACGCGTCGTCGTAGTAGGTGAGGAACGGGGCGCCGCCGTCCCGGTGGACCGCGGCCGCGAACAGCTCGGGGAGGACTCGTGACATATGGCCCAGCCTACGGTTCCGACTCCGGCGTAGGTTGGTGGGGGATTTTGTCGAAAGAAGGCTTGTCATGGTGCCACAGCTCGCGCTGCCCGAAGGCGGCGAATGGATCGTCATCCTGGTCATCGTCGTGCTCCTGTTCGGCGCGAAGAAGCTGCCGGAACTGACCAAGAACGCCGCCCGCGCGATGAAAGAGTTCGAGAAGGCCAGACACGGCGACGACGACGAAACCCCAGCTCAGGTGACGGCCCCGCAGGCTCAGCCCCAGCCAGCTCCAGCTCCTCCTCAGCAGGCACCGGCTGCCGGCGCACCTACGGCTCAGCCACCGGCCGACGAGTCAGTTCGGCGGGTTGACCTCGAGAGCGGCGGTGCGGAGGGCGGCGGCCAGTAGGGCTGTTGGCTCGGGCGTGCGACCGGGGAGTCGGGCGAGGATCGTGCGGCGTAGTTCCTGGGGGCCGCCGCGGACCGTGACGACGCGGACACCGGCAGGTACTGCGGACGCCATCGAGGCGGAGATCGTGGTGAGGCCGGCGCCGGCCGCGACCAGGTGGAGTTTGGCCAGCCAGTCGCGGACCGTGTGGGCGATGACCGGGCGCTCGTCGAGGCCCGGCCAGACGCCCATCCACAGTTCGCTGCTCGACGCGGGGCCGGCGATCCAGCGTTGGCCGCGGAGGTCGGCGACGTCTACGGATTCGTGCGCCGCGAGCGGATGACCGGTCGGCACCGCCAGCCGCAGGCTCCGCTCGGCCAGCGTCTCCAACTTGAGCGCGGGTGATTCGGCGTCCGGCGGGCGGAACGGCGGCGCGGACGCGATCAGCGCGAGGTCGATCGTCCCCGCCCGCAACGCCCGTACCAGCGCGGGCGTCGAACCTTCCCGCGTCGTCACGGTGATCGCCGGGTGCGTACGACGTACCGCGCTGATTGCCCGCGGCAACAAAACCGCGCCCGCGCTCGGGAACCAGCCGAGCCGCACGGTCCCGCCGGCGACGGGGAGTCCGGCCAGCTCGCGGGCCGTCGCGTCGAGCTGGTCCAGGACGGCGGCGGCGTTCCGCAGTACCACCTGGCCGGCCGGCGTCAGGGTGACGCCCTCACGGCGGCGCTCCAGGAGCTGGTTGCCGGCGGCACGTTCGAGGGTGGCGATCTGGCGGGAGACGGCCGACTGCGTGTACCCGAGCGCCGACGCGGCGGCGGTGAACGTACCGCGCTCGGCCACCTCCCGGAACACCCGCAGCGCGGTCAGTGAGACGTCGGTGAAGTCCATGACATCTACGCATACCACCTGTGCTGAACTTTCGTTGGAGTCATACCTCCCGTCGACCTACGTTGGCCACATGACAGAACAACGCATCGCAGTAGTTACCGGCGCCAACCAAGGCATCGGATATGCATTGGTGGAAGAGCTGGCGAACAGGATGAACCCGGAGGACCTGGTCCTCCTCACCGGCAGGAACCCGGAGCGAGTCGCCGAGGCCGCCGCTCGCGTGCACGGCGTCGCGAGGGTTGAGGGGCGGGTGCTCGACGTCACCGATCGGGAGGCTGTGGAGCGGTTGGCGGAGGAGGTGGGTGCGGTGGACTTCGTCGTTTCCAACGCGATCGGGCCGTTGGAGCCGGGGAAGGCGCCTGTTGAGCAGGTTGACGAGTTTGTGGATGTGGCCAACCTTGGAGCGCAGTACATGTTGCGGGCTTTCGGCCCGATCCTGCGGCCGGGTGGGCGGTTGATCGTGGTTGCCAGCTCGCTCGGGACGCTGGAGCAGCTCCCGGAGACGCTGTGGTCACGCTTCGACGACGCGTCGCTGGAGGACGTGGAGAAGGTCGTCGAGGAATGGCGGACCGCGGTGCACGACGGTACGGCGACGCAGCAGGGCTGGCCGGAGTGGGTCAACCTGCCGTCGAAGGTCGCGCAGGTCGCCGCGGTTCGCGCGGTGGCGGCCGAGCGGCGCGAACGGGACCTCGCCGAGAACACCCTGGTCGCGTCCGTCTGCCCGGGACTGGTGGACACCCGCGCGTCCCGCCCATGGTTCGACGACTTCAGCCAGGCCAAGTCCCCGGCGGACGCAGTACAACCGATCGCCGACCTGCTCCTGAGCGACCAGGTCGACCCGGCGCAGTACGGCGAACTCATCCGCGACGGCGAGATCGTCGCCTGGAAGCCGTCCAGCCGTCGGTAGACCCCTCGCCCACCGCGCCTAGTTAGGTTAGCCTAACTTCCCGTGAGGGGTACGACGATACGCGGTGAGATCAAGGCGCTTGACGCGATCCGGCGACTCCCGTCGACGATCTCGGTGTGAGTCGCGACGATCTGTACACGGTTGCGTACTGGATCGCCGGCGAGACCTCGGAGCGTGGGGACGCCGTCCGGATGCAGGCCTTCGCCAAGGCGACCGAAGAAGGTCTGGACGTGTCGGACCCCGCAGTACTGCAGTCGCTGGAGTTCTCATAAGGTCGTCCCATGCTGATCCTGGCCGGCCTGGGCCTGATCCTGGTGCTGACCGTTGCCACCGGCTACTTCGTCTCCCAGGAATTCGCCTACGTCGCCGTCGACCGGAGCCGCTTGCGGACCCTGGCCGAGGACGGTGACGCGGCGGCCGCGCGGGCACTCCGGGTCACGTCGCGGCTGTCGTTCGTGCTGTCCGGCGCGCAGGTCGGCATCACCATCACCGCTCTGCTGGCCGGGTACTTCGCCGAGCCGTATCTCGGCGCCGGCCTGGCCGACCTGCTCGGCGCGGCCGGCGTACCGAGCGCCGTGAGCATGTCGATCTCGGTGATCCTGGCGTTGCTGTTGGCAACGATCATCCAGATGGTGCTCGGCGAGCTGGCGCCGAAGAACCTCGCGATCGCGAAATCCGAGGCGATCGCGCTGCGGCTGTCCCGGTCGACGCTGATGTACCTGACGATCGCCGGCCCGGTGATCCACCTGTTCGACTCGGCCTCCAACCGGATCCTGCGCCGGGTCGGGATCGAACCGGTCGAGGAGCTGCCGCAGGGCGCGACCCCGCAGGAGCTCGACCGGATCATCGAGACGTCGTACGAGCAAGGCCTGCTGGACCAGGACACCATGCGGCTGCTCGACCGCGGCCTGGACTTCCGCGGGCGGACGGCGGGCGAGGCGATGGTGCCGCGCGTGGACGTGGTGACGATGCATCGCGACGAGCCGCTGACCCGGGTGGTCGAGCTGCAGGACACCGGGCACAGTCGGTTCCCGGTGATCGGCGACTCGGTCGACGAGGTGGTCGGCGTGGTCGCGATCGGCGATGTGGTCGAGCTGGAGCCGGCCGACCGGGCGGCGATCGCGGTCGGTTCGTTGGCGTCACCCGCGGTCGCCGTACCGGCCACGCTGCCGCTGCCCGGCGTACTCGAGCGGCTCCGGGTCGCGCGCCGCCAGCTCGCGATCGTCGTCGACGAGTACGGCGGGTTCGCGGGGATCGTCACGCTGGAGGACATCGCCGAGGAGCTGGTCGGCGAGATCCGGGACGAGGACGACCTTCCGGAGACCGGTCTGGTGCAGGGCGGTGACGGGTCGTGGGTGGTGCCGGCCCGGTGGCGGCTCGATCAGGTCGAGGAGGCAACCGGCGTACAGCTGCCTGAGGGTGACGACTACGAGACGGTCTCCGGTCTGGTGATGGCGCGGCTCGGTCGGATCCCGGTGGTGGGCGACGAGGTCGCGGTGGAGCTGCCGCAGCGGATCGACCATGACGGCCGGCCGATCCCCTCGGAGTACGTGCGGCTGACCGTGCAGACCATCGAACGCCGGGTGCCCGGCATCGTGCTGATGGAGCGGACGGCATGAGTACGACGTGGGCGCTGATCATCTCCGCCGTACTGCTGGCCTTGAACGGGTTCTTCGTCGCGGCCGAGTTCGCACTGGTCGCTTCGAAGCGGCATCGGCTCGAGGAGGCGGCCGCGTCCGGCAGCCGGGCGGCGCGGGCCGCGATCGCCGGTGTCAGCGAGCTGTCGCTGATGCTCGCGGGAGCGCAGCTCGGGATCACCTTGTGCACCTTGGGTCTCGGTTCGCTGAGCGAGCCGGCGGTGGCGCATCTGTTGCACCCGCTGTTCGAGCTGGCGCATGTCCCCGAGGGCATCGGACATGTGATCGCGTTGATCATCGCCGTCGGCGGGATCGGTCTGCTGCACGTCCTGCTCGGCGAGATGGCGCCGAAGTCGTGGGCGATCAGCGACCCAGAGCGCGCGGCGTTGGTGCTGGCGCTGCCGTTCCGCGCGTTCACGTACGTGTTCCGGCCGCTGCTCAGCGTGCTCAACTGGATCGCCAACCTGTGCGTCCGGCTGGTCGGAGTAACCCCGCAGAACGAGATCGCCAACGCCCACGGGCCGGACGAGCTGCGGCTGCTGATCGAGTCGTCGCGCGAGCACGGAACGCTCGAGCAGCCCGAGCACGAACTGCTGACCGCGATGCTCGCGCTGCAGAACACCACGGTCGGGCAGGTCATGACGCCGATCGCCGAGCTGTCGACGGTGCCCGCGTCCGCGACTGCCCGCGAGGTGGAGCTGACCAGCCGGCGCGAGGGCCATTCGCGGCTTGCGGTCGTCAGCTCGGGTACGACGATCTGCGGCATCGTGCACGTCCGCGACGCCGCCCGCGCGACCACAGCGGGCGACACGACCGTGCGCGCATCCGACCTGATGATGGCCGCGCTCGAGCTCGGCGACGGTACGCCGGTCGCGAAGGCGATCCGCACCATGCGCGACGAACGCGCCCAGCTCGCCGTCGTCTGCGGCGGCGACCAGGCGATCGGCGTCGTAGCCCTCGAGGACCTCCTCGAAGAGGTCATCGGGGAGTTCGACGACGAGACCGACCCGATCATCACCGCCGCGAAGGGGGACTAGCCCGGCTACCTTGTAGGCAGAAACCGTGTCGAGGAGGGGTTCGTGGCGATCAGCCGGATTGGGCTTGTGGTTCATCAGGGGCGGCCGGTTGCGGTGGAGACGGCCGGGACCGTGCGGAAGTGGGCGGCCGACCACGGGATCGGCTGCACCGACATCGACGTCTGGAAGGACCACAAGGAGCGGCGCAGCGGGACCGACGAGCTGCATCACGCCGGCGACCCGGATCTCGTCGTCACGCTCGGCGGCGACGGTACGTTTCTGCGCGGGGCGCGGATCGCCGCGAAGAACAACGCGGCCGTGCTCGGGGTCGACCTCGGCAAGGTCGGGTTCCTGACCGAGGTGGCGTGCCGCGACGTCGAGCCCGCGCTGGAGGCGGTGCACCACGGCGGAGCGACGTACGAGGAACGGATGACGCTGACCATGCGGGCGTCGCGGCCGTTGGAGATCCCGCAAGGTATCGAGTCCCTGCTGCGGTACGGGCACGGTCCGGCGTTGCCGCCACCGCCGGTGCGGCACGAGATGGCCGAGGGCGACGGCTGGGGGATGGCGCTCGACGTCACCGCGCTGAACGACGTGGTGGTGGAGAAGCTGGCGCGGGACCATCAGGTCGCGCTCGGCGTGTACCTGTCCGGCCGGCTGCTGGCGTCGTACTCCGCCGATGCGGTGATCGTGGCGACACCGACCGGGTCGACGGCGTACAGCTTCGCGGCGGGCGGACCGATCCTGTCGCCGACCACCGAAGCGATCGTGTTCACTCCGGTCGCACCGCACATGACCTTCAACCGAACGGTTGTCGCGGCGCCGGACGAGCCGATCGCGCTGCGCGTACTGCCGCACTCGGGGCAGGCCGCGGTGAGCATCGACGGGCAGCTGCGCGGCGTACTCGACCCGGGGGACTGGATCGGCGTCTACGGATCACCGCAACGACTGCGGCTGGTCCGCCTACGGCCGACGGACTTCTACGGCCGGCTGCGCGACCGCTTCCGGCTCACCGACGCACCAGCGACCGCACTCGACGGCGAGGCCGAACTGTTCTGGCAACCAGCCGGGTCGCCCATCCCACCCGACCTGAAGCACCTACGAATTCCGCTACCACCCCAGTGATCACCGGTAGGGTCTTTCCTCATGCGAAACGTGGTGATCCTGGCCGGAGGTTCAGGGACGCGGTTGTGGCCGATGTCCAGAGACGACAGGCCGAAGCAGGTGCTGCCGCTGGCGGCGGGACAGTCGCTGCTGCGGGTGGCGTTCAACCGGCTCCGCGGACTGGTCGAGCCGGAGAACATCTACGTGTGCACGGTCGGTGCGTACACCGACGTCGTACGCAAGGAACTGCCGGAGCTCGGCGAGCACAACATCATCGGCGAGCCGGCCCGCCGGGACACCGCGAACGCTGTCGGGCTCGCGTCCGCGGTGGTCGCGCGGAACGACCCGGACGCGGTCGTCGCGTTCGTCGGGTCCGATCACCTGATCAGCCCCGAGGAGGAGTTCCGGGCCGCGATCGAGCACGGGTTCCAGGTGGTCGAGGCGCGCGGGCGGTCGCTGGTCACGTTCGGGATCGAGCCGACGCATCCGCACACCGGGCTCGGGTACATCGAGCGCGGGGCGCCGATCGAGGGTACGTCGGCGTACGTCGTGGATCGTTTCCGCGAGAAGCCGGACCGGGCGACGGCCGAGGAGTACCTGGCGACCGGGCGGTTCTGGTGGAACTCCGGGATGTTCGTCTGGCAGGCGTCGACCGTACTCTCGGTCCTCGACTCGCTGCTGCCCGAGTCGGCCGCGAAGCTGCGCGAGGTCGCGTCGGTGTGGGACTCGGACTCGCGAGAAGCAACGCTCGCCGAGATCTACCCGAACCTGCAGAAGATCTCGGTCGACTACGCGGTGATGGAGCCGGCCTCCCAGGGCAAGGTCGACGCCGACGTGGTCGTCGTACCGATGCCGGTGCACTGGCTGGACGTCGGCTCGTGGGCGGCCCTCGCCGACACGTACGACACCGACGACAACGGCAACCGCACCGACAGCATCACCCTGAGCTGCCTACTCGACTCCCACGACAACATCATCGTCACCGACGACCCGGACCACCTGGTGGCAGCCGTCGGCCTCCGCAGCCACATCATCGTCCACACCCAGGACGTGACCATGGTGTGCCCGTTGTCGGACGGCGAGCGGGTGAAGGATCTGGTCGCACGAGTGCAGTCGGATCACGCGGACTACATCTAGCTGAAACGTCCCCGAGGACCGCATCCTCGGGGCGTTCCGCGTACGCCGGGAACGTCAGCCGGCGTTGGGTTCCTGGGCGTCGGCGGCGGGGTACTTCTCCATGAACTGTTTCAGGGCGTCGCCGCTGACCGAGCTGCAGAACTGGCGGTGGCCGAAGGACTTCTGCGAGGCGTCGGGGCTGCTCCAGTGGGCGAAAGCGAGGTTCTTGCCGTCGGGCCAGCCCTTGCCTTCGGACTGCTTGAACGGCGCGGCGATGAACTTGCCGACCGAGCTGTCCGGGAGCTTGGACTTGGAGATCTTCTCGATCTGGTCGACCTGATCCTTCGGCAGGGTGTCGCGGTACCAGAGGATCGTGTAGCCGTGCTCGAGGTTGTGGACCAGGTTCTCCACCGGCGGGCGGTCGCTCGGCGTGTAGAACTTCTTGTCGAACGGCGCCCAGACCGCGTAGTGCGGGCCCGACGACGGCGGCGAGACGGAGTACAGGATCTTCTCGCCGTCGGGGCGGTGGTCCTGGGTGCCGCCGGCCGGGTCTTCGGTGATCGCGTCGCAGGACGCCGCCGACGCGGCGACGCCGAAGTCGGTGAGCGCCTGGTTCTTGGTCTTGGAGTCCTGGACCAGCCGGATCGCCGGGTAGGAGATGATCGCCAGGCCGACCACGATGGCGCACACCACGATGATGATCGTGCGGCGGCGGTCCGACCGGGACTGCTCGCGCTGCATCTTCTCGATCATTTCGCGGCGCGACTGCTTCTGCGACGACGCTTTACCCACAGTGTTGGTCTTCCGGCTAAGGGCGGCCACCGCGCCGCCGTGCGAAGGCAGTGTACGAGGCAACCCTAAGAAGTTGCCTAGAAAACTACCGCGACCGTGAGCCGAACGTGACCGTCGCCTCAGCGCCCGGTCCCGGCCGCACCGCCACGCCGTACCCCTCCGCGTGCAGCAGTACGGCGAGCTTCTCGGCGACGACCCCGACCGTCACCGGCTCCACACCGAACACCGTGACAGCGTTGTCACCCACTTCGAGCCGTACGTCGTCCACGTCCCGCAGCAACCCGGCCCAGACCGCCGGATCGACCTCGCGCGGACCGGCCGGCGCCTGCCGCTCGAGTACGGCGGCCCGCGCGGCCTCCCGCGTCCCGAGGCTGAACATGTCGAACTCGGCGTCACGCACCAGTGCCCGTGCGCCTGCTCCGTCCTCGCCGACCGGCAGTACGGCGTCCTGCAGCCCACGCAGTACGGCGACCGGCACCCCGTCCGCCTTGCCCTTGACCAGCTCGCCCGCACTGGCGACCTCGTCCGCCAGCGCCGGCTCCGTCACCGCGAGGACGTTCCCGTGGCTGTCCGTCGTACCGCGCAGGTCCTCGATGACCCGCACTCCGGCCGCCCCGATGGCCAGGTCGGTCTGGCCGTTGCGCCACGGGCGGCCCAGCGTGTCTGTGATCACGATGCCGACGTTGACGTCGTACCGCTCCTTGAGCGCTGTCCGCAGCAGCCGGGCCGACGCGTCGGGGTCGACCGGGAGGAGCAGGACCGTGCCGGGGGCTGTGTTCGACGTGTCGGTGCCCGCGGCGGCCATGACCAGGCCGTGCCGCGTCTGGACGATCCGGGTCTCGCCGCGCTGCGCGACGACCCGCACCAGCTCGGCGTCGACCGCCTCCTGGCGGGTGCCGTGCGTCAACCGGCCCTCTGCCTTGCTGACGATCTTCGACGTGACCGCGACGACGTCACCGTCGCGCAGGTCGGTCCCGTCGGCGATCAGCGCGGCCAGGTCCGCCCCGGCCGCCACCTCCGGCAGTCCGGTCACCGGGAAGATCTCCAGGTGCTTCCTCATCGCCGTACGGCCTCCGCGAGGGTCAGTGCCGCGTCAGCCATCGCGGCGGTCGTGGTCTCGTCCGTCATCCACAACGGGACAGCCTGGACATGAATTCCGGCGCCGGCGATCGAGTCCGCCTGCATCGTGTCCGACGTGTCGATCAGCCAGCCGTCGAGTACGCCGCCCGACGAACGCGAACCGTAGTATCGCGCGACTGCCGACGCTGTGGACGCTACACCGACCGCGGCGAGCACCTTGTCGGCCATTCCGCGGACCGGACTGCTGCCGATGATCGGTGACAGCCCGATGACCGGAGCGGCTGTCTCCCGGACCGCGTCGCGGACGCCGGGTACGCCGAGGATCGTGCCGACCGACACCACCGGGTTGGACGGCGGGATGATCAGCACGTCGCAGTCCGCGATCGCCTCCAGTACGCCCGGCGCCGGCTTGGCCTTGTCCTGGCCGACCGCGATGATCTGGTGCGCCGGGATCTCCGCGTGCAGGCGGACCCAGTACTCCTGGAAGTGGATCGCCTTGCGCCGCCCGGGCTGCTCCGGGTCGTCGATCACGACGTGCGTCTCGATCCGGTCGTCACTCATCGGCAGCAGCCGCACCGGGAGCTTCCAGCGGCTGCAGAGCGCCTCGGTGACCGCGCTGAGGCTGTAGCCGGCGTCCAGCATCTGGGTGCGGACCAGGTGCGTCGCCACGTCCTTGTCGCCGAGGCCGAACCAGGTGGGCTCCACGCCGTACGCCGCGAGCTCCTCCTTGATCACCCAGGTCTCATCCTCACGGCCCCACTTGCGTTCCTCCGAGATGCCACCGCCGAGCGTGTACATCACCGTGTCGAGGTCCGGGCAGACCCGCAGCCCGAACAGGGTGATGTCGTCAGCGGTGTTCCCCACGACGGTGATCTCGGCGTCCGGACGGGCCCGGAGCAGCCCGCGCAGGAAGGAGGAACCGCCGATGCCACCGGCCAGCACTGTCAATCGCATGGGAAGAGTCTGCACGAGTCGTCAATGCGTCGAACCACCGCGGGACTATGCTGCGGTGGGTCCGAACCATCCGCACAGCTCAGTTGTACGGCCCCCCAACATCCGAGGAGCCCTCGTGGTCACCGACGCAACCAAAAAGCTCAGAGAGCCGGTCGCGTACATCCTGCTCGCATTCGCCGGCCTGCTCGCGCTGGCCTCGCTGATCCGGCTGTTCGTCGGCGGAGCCGGCTTCGTCGCCGCCTCCACCTTCGTGTCGAACTTGCTGTCCCCGCTCAGCTTCGTCGGGGTGCTGAGCATCCTCGCCGTGGTCGCCGCGGTGTGGCTGGTGAACGAAGGGGAGCGGACCCCGAACGCACGGATCGTCGCGCTGGCCGCGCTCGTCATCACGGGCCTGACCGCGCTGATCGTCCTGATCACCGCGTTCGCCGGGTTCAACGACGGCAACACCGCCGGGATGAAGATCTACAACTTCCTCGCGGCGCTCGCCGGTCTGGCGCTGTACGCCGGTGCCGGCTTCTACATCCTGAAGACCTTCCAGTCGCTGCCCGCGCCGGTGCGTGCGCCCAAGCCGGGCCAGTTCCAGCAGCAGGGCCAGCAGTACGGCCAGACCGCTCCGTACGGTCAGCAGCAGCCGGGCTACGGCCAGCCGGGCCAGCCGGGCTACGGCCAGCAGGGTCAGTACGGCGGCCAGTACGACCAGGGTCAGGGCCAGGGCCAGGGTCAGTACGGCGGTTACGCGGCGGCTGGTGCTGCCGGCGGATACGCCGCGGGCCAGGGCGAGCAGCAGCAGTGGCCGCAGGAGCAGGGCTGGAACCAGGGCGAGCAGCAGGCCTGGTCGGCCGGTGAGGCCGAGGCGCAGCACTCCGCGCAGCACTCCGCCGGTCAGCCGCAGGGCGACCAGCAGGCCTGGACCGCCGAGGGTCAGGGCGCCGAGCCGACCCAGCCGTGGACCTCAGAGGGCCAGCAGCAGTGGGGCGGCCAGGACCAGGCCCAGGGCCAGCAGTGGCCGCAGGAGCAGCAGTGGGGCGGCGCTGAGGCCGGTCAGCAGCAGTGGGGCGGCCAGGAGTACGCCGGGCAGTCCCAGCCGGCTCAGCCGGGCCAGCAGGAGTGGGGCCAGCAGGAGCACCCGGTGACGGAGGAAGGCTCGCACGAGCAGTCCGAGGCCCAGGCGCAGCCGGCCTGGCAGCAGGAGCAGGCCTGGCAGGCCGACGAGACCCCGGCAGCCGAGGCGCAGCCGGCTGCCTCGGAGCCCGCGCAGACCGAGCCCGCCGACGAGACCCGCGTCGACCCGCGCGTCGAGTCCGACAAGAACGACCCGAACCAGCAGGGGCAGGGCCAGCAGGGTTGGTGGTCCCAGCCTTCCTGACAGGGAAGCGATGTAGGGCGGCAAGCCTTTGCCGAGCAACGAGGAAAATCCCGGCAGGATGAGGTTTCCGTCCGGGCACGCAGTGCGAGAGGCCTGTATCCGCAGGCCTCTCGTTCTTTTGCGGGCATGTTGCGGATGATCCCAATAGCAGAGCACGGCTTGACTTTCGTGGATTGCAGGAATGTAATTTCAACCGTGTCGTTCGTTGGACACTCGGTATCGGGGACCGTTGCAGAGCGCAGGACGGACGAGGTCAGGCATGTGGACCGCAAACCCACATGTACAGGGGAACGAACAGGGTCGAGGAGGTCGTACCGTGACAGAGCTGATGGCGATTGTCGACGGTGAGGCGATCGAGGAGGAGCCGAACTGGCAGGAAAGGGCGTTGTGCGCCCAGACCGATCCAGAGGCTTTCTTCCCGGAGAAGGGCGGTTCCACCCGCGAGGCCAAGAAGGTGTGCCTCGGCTGCGACGTCCGGGGCGAGTGCCTCGAGTACGCGCTGCAGAACGACGAGCGCTTCGGGATCTGGGGCGGCCTGTCGGAACGGGAACGCCGCAAGCTGAAGAAGAAGGCCGTCTGAAGCGCCGGTAGAACCAGAGCACAACAACATCAGGACTTCCGCGAGGCCCCGGGCGAACGCCGCCCGGGGCCCGCGGCTTTCCTGGGTCTCGGTAGGCGGCTGTATGGTGAGTCCTCGCCGGGACCTGCGGTCACGGTGACCGTCCGCAAGCATCGAGGTGTCACAGCTCCGCATGGAACAAGAAGCTCCGGCCGGCTGGGAATTCTTCGACTCCGTCGACTTCCCGACCGATCACACCGGCGACCACATGCGTCGTCCGCGGGTCCGGCATGTCGTCACCGCGGTGGTGGTCGGGCACGAGGGCGCGGCCTGGCTGCCGCGGCTGTCCGAGGCACTGTGGGCGCTCAACCCGCGACCGGACCGGCTGATCGCGGTCGACACCGGCTCCACCGACGAGACCGCCGAGCTGCTGGCCGCGATGCCGGGGGTCGAGCCCGTCGTCAGCGTCTCGGCCCGGACCGGCTTCGGTATGGCGGTCGCCCGCGGCCTCGAGACGCACGGCTTCGCGCCGATCCCGAGCGCGGTCGGTCCGTACGGCGATGACGGTCACATGCCCGTGGTCGAGTGGCTGTGGTTGCTGCACGACGACTGCGCGCCGGCGCCGAAGGCCCTGGAGAAATTGTTGCTCCAGGCCACAATATCGCCGAACACCGGTGTCTGGGGCCCGAAGCTGCGGCTGTGGCCGCGGGACCGCGAGCTGCTCGAGGTCGGCGTCACCACGTCGCTCGGCGGCCGCCGCGACACCGGCATCGAGAACGGCGAGCTCGACCAGGGCCAGCACGACCAGCCGCGGAACGTTCTCGCGGTCAGCTCGGCCGGCATGCTGGTCCGTCGCGACGTCTGGGAGGCACTGCACGGTTTCGACCCGCGGCTGCCGATGTTCCGCGACGACATCGACTTCGGCTGGCGCGCCAGCCGCGCGGGTTTCCAGGTCGGCGTCGCGCCTGACGCGGTCATCTACCACGCACAGGCCGCTGCGACCGGTGAGCGTGCGCTGGCCGGCACCAGGCGGCACGCGTACCAGCTGGACCGCGCACATGCGTACTACACCGTTCTCGCGAACGCGCCGGGCAAGCTGCTGCCGCTGCTGATCCTGCGGTTCCTGTTCGGCACCGTGCTCCGCTCGATCTGGTTCCTGATCGGCAAGACACCGTCCGGTGCGGTCGACGAGTGGACCGCCTTGCTCGGCACGCTGCTCGCGGGTGGCTGGACGCAGGCCCGCAAGAGCCGCCGCAGTCTCGATCAAGTCCCGTACGACGACATCAAGGGGCTGTTCTCCCGGTCGGTGCACGCACTGCGGCACAACCTGGAGGAAACGACCAGCACGATCTCCGAGCGGATCCGTGAAGCCTGGGCGGACGAGCCGGAAGAGCAGGTCGTCACCACTGCGCGGCGGGCCAAGTCCACCGCCCGGGTGGCCGTCGACCAGCCGCGGTGGCGCCGTCAGCTGATCCGCCGGCCGTTCCTCGGCGCGTGGGTCGTGCTGGCGATCGGTGCGCTGATCGCGGCCCGCGATCTGATCGGCGACGGGTTCCTGCGGTCCAACCTGCTGCTCCCGGCCCACGAGAACATCGCAGCGCTCTGGCACGCAGCAGCGTCCGCTCCGCCTGGAGTCACGCCGCCTGCTTGGCTGGCGCAGCTCTGGGCGTTCTCGACGGTGATGTTCGGTCCGGACGGTGCGACGAATCTGCTCCTGCTGGGCGCGGTTCCGCTGGCCGGTCTGGCGGCGTGGGCGATGCTGCGGTCGTTCGTCGTCGACCGGGGCGCGCGAGCCTGGGGCGCATCGGCGTACGGACTGGCTGTGTTCACCAACGGTGCGATTTCGCAGGGGCGGCTCGGGACGTGCGTGGCAGCGATCGTGCTGCCGCTGCTCGGTGGCGCCGTACACACCGTGGCTCGGCGGCGGCGCGTGGTCGTTCAGGGCAGCTGGCGGGCCGCGTGGTTCGCCGGGATCTGTCTGGCGGTGCTGTTCGCGTTCACGCCGGCTCTTGGTCTGCTGATTGCCGTCGTCCTCGTCGTCGGTGCGGTGTTCGGACTGGGCTGGCGGCGACAGGGCCGGCAGTTGGTGTTCTCGGTCGTGCTGGGTCTGCTGCTCGTGCTGCCGTGGACCATCGACCTGATTCAGCATCCGTCGAAGCTGGGGCAGGAGGCGGGCGGTCCGCCGACCGCTGCGGTCGGTCCGGGCGACAGCCTGCCGCATCTGCTCACCGGTACGCCGATCGGTGCACCGGCACCGTGGTGGTTCGTCGTACCGCTGATCGTGGTGGCGTTGGTCAGTCTGCTGCGTGAGTCCCGGCAGCGGTACGAGCTGGTCGGCTGGTTCGCCGCACTGGCCGGTCTGGCCGGGACACTGGTCGCCAGTCGGCTCGGTGGTGGCAGTGGACCGTTGATGTTCCTGATGACGGCCGGCTGGATCATCTCCGTGACCGTCGCCTGGGACTCGGTCGGCAAGTCCAGGGAGATCATCGTCCAGGGCGTGCTCGGCCTGGTGCTGCTGACGACAGTCGTGACGGCCGGCTTCTGGCTGGTGCGTGGGACAGACGGTCCGTTGTGGAGCGGGCCGGCTCAGGACCTCCCGGCGTACCTCGTGTCCTCGCAGGACCCGCCGGAGAACCAGTCGATCCTGGTCGTGCGGAAGGCGCCGGGCGGTCAGATGCGGTTCGCGCTGGTCAAGGACGGCGGACCGCGGATGGGAGCGCTGGAGGCGGCGCCGACCGCGGCGCAGACGAAGCCGATCACGGACGTGCTGGCGACGCTCGGTGGTGGCGGCAGTGGCGAGGAAGGCCGGCAGTTGGCCGGTCTCGCGATCGACTACGTGTACCTGCCCGGACCGGTGGATCCGACGCTGCAGTCCACGCTCGACTCACTGCCCGGCCTGACCAGGGCCAGTGCGAACGACGGCGACGCTTCGTGGCTGGTCGATCGGTCGAAGATCGAGGGCAAGACGCCGTTGACCGACCAGACGCACACGGTCTGGCGCATCCTCGGCCTGATCGGCTGGATCATCGCACTGGTGTTCTGCCTGCCGACGGTCCGCCGGACGGTCGCCGTACCGCATGGCACGCACGCGAGGAGGGACCCCCGGTGAGCCGGTTGCTGTCCGACCCGCGTCTCCGGATCGGAGCCGTCGTCGCCGCCATGGCCGTGCTGGCCGGGCTCGGTGTGGTCACGCACCCCAAGAAGCCGGACACGAGCCCGGTGGCCGCCGCCACCGAGCCGGCCCGCGTAGTGGTGAACCGTACGGCGCTGTCCTGTCCGGTGCTCGCAGCAGGTGGCGGCAAGATGGCCAGTGTGGTGAACGGCGTGTCGCCGACGCTGCCCGATGGCACTCCGACCGCGACCGGCAGCGCAGACCCGCTGACGATCGCCCCGCTGCCGGCCACGTCCGACCCGGTCGGCTCGATCCTCAAGCGCGGCTTCATCGGTTCGAGTGCGGTGGTGGTGAAGCCGGAGCCGCTGTCGATCCAGGGCGCCGGTCCGCTCGCCGCCGGCACCGTCGGCACGAGTACGACGACCTCGGACGACGGCGTCAACTCCGGTATGGCGAGCGTTCCCTGCCAGCAGCCCGGATCGGACTTCTGGTTCGTCGGAGCATCCGGAGCGAAAGACCGGCGCGACGTGCTCGTCCTGACCAACCTCGACAGCATCAACGCCGAAGTCAACGTCACCGTGTACGCGCGGAACGGACAGCAGGATCTGCCCGCTGCGCGAGGCATCGTCGTACCGGCCCGCGGCACGTTCCCGCTGTTCCTCACGCAGATCGCTCCGAACCTTCGGGACATCGCCATGCATGTGGAGTCGACCGGCGGTCGCGTGGCTGCCGCCGTCCGCTCCAACGCGTCCAATGCCGACGGCGGGCCGGCCGGCGTGGACTGGCTGAACACCTCGGCAGCGCCTGCGACCAAGGTCTTCGTGCCGGCGGTGGCGTCCGGCGGCGGGCTCCGGATCCTGTCGGTGGCGAACCCGTCGGACCTGCAGGCGACCGCCAGCCTCACCGTGAACGGGCCGAACGGGCCGTTCAAGCCTGCCGGTCTCGAGACTGTGCAGATCGACGCCGGTTCGGTGAAGACGATCATGCTCGACCCGGTGCTGCACGGTGACCCCAGTGGGATCACCGTGACCTCGGATCAGCCGGTGACCGCGTCGATGCGGATGACAGATGCGGCCCGGACCGAGTTCGCGTCGATCGGGTCGTCGGACGCGCTGACCGGACCGGCGTACCTGGTGCTGCCGGCGCACAAGCAGCCGGCGATGCTGCAGGTGACCGCGCCGGGGAAGAACGGGAGCGTCAAGTTCGAGCTGCGCGATGCGGCCGGGCGGGCGCTGAGCACGCGGGCGCTGGACGTGGTCGGTGGCTCGACGACGCAGATCCCGATCCCGGCCCAGCCGCGGCCGACGTACCTGATGGTGCAGCAGACGCGGGGGACCGTTGTCGCAGGTGTCACGCTGATGCCGGCGGCGAAGCCGGACAAGGACGACGTGGCACAGGTGGCCGCGTGGCCGTTGACGACGTCGCTCGTGTTCCGGGCTCAGCTGGGTGCGCAGCCCGACGTGAGCGCCGCGCTGCGGTAGAGCTCAGCCTTCGGAGGTGTTGGCTCCGGGGTCCCGAACCATCCGGAGGTGGCCGCGGCGGGCTACCTCGACCGGTGCGCCCGGAGTGCCGGCGCGGGGCTCACGCGGTGGCAGCGGACGAGCTGCTTCGCGGACCGCGTTCGCCAGGGCTTCCAGGTCGTCCGAGGACGGACCGGCCGCCGCGGGGTCCGGGGCGAGCCGGATGACTTCCCAGCCGTTCGGAGCGGTGAGCCGATCGGCGTGATCGGCACACAGGTCGTAGCAGTGCGGTTCGGCGTACGTCGCGAGTGGGCCGAGGACGCAGGTCGAGTCGGCGTACACATAGGTGAGCGTCGATACGGCAGGCTTCTGACATCCGGCGCGCGAACAGATCCTGGCGATGCTCACGACCAGACATTACGCCCACTAGGCTGAGCGTGTGACCGAGGCTCGCCGTCATCGCAGGCACATCGACCGCCACGGCCGCGGAATGCTCGGCCCGATCAGCCGGCCGAGCAAGTTCGCGCCGCGCGGTCTGCCGTTGCAGCGGTCCGCCGCGGCCCAGTTCGACGAGGTGGTCGCGATCGAGGTGACACGGTTGGAGAAGCGGCTGCCGCAGGTGGTCGCGCGGGTCGAGTTCGCGATCGAGGACGTGCCGAACCTCGAGCTCGACGCCACCGAGATCCCGCTCACGCATGCGACCGGCGGGACCTCCCACGAGCCGTACCGGATCGTCGTCTTCCGCCGCCCGATCGAGCTCCGCGCCGAACGCTCCGGCTCCGGCCTCTCCTGGCTGGTCCGCTCCGCCCTCGTGCTCGAGCTGGCCGACGTCCTGGCCCTCTCACCCGAACAGATCGACCCCGACTTCGACACCGACGAGGACTGACACGCCCTCTCCCCGGTCCGACATGCCGGTGTTGGAACATGTTCCGTAGTGTGGGAAGGGGTTTGTGTCCGTCGTTGTCATCGGGAGAGGATCGTAGTTGTGAACGATCAAAGACTGCGGGTCGGAGTTGTCGGGCTGGGCTTCGCCGGGCGGACGGCGCTGGAGGCGTTCTCCGAGCTGCCCGATGTCGAGGTGGTCGCGCTGGCGGGCCTCGAGAAGGACATCCTGACCAGCCTGGGCGAGAAGCACGGCGTACCGCATCTCTACGAGAAGTGGGAGGACCTGCTCGAGACCGAGGGCCTGGAAGCGGTCAGCATCGGTACGCCGACGCAGCTGCACGCACCGATCGCCCTGGCGGCACTGGCGAAGGGCCTGCACGTCCTCTCCGAGAAGCCGCTGGCCCGGACGGTGGCCGAGGGCACCGCGATGGTCGAGGCCTCCAAGAAGGCCGGCCGGGTGCTGAAGGTCGTGTTCAACCACCGCGAGCGCGGTGACGTCGCGGCGCTGAAGCACCAGATCGACGAGGGCCAGCTGGGCCGGATCTACTACGCGAAGGCGCACTGGATGCGCCGCAACGGCATCCCCGGCATGGGCGGCTGGTTCACCAACCGCGAGCTGTCCGGCGGCGGTCCGTTGATCGACCTCGGCGTACACATCCTCGATATGGCGCTGCACCTGCTCGGTGAGCCGCAGGTGACCACGGTCTCGGCGAACACGTTCGCCGAGCTCGGTCCGCGCGGCAAGGGCAGTGTCAGCAGCGCGGAGCGGCCGACAGTCGACACGCTCGGCTCGAAGTTCGAGGTGGAGGACCTGGCGACGGCGTACCTGCGGCTCGAGGGCGGCGGCGCGCTGCAGCTGGAGACCAGCTGGGCGACGTTCCGGGCTCCGGGCGACAACTTCGGGATCGAGCTGTTCGGCACCGAGGGCGGCGCGAAGATCGAGGTGCAGAACTACACCACCGAGGACACGCTGCGGATCTTCACCGACGTGGCCGGCGTACCGGCCGAGGTGAAGCCGGCGACCGGGCCCGGGCTCGGCCACCGGGCAGTGGTGCGGGAGTTCGTCCGGATCGTCAAGAGCGGCGACTGGGAAGGTCAGAACGGGTCCGAGGCGCTGCTGCGGACCGAGGTCATCGACGCCTGCTACGCCTCGGCGAAGGCAGGACGAGAGGTTGTGCTCCATGACTGAACCGATTCGCGTCACGGTGTGGGGCGAGAACGTCCACGAGGGCCGCGACGAGTCTGTCCGCAAGCTCTACCCGGACACCATGCACGGCACGATCGCGGCCGCGCTGCGCGACAAGCTCGGCCAGGACGTCGTCGTCCGTACCGCCACGCTGCAGGACCCGGAGCACGGTCTGACCGAGGAGGTGCTCGCCGACACCGACGTACTCACCTGGTGGGGTCACGCCGCGCACGGCGACGTCGACGACGCGATCGTGGACCGGGTGCACCAGCACGTGCTGTCCGGGATGGGCCTGATCGCGCTGCACTCGGCGCACTTCAGCAAGATCTTCATCAAGCTGATGGGTACGACGTGCTCGCTGGACTGGCGCGCCGAGAACGACCGCGAGCTGATCTGGACGGTCGCGGCCGGCCACCCGATCGCGCAGGGCATCCCGCACCCGCTGGTGATCGAGCGCGAGGAGATGTACGGCGAGCTGTTCGACATCCCGCAGCCGGACGAACTGGTGTTCGTCAGCTCGTTCACCGGCGGCGAGGTGTTCCGCTCCGGCTGCTGCTACCGCCGCGGTCAGGGCCGGGTCTTCTACTTCCGTCCGGGTGACCAGGAGTTCCCGACGTACCACCAGCCCGAGGTCCAGCAGATCATCGCGAACGCGGCCCGGTGGGCGGCTCCGGTCGTCCCCCGTCAGCTCCCCACCGTCCACCACCGCAAGGACCTCGGCTGGTTCGAGAAGGCCTGAAATACAGCTTTTGGAGTGGGCCGGATAGGGTCCACGCATGGTGGATGTTGCGGCGATCTTCAAGGCGTACGACGTGCGGGGGGTCGTCCCGGACCAGTTGGACGAGTCGGTGGCCCGGGCGACCGGGGCCGCGTTCGTCGAGGTTCTGGACGTCCTCGCGGGGCCCGGGGCGGTCGTGGTCGGTTACGACATGCGGCCGTCCAGCCCGGCGCTGGCGGCTGCGTTCGCCGAGGGGGTGACCAGCACCGGTGCGGATGTGATCGACATCGGCCTGGCCTCCACCGACCAGCTGTACTTCGCGTCCGGGCGGCTCGACCTGCCCGGCGCGATGTTCACCGCCAGCCACAACCCGGCGAAGTACAACGGCATCAAGATGTGCCGCCCGGGCGCCGCTCCGGTCGGCGCCGACTCGGGCCTGCGCGACATCGCGGACCTGGTCGCCAAGGCCCTGACCGAGGGCCCGGCGACCGCGTCTACTCGGGGACACGTCACGCACAAGGACCTGCTGACGGCGTACGCCGACCACCTGCACGACCTGGTCGACCTGAGCGGCATCCGCCCGCTCACCGTGGTCGTCGACGCCGGCAACGGCATGGGCGGCCACACCGTCCCGGCCGTCTTCGCGGACGGCCCGGTGACGATCGTCCCGATGTACTTCGAGCTCGACGGCAACTTCCCGAACCACGAGGCCAACCCGCTCGACCCGAAGAACCTGGTCGACCTGCAGGCCAAGGTCCGCGAGACCGGCGCCGACCTCGGGCTCGCCTTCGACGGCGACGCCGACCGCTGCTTCGTGGTCGACGAGAAGGGCGACCCGATCTCGCCGAGCGCGATCACCGGCGCGGTCGCCGTCCGTGAGCTGGCCAAGCACCCGGGCTCGACCATCCTGTACAACCTGATCACCTCCAAGGCGGTCCCGGAGCTGGTCACCGAGCATGGCGGTGTCCCGGTCCGGACCCGGGTCGGGCACTCGAACATCAAGCAGAAGATGGCCGAGACCGACGCGGTGTTCGGCGGCGAGCACTCCGCGCACTACTACTTCCGCGACTTCTGGCGGGCCGACACCGGCATGCTGGCCGCGCTGCACGTGCTGGCCGCGCTGGGTGAGCAGGACAAGCCGGCCGGCGAGCTGTTCGCCGAGTACGAGCGGTATGTCGCGTCCGGTGAGATCAACAACAAGGTCGCGGACGCGGCGGCGACGGTCGCGGCGATCGAAGATACGTATTCTGGCCTCGACGGCGTGACCGTCGACCATCTGGACGGGTTGACCGTGTCGGCGGGACAGTGGTGGTTCAACGTCCGTGCGTCGAACACGGAACCGTTGCTGCGGCTGAACGTCGAGGCCGCGGACCGGTCCGAGATGGAGCGTGTCCGTGACGAAGTACTGGCCCTGATCACCGGCGCATCGGTGGAGGAGAACTGAATGGCAGTCAATCTGGACCCGGACCTGCTGAGCATCCTGGTCTGCCCGAAGTGCCGCTCCGAGTTCCGCGTGGACGACGAGGCGAGCGAGCTCGTCTGCACGAACGCGTCGTGCGCGCTGGCCTACCCGGTGCGTGACGACATCCCGGTGCTGCTGATCGACGAAGCCCGGGACACCAGGGAAACGGCCGCGACAGAGAGCTGACGGAGAGCTGATGAGCGTCTTCGACGACACCCGGCTGGACGACCCGGCCGTACTGCTGGCGGCCGACCACCTGCTGCGCCGTCTGGCGATGGCCGGCGCCAGGGTCCGGGCCGAGCTGGAAGCATCCGAGGACGTGCTGTCCAAGGTGACGTCGGACGGCTTCCGTCCACGCGCCGTGGTGGCCGCGGGCCGTGACGCCCGGCTGGTCCGGGCCGTGCTGGAGCCGGTCTGCCCGGTTCCGTTCCTCGCCTGGCCCGGTCCGGGGCTGCCGGGGTGGGCGGGTCCGCTCGACCTCGTCGTCGTGCTGGGCGCAGCCAACGAGGACCCGGACGCGGTGTCGGCGGCAGGCGAAGCGGTGCGCCGGGGTTGCGGGCTGATGGTCGCCGCGCCGGAGGACTCGCCGGTGGCGATCGCCTCGGCCGGACTCCGGCACGCGATCCGGCTGCCGTCCCAGTCCGACGACCAGCTGGCGTCGGCCGTCGCCGTGCTGCAGGCGCTGCACCAGCTGGAGCTCGGCCCCGAGGTGGACCACAAGTCGGTCGCGTCGTTGCTGGACGACGTCGCGATCGAGTGCTCGCCGAACAACGACGTCTCGAACAACCCGGCCAAGGACCTCGCGCTGATCCTGGCGGACGCGTTGCCCCTGGTCTGGGGCGGCTCTGTCCTCGCCGCCCGTGCGGCTCGTCGCGTGGTCGAGGCGCTCCGGCTGGCGAGCGGCCGGCCCGCGCTGGCCGCGGACGCCGGCCACCTGCTGCCGGTGCTCAACCAGCCGCCGCGGGACCTGTTCGCGGACCCGTTCGACAAGCCCGAGGAGCTCCGCCCGGCGCTGGTCATCCTGGACGACGGTGTGGAGGACGCAGGCGTCGCCGAGCAGCACCGCAAGCTCGAGGCGAAGGCACAGGCGCACGACGTCCGTGTGTTCACGGTGACGCAGGCGAACGGTACGGACATCGCCCGGTACGCCGCTCTGACCCAGCACGGCCGATACGCCGCGGCGTACCTCGGGATCGGCCTCGGCCGGTACGGGAAGGCGAGCGACACCGACCCGGTCGAGCCAGGGATCCCCTCGGAGGACCCGGCGTGGTAGTCCCGCTGCAGAACACCATCCGCGACTACGCGTGGGGATCGCCCACCGCGATCCCCGAGCTGCTCGGGGTGGCGCCGGACGGCAACCCTCAGGCCGAGATGTGGATGGGTGCGCACGAGTCCGCGCCGTCCGTCCTGCCGAACGGCGACACGCTCTACGACGTTGTGTCCGCCGACCCGGCCGCGGTGCTGGGCGCGGAGACGGCCGAGCGGTTCGAGGGACGTTTCCCGTTCCTGGCCAAGCTGCTGGCGGCCGCGCAGCCGTTGTCGATCCAGGCGCATCCCTCCCGGGATCAGGCGATCGACGGGTACGAGCGGGACGAGGCGGCCGGGATTCCGCGGGACGCCGGCGACCGGAACTACAAGGACGCCTGGCCGAAGCCGGAGATCCTGATCGCGCTCGAGCCGTTCGACGCGCTGGTGGGCTTCCGCCCGCTGGAGCGTACGGTCGCGCTGCTCGAGGCGCTGGCGCCGACAGGATTCGGCGAGCTCACCGATCGGTTGCGGGACGGGAAGCTCCGCGAGGCGTTCACCGACTTCATGAGCTCCGACCGGGACGCGATCCGTCCACTGGTCGGTGCGCTCGGCGAGGCCGTGGCGCAGTACGTCGGGGACGCGTTCGCGCTGGAGCGGGAGACGCTCTCGAAGCTGTGCGCGGACTTCCCGGACGATCCCGGCGTACTCGCGGCCCTGCTGCTGAACCGGGTTCGCCTGGAGCGGTTCGACGCGGTGTACCTGCCGGCGGGGAACGTGCACGCGTACCTGCGCGGCCTCGGCTTCGAGGTGATGGCGAACTCCGACAACGTGCTGCGCGGTGGGCTGACGAGCAAGCACGTCGACGTGCCCGAGCTGGTCTCCGTGGTCGATTTCGAGCCGCTGGACAACCCGGTGCTGACTGCTGATGACGACGGTGTCTACGAGACCGGCTGTCCGTACTTCGCCGTCCGGCGCGTGGACCTGAACGGTGCCGAACAGCCGGTCGACGGGGTCGGGCCGCGGATCATCTGCTGTGTCGACGGCACGGTCGATGCTGCCGGCAAAGAATCTGTTGTGACGTTGTCCGCGGGGCAGTCCGCGTTCGCCTCGGGACCCGAAGGACCCTGTATCTTGCGTGGTTCCGGCACGGCGTTCGTCGTGTCCGCGCGCTGATCCCCGACGGAGGACCTGAACAACCATGGCTGGTGGCGGAAACAAGGCCGTTGTCGCGGCTTTGCTGGCGAACACCGGGATCGCGGTCACCAAGTTCGCCGCCTGGGCACTGACCCAGTCGGCGTCGATGCTGGCCGAGGCGATCCACTCGCTCGCCGACGCGGGCAACCAGGTGCTGCTGCTGGTCGGCGGTCAGCGGGCCAAGCGCGCGGCCGACGAGCTGCACCAGTTCGGGTTCGGTCGTGAGCGGTACGTCTACTCGTTCATCGTGTCGATCGTGCTGTTCAGCGTCGGCGGTCTGTTCGCGCTGTACGAGGGCTACCACAAGGTGCACGAACCGCACGGGATCGACAACTGGAAGTGGGTCCCGGTGGCGGTGCTGGTGCTCGCGATCGCGATGGAGAGTTTCTCGTTCCGGACCGCGATCGTCGAGGCGAACAAGCTGCGCGGGAGCGTCCCCTGGGTGCGCTTCGTCCGCAACGCCCGCGCCCCGGAGCTGCCGGTCATCCTGCTGGAGGACTTCGCCGCCCTCACCGGCCTGGTGCTGGCGCTGATCGGCGTGGCCCTGACCCTTGCCACCGGCAACGGTGTGTTCGACGGCCTGGGCTCGATGGCGATCGGCGCGCTGCTGGTCTGCGTCGCGATCTTCCTCGCGATCGAGATGAAGTCGCTGCTGCTCGGCGAGTCCGCGACCCGTGAGTCCCAGGCTCGCATCGTCGCCGCCATCGAGAACACGCCCGGCGTCCAGCGCCTCATCCACATCAAGACCCTGCACCTCGGTCCGGAGGAGGTGCTCGTGGCCGCCAAGGTCGGCGTCGAGCCGACCGCCGACGCGGCCGTCGTCGCGGGGACCATCGACGCCGCCGAACGCGCCATCCGTGCGGCCGAGCCGATGAGCCAGCACATCTACCTCGAGCCCGACGTCTTCCACGAGAACCACGTCCCCGACGAGCGGCCCGCCGTACCCGAGGCTCCGTCCCACTAGCGCTGTTTGGGTGGGAGTACTCCACTCCTCCCCAGCCATCTGAGGGCGCGGTCGCGGTCGACCTGGGCCTGGGTCGGGGGTGCGGTGAGGCGGCCGGTGCGGTAGCCGAGGTTGCGGATGTCGGCGGCCACGGAGGGCTCGGCCAGGGCCCGGAGCGCGAACGCCAGTGCGGCCGGCGTCACGTCGTACCGGCGTTCGAGGTCGAGCGCGAGTTGTACGGCGGCCAGGTCGCGGTCGTCGTACTGGCGCTGGGCGGTGTGCTCGGACCGGGACCGGGGGAGCAACCCGAGCGCCTCCCGGTAGCGCAGCATGCGTGGAGTGGTACCCAGCTGGCGAGCCGCCTCGGTGATGCGCATACCTCAATCTTGACATTTCGGTGTCAAAATCGCGCTCCGAGCGATCAAACCGCGTGCCTCGTCCCTCTAGGCTCAGGCGAGTATCAATCACAGTCTTCAGGGGAGCGGCATGACGTTCGACTACAAGGTGGCGGATCTCGGGCTGGCCGAGTTCGGGCGCAAGGAGATCCGGCTGGCCGAGCACGAGATGCCCGGTCTGATGGCGATGCGCAAGCAGTACGGCGACAGCAAGCCGCTGTCCGGGGCCCGGATCATGGGTTCGCTGCACATGACGATCCAGACCGCGGTGCTGATCGAGACGCTGGTGGCGCTCGGCGCCGAGGTGCGCTGGGTCTCCTGCAACATCTTCTCCACCCAGGACCACGCCGCGGCCGCGGTCGTCGTCGGCCCGAACGGTTCGGCCGACGCCCCCGCCGGTGTCCCCGTGTTCGCCTGGAAGGGCGAGACGCTCGACGAGTACTGGTGGTGCACCGAGCAGGCGCTGAACTGGCCGGGCACCGAGGGTCCGAACATGATCCTCGACGACGGTGGCGACGCGACCATGCTCGTGCACAAGGGCACCGAGTTCGAGAAGGCGGGCGCCGTACCGGACCCGTCGACGGCCGACTCGGAGGAGTACGGCGTCGTCCTCAAGCTGCTGACCCGCACGCTGCAGGAGGACCCGCAGCGCTGGACCACCATCGGTCAGGGCATCAAGGGCGTCACCGAGGAGACCACCACCGGCGTGCACCGGCTGTACGAGATGCACAAGGCCGGCGCGCTGCTGTTCCCGGCGATCAACGTGAACGACTCGGTGACCAAGTCGAAGTTCGACAACAAGTACGGTTGCCGGCACTCGCTGATCGACGGCATCAACCGCGCGACCGACGTACTGATCGGCGGCAAGGTCGCGGTCGTCTGCGGGTACGGCGATGTCGGCAAGGGCTGCTCGGAGTCGCTGCGCGGTCAGGGCGCCCGGGTGATCGTGACCGAGATCGACCCGATCTGCGCGCTGCAGGCCGCGATGGACGGCTACCAGGTGAGCACGATGGACGACGTCGTCGGCATCGGTGACATCTTCGTCACCACCACCGGCAACAAGGACGTCATCACCGCCGACCACATGGCGGCGATGAAGCACCAGGCGATCGTCGGCAACATCGGCCACTTCGACAACGAGATCGACATGGCCGGGCTGTACAAGACCGCCGGTGTCGAGCGGGTCAACATCAAGCCGCAGGTCGACGAGTTCCGGTTCCCGGACGGCCACACGATCATCGTGCTGTCCGAGGGCCGCCTGCTGAACCTGGGCAACGCGACCGGCCACCCGTCGTTCGTGATGTCGAACTCGTTCACCAACCAGGTCCTGGCCCAGATCGAGCTCTTCGTGAAGACCGCGGAGTACCCGACCGACGTCTACGTCCTGCCCAAGCACCTGGACGAGATGGTCGCCCGCCTCCACCTCGACGCCCTCGGCGTCAAGCTCACCGAGCTCACCAAGGAGCAGGCGTCCTACCTCGGCGTCCCGGTCGAGGGGCCGTACAAGGCGGAGGCCTACCGCTACTGACGGCGGACCTCAGCGCAGGCAGAACCCCCTCCATCGGGCGGCGCAAGCCGTCCGGGAGGGGGTTTTGCATGCCTGCAGAATCAGAACCACGGGCCGGCTTCGCTCCCCGGGGCGGCCCACCCCTCGGGGTTGACCGTGGCCGGTCGCGTTGCCGGCGGTGGGGGCGGCGGGGCGAACGGGCCTGGTGGGGGAGGTGCCGGTGGAAGGACGCCGTACGGGCTTGGTGGGGTGAACGGGCCGGTGGGGATTGCGTACGACGGGGCGAAGGGGCCCGTGTGGGCGGGGCGGCGGGTGGAGAGGCGGATGAGTTCTCGGCGGCGGCGTTCGGCGAGGACGGCGGAGAGGTAGGCGGGGGCGATGATCGGGCTGGGTGGGGCCGGTGCGGTGACCGCGGCCATCCGGGCGGCCAGGGCCTCGCCGAGGGCGATCTGCGGGCCGGGCAGGAGTTCGGTGTAGCGGGCGAGGTAGTCGCGGGCTGCGTTGGCCAGGTCGTCGGACAGGCGCGACAGCTCCAGCGACTGTGCCCACTGGACCAGGTGGCCGGGGACGAACAGGGGCGGCGACGCCATCGGCTGGTGGCGTTCGCGGATGACGACCGTACCGGCGACCATGTCACCGATCCGCTTGCCCTGCTTGTTCATCAGGCTGGCCACGATCCCGGGGCTCGCCGCGAACCACGGCGCGAAGTCGACGAAGAACCACATCAGCGTCCGCACCAGCGCGTGCCGGAACCGGATCGAGCTGCCGTCGTCGCGGACCACCTTGAGCCCGAGCACCAGCTTGCCGACCGTCCGCCCACGGGTCAGCGTCTCCATCACGACCCGGTAGCCGATCGCCACAAGCAGTACGACGATGAAGATCAAAGCGGCCGCCAGCGCCTCACTGGACTCGCTCCCGAGCAGGAATCCGGCCAGCAGCGAGATCAGCACCACCAGTACGACGCCCTGCAGCGCCACGTCGATCGCACATGCCAGCGCCCGGGTCGGCATCCGGGCGATCCGCACCTGGAGGACGACCGCTTCACCGGTGACCAGCTGAGACACGTCGTCGCCCCCTCCTGCCTAGACACTGGGTCCGGCTAGTCTGCCAGCAGTCGGGTGGAGGAGGAGGTGTGCAGTGGACGTCGAAGCGTTCGTATCGGTGCACCAACCCCAGTGGGACCGCCTGGCGCACCTGACCCGCCGCCAGCGCCGCCTGTCCGGTGCCGAGGCCGAAGAGCTCGTGGTCCTCTACCAGCGCGTCGGCACCCACCTGGCCGCGCTCCGGGCCGCCGGTGCGGATCCGGTGTCGATCGGACGCCTGTCCGGCCTCATCGCTGACGCCCGCGGTGCCGTGACCGGTGCGCAGGCACCTGTCTGGCGCGACATCTCGAAGTACTTCCTGGTGAGCTTCCCGGCAGCGCTCTACGCGTCCAGACGCTGGTGGCTCACCATCGGTCTGCTGTTCTACCTGGTCGCGGCCTGGACCGCCTGGCGAGTGCTGGCTCACCCAGAGGTGATCGACTCGATCGGTACGCCGGACCAGATCAAGCAACTGGTCGAGCACGACTTCGAGTCGTACTACTCGGACAACCCGGCGCAGGACTTCGCGCTCCGGGTCTGGATCAACAATGCGACTATTAGTGCCGCCGTACTCGCGCTCGGCATCCTGCTGGTCCCGTCCGTCTTCATCTTGTGGGACAACGCGGTCAACCTCGGTCTGAGCGCCGGTCTGATGATCGGCCACGACAGGGGCGGCCTGTTCTTCAGCCTGATCGCTCCGCACGGTCTGCTCGAGCTGACCGCGGTGTTCGTCGCGACGGCGGCCGGACTGCGCCTCGGCTGGTCCTGGGTCGTGCCCGGGGCCCGCACCCGGATGCAGGCCCTCGCCCAGACCGGCCGCGCCACGGTCGGGATGGCGATCGGCCTGGCGGCGGTCCTGCTCGTCACCGGCCTGATCGAGGGCTTCGTGAGCCCGTTCCTGCCGGCTCCGGTCCGCGTCACGATCGGCATCCTCGCCGAGCTCGCGTTCTTCACCTACGTCTGGACCCTTGGCCGCCGCGCCTACCGTCACGGTGAGTACGGCGACGTCGACGAAGCGGATCGCGAAGCCACCGCACCGGTCTCCGCCTGATCGGTTTCCGGTGTGGGCACCGGTTCGGGGTGAGGATGGACCAGGAAGTAAGGCACAGCCGTGCGTACGGCGTCGCGATCACCGTCGGCCTGATGGCCTACGGGATCGTGTATCTGCTGATCGCATGGATCGCCCTGCAGCTCGCCTGGGGGAAATCGTCCCAGGAAGCGTCGCAGAAGGGCGCGCTCCAGGAGTTGGCCGGCAAACCGCTCGGCGGAGTCTTGCTGTGGGTCGTCGCGATCGGATTGTTCGCGCTGGTGATCTGGCGTGGGCTGCAGCTCGTGTACGGCAACCTGGACCTGGAGAAGAAGGTTTCCGCGATCGGCCGCGCGGCCGTCTACCTCGTGCTCGGTATCAGCGCGGTCAAGGTCGCTGTCGGCTCCGGCGGCTCCAGCACGGGTCAGCAGCAGACGCTGTCCGGCCGGGTGATGCAGCACGGACCGGGCCGGGTTCTGATCGTTGTGGTCGGTATCGCGATCCTCGCCGTCGGCGCGCGTCAGATCCACAAGGGGATCACGAAGAAGTTCACCGAGGACCTGGTCGGCGGCGTCTCCGAGGTCACGATCCTGCTGGGCCGGATCGGGTACGTCGCGAAGGGCGTCGCGTTCGCGGTCGTCGGCGTACTGTTCGGCTGGGCTGCGATCAGCTACGACCCGAAGAAGGCGGGCGGTCTCGATACGGCCCTGCGCACGATCAAGGGCCAGGCGTTCGGCTCGGTCCTGCTGACCGTCTTGGCGCTGGGCTTGGCCGCGTTCGGCCTGTACTGCTTCAGTTGGTCGCGCAACGCTAAGAAGTGACGCGCCCGGCTTCGATTCGTGACCATTGCGCGATGGGCCGGCCGTCGATGACCTTCGGGAGTACCGGGTCCTCGGTCGCCCACTGTTTCGGCCAGCCGTCCGGTGAGTCCTCGAAGGGCTCCTGCCGCCCGTAGACGGTGAGGTCCATCAGGGCGTAGTTGTTGTCCATCACCTCGACGCCGCGCATGGTCGTCCAGTACGTCTCGAAGACCCGATCGCCCTGGCGGACGTACGAGATCAGGTACATCTGCCCGATGCTCCGACCGACCAGCAAGTGCTCGAGCGACCCGACAGCGGAGTACCACGGCATCGTCCAGCCCATGAAGTCCCGGTACGCGCGGCTCTCGGCGTACGGGCCCTGGCTGAAGACGGCGAAGGTGATGTCGCGCGAGTGCAGGTACGAGATCTCCTGGACCTGGCCGGTGCACCACGTGCAGCCCTGGCACTGGTCGGCGGCGTCGTGCCCGTCGTGCCACATGTAGTAGTAGGCCAGCAGCTGCTTGCGGCCTTCGAATGCCTCGAGCAGCGTGACCGGTCCGGTTTCCCCGACCACGGGGATGCCCGGATCGATCTCGACCATCGGGAGGCGGCGGCGCTGAGCGGCGATCGCATCGGCTTCACGCGTGTGTGCCTTCTCGCGGGCCCGGAGCTCGTCCAGGCCCGCGTCGAAGGTCGCTCGATCAACGACCGGCGGGAGTGCCGTGGTGTCTGGTACGACTCGCTCGTGCTTTCCCATACTGGCCACGTCGGAGCCGGTACCCCGATCTCGACATGCTCAGGCCGGAAGATCGCGCCGGCGCAGCCCGATCAGACCCGCGAAGCCCACCACGACAGCGATTGCGAGCAGCGCGACCAGCGGACCTGCCGACACCGATCCGCCCGGAAGCGACGGGAGATGGCTGAACGGCGAGATGTCGCGGATCCAGCCCGCCGTGGCCACACCCGCGCTGACCAGGCCGATCAGGATGCAGACAGCCGGTCCGGCCCACGAGATCATCGAGGCCTGCGGGAAGAACCCGAAGATCGCGATCGCTATCGCGGCCAGCACCCAGACGGCAGGCAATTGCGCGAGCGCGGCGCCGATCAGCCGTGGGACCTGCCCACCCACATCGCCGATCGCGATGCCGTACGCAAGCCCTTCGGCGACACCCGCCGCCAGCAACGCGACTGCCGGACCGAGCAGACTGAAGACGAGATGGCTCGCGGCCCACTGCCAGCGACTCGTCGCGGTCGCGAGCACCGGCTCGACCCGCCCGCTGCTCTCCTCGACCCGCATCCGCAGCGTCGCCTGGACGGCGTACGCCGACGCGATCAACCCGACCAGTGTCATCACCCCGGCCAGGAACGAGTCGATCAGCCCGGCCGACCCACCCATCCGCTGGAACATCTCCTGGATGCTCGGATCGTCCTGCATCACGTCGCCGACGCCTTTGGCGACACCGCCGAACAGTAAGCCCAGCAAGGCGAATCCGACCGTCCATGCGGCCAGCAGACCGCGGTGCAACCGCCATGCCAGCGCGAGCGGCGAGCCGAGGGTTCCTTCCGCCGGGCCGAGTTTGTCGGGCAGCAGTCCGGCGCCGATATCTCGCCTGGCTGCGAGCGCGACGGCCGTGACTACGAGGCCAGTGGTTGCCGCCAGCAACACTGCTGCCAACCACCAGCGGTTCTGGGCATACGGGTGGATCTGCTGTGCCCAGCCGATCGGTGACAGGTAGGACAACCAGGCGAGCGGGCCGTTCGTATGCGCGCTGGTGTCGCCGGCGGCTCGCAGTACGTAGGACGCCCCCAGCACCCCGATCGCGATCCCGCGCGCGGTGCCGGCGCTCGCCGTCAGTTGTGCGGCCACCGCACCCACTGCCGCGAAGAACCAGCCGGTGCCGGCAAAAACAACGCCGATAGCAACGGATCCGTCGAGCGGCAGGTCGCGGCTGTGCATGCCCAAGGCAAGCAGGATGCCGAGTGCCAGGTTTGCCCCGAAGGTCGCGATCAGTGCGGCCGCCAGCTGTGCATGCCGGCCGATGACGGTTGCCCCGAGCAACTCGCGGCGGCCGGTCTCCTCCTCGACCCGGGTGTGCCGGATCACCGTCAGCAGGCTGATCAGCCCCACCATCACCGGCACGAACCCGAGTCGCCAGGTGACGAACTCGCCGAGGCTCGGCCCGGACAGTTCGCCGTACAAGGTGATGAAGCCGGCGTTGCTCGCGTACTTCACGCGGGAGTCCGGCGTCGGGAACAGATCGCCGTACTCCTTCACGTAGCTCACCGAGATCGCCACCAGCAGCAGGATCCACAACGGCAGTACGATCCGGTCCCGGCGCAGGATCAACCGGATCAGTCCGCCGGTCCCCGCCAGGCTTTTCATTTCACGGCCTCGGGTTCGTACAGCCGCAGGAACAGCTCCTCCAGCGACGGCGGCTGGCTCACCAGGCTCCGTACGCCGATCTCGGTCAAGCGTCGCAGTACCGAGTTGATCTGGTCGGCGTCGACGTCGAACTGGACCCGCCCGTCGCTCTCCTTGAGATCGTGTATGCCGGCCAGCTGGGCCAGACCGTTCATCGGTCCGACGAGCTCGGCCTGGATCGACGTACGAGTCAGATGCCGCAGCTCGGACAGCGTGCCGCTCTCGACGGCACGGCCCGACCGGATGATCGTGACCCGGTCGCAGAGTGCCTCGACCTCGGACAGGATGTGGCTGGACAGCAGCACGGTCCGGCCGTCGCGGTCGCTGATCTCCTGAACGACCTCGCGGAAGACCTCCTCCATCAACGGATCCAGCCCACTCGTCGGCTCGTCGAGAAGGAGGAGCTCGACGTCGGACGCGAGCGCGGCGACCAGGGCGACCTTCTGACGGTTGCCCTTCGAGTACGCACGTGCCTTCTTGCGCGGGTCGAGATCGAAGCGTTCGAGCAGCTCGGCCTTGCGCTTCTTGTCGATGCCGCCGCGCATCCGGCCGAGCAGGTCGATCGCCTCGCCACCGGACAGGTTCGGCCACAGCGTCACATCGCCCGGGACGTAAGCCAGGCGCCGATGCAGGTCGGTGGCGTCCGACCAGGGATCGCCGTCGAGGACCCGCGCGGTCCCCTCGTCCGCGCGGGTCATCCCCAACAGGATGCGAATGGTGGTGGTCTTCCCCGCGCCGTTCGGGCCGAGGAATCCGTGCACCTCACCGGTTCGCACCGTGAGGTCGAGACCGTCCAGGGCATAGGTCCGCCCGAACGACTTGACCAGACCTTCCGTGCTGATCGCAGCCGGCATGATCACTTCTCCTGTTTCCTCAGGTTGTCTGCTTGCTCCGGGGTGAGCAGCGGGATCGTGAAGACCTCCATCAGGGCCTGACCGATCCGGTTGTAGCCAGCCGGCGTCGTGATGTCCTCGCCGAGCGCCTTCGAGACCTGTTCGCGGAACACGAAGACACTGAGCTTGATCGCGGTCAGCGCGGCGGCGTACCCGCGCTTGTCCTTCGGCTCGATGCCGTAGCTGGTGCTCCACTCCTCGACTGCGTCGACCCCTTCGAGAAACAACGCGGTCGCCGTTTCCGAGCCGTCCATCATCGACCGGACGATGTACAGCTGCAGCGGAAACGCGACCGGATGCATCGCCAGCGGATCGAGCCCGGTGAGATCGCCCTGCTGCGTGAGCTCGGCGCCGATCTGCAGCATCCGCTCCTTCGCGTACCGGTCGCACGCCTCGCGCAGCTCCTCCTTCGAACCGAAGTGATGCCGCACCAGCCCCGACGAAACCCCCGCCTCGGCCGCGATGTCCCGAATCGAAGCCCCCTCGATCCCGCGCTCCCCGAACAACTTGATCGCCGCATCCCGAATCCGGGCCCGCGCGGTCAGATCATCCACCTGGCGATCCATCGCCACTCCTCTCTCTACACAAACCAGCAAACTACTACACGATCGTGTAGTCAAGTCGAATGTGGGACTGAGGTTGACCACGCCCGTCAGAGGGGCCTAACACGAGTGGATATCCATTCGTGTTGTGGGTTCCCCGCTGGTGTGCGAGCGGGGAACCCACAACAGCAGGGGGCAACCCCGCGGGCCGCCCGCACAGCACTCTCGGCCCCGCCGAAATACAAGGGACAGAGGAAGATTGCGAGGGTAGCGTCACCAGATCATGGAGATGTCTGAGATCAGGCGTGCGATCGCGGCCGCGACTTCGATTGCCGTATCGCTCGACCTGGAAGCGAACGACGCGACCGTTCTCCACAACTCGAACAAGCTGGCGCTGCGGCTGACACCCTGCGACGTGTTCGCCCGCGTCGCCCCTGTAGGGGAAGAGGTTGCAGAGCTGGAAATCGAGCTCGCCCAACGCCTCTCCGAGGTCGGTTCCCCGGTGGCCACCTTGGAATCTCGGGTGGACCCGATTGTCTACACCCGCGACGGCTTCGCAATCACGCTGTGGACGTACTACGAGCCGGTGACACCAGACGTCTCCCCAGCCGACTACGCCCAGGCGCTGGAGCAGTTGCACGCCGGCATGCGCAAGGTTGATGTGACGATTCCACGGTTCACAGATCGCATCGCGGAGGCGGAAGAAATCGTCTCCAACCCCGAGCTCTCGCCGGAGCTCGCCGACGCGGACCGCGTGTTCCTCAGCGGCAGACTGGAAAGCCTGCGCCGCGCGATCAACGACCGCGACGCCGCGGAACAGCTGCTCCACGGCGAGCCGCATCCAGGCAATCTGCTCAGCACCAACAACGGCCCGTTGTTCATCGACTTCGAGACGTGTTGCCGTGGACCCGTCGAGTTCGACCTCGCCCATGTTCCGGTGGCGGTTTGCGAGCACTACTCGGGCATTGACCAAGGATTGCTGGACGAGTGCCGGCAGCTCGTTCTCGCGATGGTTGCGGCGTGGCGTTGGGACATTGGTGACCAATTTCCGAACGGGCGACGCTTCGGGGAGGAATTCCTGAGCGCGCTGCGCGAAGGTCCTCCGTGGCCGACCCTCGACACGATGGCTGACCGACTGTAGAACTCGCCGACGTCACGTGAAAGCGGCAAGGAACCAGGTCAGTCCCGGCGGCCCTTCAGCCGGCGGCTGAGTGCACGCTCGGCCTCGCGGGTCGCCTCGCGCTCGGCGAGGGTGTTTCGCTTGTCCCAGGTCTTCTTGCCGCGTCCCAGCGCGATCTCCACCTTTGCGCGACCGTCCTTGAAGTACAGGGCCAACGGGACGATCGTCAGTCCACTTTCGTTGACCTTGCGCTCGATCTTGTCGATCTGGGCGCGATGCAACAGCAGCTTCCGCTTACGCCGCGAACCGCCGTCGAACCAGCGGGCCTGCGAGTACTGCGGGATGTGCACCGCATGCAACCAGATCTCCCGCCCCTCGACGATGGCGAACCCGCCGACGAGCGACGCCCGCCCAGCCCGAAGCGCCTTCACCTCCGGCCCCTGCAGCACGATCCCCGCCTCCCACGACTCACCCAACTGGTAGTCGTGGGCAGCCTTCCGGTTCCGCGCAACCACCGGATTGGCCTCGGGCTTCTTCACACCGCAATTCTGCCCCAACAGCCCAGGCCGTCCGACCTGCGTGCCGGCTGAAGCCGAGTTGGCTGCCCTGACCGAGCACAGCATTCCGACCGGTAAGAAGATTACTTAAGTGTGACGAAGTTTCGTATCTCGTTGACACGGGGGTGGTTGCTGGTGTGGGTTCTTCCCCAAACACCCAACACCATCTGGGGAAGGTGGGGCGGCCCATGCGGAAGTTGTTGGCGGTGCTGGGGGCGTTGTGCTTGGCGGTTGCGCCAGGTACGGCGTACGCGGCTGATCCGGTCAAGGATCCGGCGAAGAAGGTCATCAAGATCGGTGTGACGCAGTCGGTGGACTCGATGAATCCGTTCCTGGCTGTACGGCTGGTGACGGGGTCGATCCAGCGGATGATCTACGGCTTCCTGACGGTGCCGGACTCGAAGACGCTGCAGCCGAGCCCGGACCTGGCCGAGTCGTGGACGACGTCGCCGGACGGGCTGACCTGGACATTCAAGATCCGGCAGGCGAAGTGGTCGGACGGTCAGCCGATCACGGCCGACGATGCGGCCTGGACGTTCAACAAGATGATCACCGACGACGGCGCGAAGACCGGCAACGGTCCGGCGGTCGCGAACTTCCAGAGCGTGACTGCGAACGGCCAGGAGCTGACCATCAAGCTCAAGACCCCGCAGGCGTCGATGCTGGACAACCCGGTGCCGATCATGCCCAAGCACGTCTGGGAGAAGGTCAAGGACATCTCGAAGTACGACGCCGAGGTGTACCCGACCGTGGGCAGCGGACCGTACATCGCGGTGGAGCACAAGAAGGACCAGTTCGTCCGGCTGGAGGCGAACCCGGAGTACTGGCGCGGCCGGCCGAAGATCGACGAGTTGCAGGTGATCTTCTACGACAACCCCGCGGCCTCGATCGTCGGGCTGAAGAAGGGCGACATCGACCTGATCGGGCGGCTGAACCCGCCGGACTTCGAGTCGCTGAAGGGCGATGACAACATCGTTCAGTGGAACACGCAGGGCCGGCGGGCGGCATACCTGCAGATCAACCACGGCGCGACGACCAGCGACAACAAGCCGATCGGTGACGGACATCCGGCGCTGAAGGATCCCCGGGTGCGGACCGCGCTGCACTACGCGATCGACAAGCAGAAGCTGGTCGACGAGGTCCAGGGTGGTCTGGCGAAACCGGCGGACGGTTCGATCATTCCGCCGCTGTACAAGGACTTCTTCTGGCAGGCGAGCGGCGCCGAGAAGGTGACGTTCGACCTCGCGAAGGCCAACAAGATCCTCGACGACGCCGGATACAAGAAGGGTCCGGACGGCGTACGGACGATGCCGGACGGATCGCGGAAACTGCAGTTCCGGTTCAGCATCCACACCGATACACCGATCGAGGACAAGCTCGCGGAGTACCTGACGGGCTGGTTCAAGGAGATCGGCATCACGCTGACGACGAAGCGGCTCGACTCCAGCAAGTTCACGGAGGAGACGGGTACGACGGCGCTCTTCGACATCGCGATCAGCGGCTGGTCGGTGAACCCGGATCCGGAAGAGGTGCTCGGCACGCACCTGTGCAGCCGGCGTCCGTCCGCGGACGGCAAGGGTGGCGGGACCGAGTCGTTCTACTGCGACCCGCAGTACGAAAGCCTGTACCTGCAGCAGCAGAAGGAGCTCGACCGGACCAAGCGCGCCGACATCGTCAAGAAGATGGAGGAGCGCCTCTACACCGACGCCCCGGTCATCGCGCTGTACTACCCGAACGACCTCGAGGGGTATCGCAAGGATCGGATCGCCAGCATCACGCCGATCCCGGAGGACAAGGGCCTGCTGTACGGCGGGTCCGGGTACTGGCCGTTCTACACGCTGCAGGCGGTGTCGAAGGACGGCGCCGCGGCCGAGAGTGGTGGGTTGGGCGGTGGTGTCGTCGCGGGCATCGCAGCGGCGGTGGTCGTCGTACTGATCGGCGGGTTCTTCGTACTGCGACGCCGTCAGGGCGCGGCCGACGAGCGCGAATGACGGTCACGGTCGAAGCGCCTGAGCAGAGTCCTGCTCGCCACGGTCTGCTGCGCTACGCGGCGACCAAGGCGGGCGGGGCCCTGCTCAGCATCGCGATGGTGATCGTCGCGACGTTCTTCCTGTTCCGGCTGTTGCCGGGCGACCCCGTACGGGCGTTGGCGCAGGGCCGGAACATGACGCCGGAGCAGCTGGATCTCGAGCGGGCGCGGCTCGGGTTGGACAAGCCGATTCCGGAACAGTTCCTGCACTTCGTGACCCAGACGCTGCGGTTCGACCTCGGCGTCTCGTACGAGTACAAGCGTCCCGTCGTGGATCTGATCGGCGAGCGGATCGGGTCGACGCTGCTGCTCACCGGTACTGCGCTGGTGATGGCGGTCAGCCTCGGTCTCTGGCAGGGCGCTCGCGCCGGATGGAAACCGGGCAGCCGGTTCGACAAGATCTCGACCGCGATCTCGCTGGTGCTGTGGTCGGTGCCGACGTTCTGGCTCGGGCTGTTGCTGTTGATGGTGTTCGCGGCCGGCATCGGGCCGATTCCGGGCATTTTCCCGACCCGGGGGAGTTCGAGCGTCGACAAGCCGGACGGGTTCGCGGGTGTGCTCGACGTCGGGGCCCACATGGTGTTGCCGTGTCTGACGCTCGTCGCGGTCGTCTACGCGCAGTACCTGCTGGTGATGCGTTCCTCGGTGATCGACGAGGTCGAGCAGGACTACATCACGACGGCGCGGGCGAAGGGTCTGCGGGACGACGACATACGACGGAAACACGCCGTACCGAATGCGTTGCTGCCGACGGTGACGCTGGTCTTCATGCGGATCGGGTTCGTGGTCGGAGGTGCCGTGACTGTCGAGGCGATCTTCAGCTGGCCGGGGCTCGGGCAGCTGTTCTACGAGGCGATCCGGGTGCCGGACTTCACGTTGATGCAGGGGACGTTCCTGCTGATCACAGTGTCGGTGATCCTGATGAACACGTTGGCCGACGTGGTGTACCACCTGCTGGATCCGCGGGTGAGGTCGGCATGAGCAACGTTGCCTGGGTACGGCGCCGGCGCGCCGCGGAACGTTTCTGGTCGGATTTCCGGACCCACCGCACCGGGGTGGCCGGACTGGTGATTCTTGCGGCTGCCGTCGTACTTGCGTTGGCCGCACCAATCTTCATCTCGGCGGACGTGACGAACGTGGTTTCCGGGACCGGCGCGAAGCTGGCGCCGCCGGGCCTGGATCACCTGCTCGGGACGGACGAGTCGGGGCGGTCCGTGCTGCTGATGATCTGGTGGGGTTCGCGGACCTCGCTGCTGATCGGGTTCCTGGCGGCGTTGCTGAGCATGGTGATCGGGACGGTGCTCGGAATCGCGGCCGGTCATTTCCGGCGCTGGGCCGGTGCGGTGATCCTGCGGGTGACCGACTGGTTCCTGGTGCTGCCGTCGCTGGTGACCGCGCTGGTGCTGGCGGCGATCCTCGGTGGTTCGACGGCGACGATCATCGTGGCCATCGGGGTGACGTCATGGCCGTCGACGGCGCGATTGATCCGGGCGCAGACGCTGGCGGTCGAGGCACGCCCGTACATCGAGAGGTCGCAGGCGCTCGGCGGCGGGCACTGGCACATCACCACGCGGCACGTACTGCCGAACGTCGCACCGTTGCTCTTGGCAAGCACCACGCTGGAGGTGGCGAGCGCGATCGTGACCGAGTCGACGCTGGCGTTCCTCGGCGTGAGTGCGAACAAGACATCGTGGGGGACGATGCTGCGCGGCTCGTACGACTGGGGTGCGGCGACCGCGGGAGCCTGGTGGTACATCCTCGTGCCGGGCCTGTGCATCGTCATCGTGGTGATGGCCTTCACCTTGTGTGGAAGGGCTCTCGAGTCCGTGCTCAACCCGCGACTGAGGACGAGGACGGTCTGATGCTCCAACTCGAAGATCTGTCGGTGAGTTATCAACTCGGGTCCGGCGATGTGCCTGCGGTGCGCGGTGTTTCCTTGTCGATCGCGGCAGGGGAGGCGGTTGGGCTGGCGGGAGAATCGGGGTCGGGCAAGTCCTCGGTGGCGCTCGCGCTGTTGCGTTTGCTGCCGCGGTCGGCTGTCGTGGGTGGGCGCATCCTGCTCGACGGCGAGGACGTCCTGGCGATGAAATGGGGCCGGTTGCGAGCCGTGCGCTGGTCGGCGGCGTCGATCGTGTTCCAAGGCGCGCAGCACGGGCTCAATCCGGTGCAGCGAATCGGCGACCAGATCGCGGAGCCGCTGGCGGTGCATCGGCTGGCGTCCGGCGCCGCCGCTGACGCGCGGGTACGGGAGTTGCTCGAGCAGGTCGGGTTGCCGGCCTGGCGGGCGCGCAGCTACCCGCATGAGCTGAGTGGTGGCCAACGGCAACGAGTAATGATCGCGATGGCACTCGCATGCTCGCCGCAACTGATCATCGCGGACGAGCCGACGACCGCGCTCGACCTGATGGTCCAGGCGCAGGTACTGACGCTGATCCGCGAGCTGATCGCCTCGCACGGGATCTCGTTGCTGATGATCTCCCACGATCTGTCCGTGCTGGCCGACGTCTGCGATCGCCTCGCGGTGATGTACGCCGGCCGGCTGGTGGAGATCGGTCCTTCATCGGGTACGTTCAGCCATCCGTACAGCCGGGCGCTCGCGGCCGCGTTCCCGACCGTCGGCGATCCGGCGTCGCGGCTCGCTCCGCGCGGACTGGCCGGTGATCCGCCCGATCCGCAGCACTTGCCGGACGGCTGTTCGTTCCATCCGCGTTGTCCGGTCGCACTCGAGTCGTGCGCGACGTCCGACGTACACCTCCGTTCGGTCGGTGACCGAGCTGCCGCCTGCGTCCTGGTCGGGGAGTGACTCTTGCTAGAAGCAACTGATCTGCAGGTCGAGTTCTCCGGCCGTGGCGGTCGCCGGGCCCGCGCTGTCGACGGCGTCAACCTGTCCATCGGCGCCGGCGAGATCGTCGCCCTCGTCGGCGAATCCGGCTGCGGCAAGACCACCCTCGCCCGCACGCTCCTGGGCCTGGAACGCCCTACCTCGGGCCAGGTCGGGTACGACGGCACTCCGCTGAACTACTCCGGCCGCGCCCTGAAAGCCTTCCGCCGCCAGGTTCAACTCGTCCTCCAAGACCCGATGGGCTCCGTCAACCCCCGCCATACCGTCTACGAAGCAGTTGCCGAAGGCCCGCGAATTCACGGCCTCCCGGACGAGGAATCCATTGTTTCCTCGGCCCTGGCGCGCGCCGGTCTGCGGCCGCCCGAGCGGTTCTTCCATCGCTACCCGCACGAGCTGTCCGGGGGGCAGCGCCAACGCGTCGTCATCGCCGGCGCGCTCGCGCTCGACCCCAAGGTCCTGATCGCCGACGAACCCGTCGCCTCCCTCGACGCCTCGGTCCGCGGCGAGATCCTCTCCCTCATCCTCCGCCTGCGCGACGACCTCGGCCTGTCCGCGCTGGTCGTCACCCACGACCTGGGGCTCGCCTGGAACATCGCCGACCGGGTAGCCGTCATGTACCTCGGCCGCATCGTCGAATCCGGCCCCACCGAGGACATCCTGACCAACCCTCAGCACCCCTACACCCAAGCCCTCCTGTCGGTCCTCCCCGAATCCCCCGAACGCATCGTCCTCACCGGCGAGCCCCCCGATCCCACCCAGGTCCCCACCGGCTGCCGCTTCCACCCCCGCTGCCAACTGGTAGCCGCCGGCAAGGGCCTCGACGCCTGCACCTCGAAGCCGCTGGACATCCTCCCCGCCGTCCTCGGACCCCAGGTCGCCTGCCATCTCCGCGTGCAGAAGAACGGGTAGTAGTGCTCGGCGCCTAGTGCACCTGAGCGTGGTTCGTTCCGCGCATACGGCGTAGATGAGGTGCACTACCCGTTCTTGCGCACGCCGCGGCTGATTCTTCGAGCTGTTGACAATAGTTCACAGATAGTAGAATTATTGCCGCATGGTAGAAGATGCGGTGGATCGGTTCTTCGAGGTGCTGGCGGATCCGACTCGGCGGCAGGTCGTGCGGTTGCTGGGGGAGGGACCGCAGCGGGCTGGGCAGTTGGCGGTGGCGACCGGCGCATCCTCGCCGGCGATGAGCCGGCATCTGCGGATCCTGCTCGAGGCCGGTCTGGTTGCTGACGAGCGGGTGCCCGACGACGCCCGGGTGCGTGTCTTCCGCCTCAACCCCGAGCCCGTCGTCGCCGTACAAGCCTGGCTCGACCAGGTCCAGGCGCACTGGCGTGACCAGCTGGGCTCGTTCAAACGCCACGTCGAGCAGAAGGAGTCCTGATGACCGAGCCGTCCGCGACCGCATCCGTCGAGGTCACCGCCGATCCGGCGACCGCGTTCAAGATCTTCACCGAGGAGATCGACCTGTGGTGGGTGCGCGGCCCGATCAACTTCTGGGACTCGGCCCGCGCCATCGAAGTACGGATCGAGCCAGGCGTCGGCGGACGCATTCTCGAGCTGTACGCCGATGACGCCTTGGAGCGCGGTGTGATCACGGCCTGGGAGCCGGGCGAGCGCCTGGAGTACCGCAGTTCCGTGGACGACACCGAAACCACGATCAGGTTCGATCCCGTCGACGGGGGTACCCGCGTCACGGTGGTCGAAGCGCTCGTCCCCGGCGGTACGAAGGCCAGCTACTCCTGGCAGAACGTCCTCCACTGGTTCCCGAACTGGGTCGCCCGCCGGGACACCGCAGCATCGACGCCGCGTGAGGTCGGCCGGCTCGCGATCGCCTTGTCCTACGAGGATCCCGCCGCCGCGGCGCGCTGGCTGCACACGGTGTTCGGGCTCGAGACGTGGGACCGCATCCCGGAAGAAGGGCGCCGGCCGACCTGGATCGAGCTCCACGCCGGCGCCAGTTCGATCATCCTGCTGGAGCGAACCGAGAAGGGTGCTCCCGCGGCGGACCACGCGGCATGGGTGTACGTCGACGACCTCGACGCACACTTCGTCCACAGCCAGGAGAACGGCGCCAAGATCCTTCAGGAGATCCACCAGTACGGCTATCGCTCGTACGAGGCGGAAGATGTCGAGGGCCATCGCTGGACCTTCCTCCAAGCCCGTCCCACCCAACCCTAGGAGCCCTGTTGACCGCACCATCGGCCACCGCATCCGTCGACGTCGCCGTCGATCCGGCAACGGCGTTCAAGATCTTCACCGAAGAGATCGACCTGTGGTGGGTACGCGGACCGATCAACTTCTTCGACGCGGCGCGCGCCACCGCGATGCAGATCGAGCCCGGGGTCGGCGGTCGCGTCCTCGAGATCTACTCGCTACCGGACGACGTACTCGAGATCGGCAAGATCACCGACTGGGAGCCCGGGGCGCTGTTCGCGTACCGCAGCTCGGTCGACGACACCGAGACGCGGATCGACTTCGAAGCAACCGACGAGGGCTGCCGCGTCACCGTCGTACAGTCGCTGCTCCCCGGTGGCGAGACGGCGTTCTACTTCTGGCGAAACGTCATTCACTGGTTCCAGGCTCGGGCGGATCTGCAGTGACCGAAGTTCCGCGGACCGGCGACCCGCCTCACCTTCGAGGCGGCACTCTTGAGGCCCGAGCAGCGCGAGGTTACAGGCGGCCGGCTTTCTTGAGGGATAGGTAGGTGTCGGCCAGGGCGGGGGCTATGTGGTCGGGGTTTTCGTCGATGACGACTACGCCGGCTCGGGTGAGGGTGGCGGTTAGGCGGTCTCGGTCCAGGCGGGTGCGGGCGGCGGAGGCGGCCGCGTACACGTCGAGCAGGTCGGTGCGGGTCGCTTCGAGCTCGGTCAGGCGCGGGTCGGCGACCGACGCGAGCAGTACGACGTGACGACGTAGGAGGGGACCGATCACCGGGAGGAGGGATTCCTCGATGACAGCAGGATCCAGACCGGTCAGCAGTACGACCAGAGAGCGCTGCCCCAACCGCTCCAGCACCTGCGACACCACGATCCGGAAGTCCGTCTGGACCAGCTCAGCCTCGACATTCGCCAGTGCGTTCACGAACGACGGCAGCACATCCTGCGGCGCAGGACGTCGTACGTCGGCACGCACCGCGGAATCGCAAGCCAGCAAGGAAACCCGGTCCCCGGCCCGTGTCGCCAGAGCAGCCAGCAACAGCGCAGCGTCCATCGCATGGTCGAGCCGTGGCGCATCCCCGACGCGTCCAGCGGACAACCGTCCGGAGTCGATCACGATGGCGACCTGACGATCCCGCTCCGGCCGCCACGTCCGCAGTACTACGTTGCCGCGCCGAGCCGTGGCCCGCCAGTCGATGCTCCGTACGTCGTCACCAGGCACGTAGTCCCGCAGCGAGTCGAACTCGGTCCCCTGCCCGCGCACCAGCAGCGCCGTACGCCCATCCAGCTCCCGCAGCCGCGCCAACCGCGACGGCAAGTGCTTCCGGCTCTTGAACGGCGGCAGTGCCCGCACCGTCCACGGCACCTCATGCGACCCCTGCCGCCCGGCAAACCCCAGCGGACCAAAGGCCCGCACGGTCACCCGCACTGCATGCCGATCACCGCGCCGCGTAGGCACCAGGTGTGTCACCAGCCGCCGACGCTCAGCGGACGGCAGATCCAGCTTGTGCGGTGGATCCAGTACGCCGGCAGAAGGCGGCCACGCGTCCCGCAACCACCCGCGCACCCGGCGTCCCGGGTTCGTGACCAGCAACTGCACGACAGCCTGCTCACCGAGCCGTACGGCGTTGTCGCCGTCCCGACTGAACTGCAGCCGCCCCGGCGCCCCAGCTAGCAGCATGTCGACCACACACACCACCAGCACAACAGCGACGACCAGACCGACTCCAGCCCACGACGGCATCACCAGGGCGACGAACACCACGCCGGCCCCGGCCAGCACCCCAGCCCGCCCGGTGAGCACCATCAGCCGGGGACCGGCACCGTCGCGAGCACGCTCTCCAGTACTGCGTCCGCGCTGACACCCTCGAGCTCGGCCTCCGGTCGCACCTGGACCCGATGCCGAAGGCAAGGACGCGCCATCGCCTTCACGTCATCCGGAATCACGTAGTCCCGCCCAGACAGCCACGCCCACGCCCGCGACACCGCCAGCAACGCAGTGGCGCCACGCGGCGACACCCCGAGCTGTAGCGACGGAGACTGCCGCGTGGCCCGGCACAGGTCCACCACATACGCCAGTACGTCGTCCCGCACCGCAACCCGCCGTACTGCGTTCTGTCCGGCCAGCAGGTCCTCCGGACCGGCGACCGGTCGCAGCCCAGCCGCCTCCAGGTCGCGCGGATCGAACCCCTGCGCATGCCGAGCGAGTACGGCGATCTCGGCGTCCCGCGGCGGGATGTCCAGCGTCACCTTCAGCAGGAACCGGTCCAGCTGGGCCTCCGGCAACGGATAGGTGCCCTCGTACTCCACTGGGTTCTGCGTCGCGGCCACCACGAACGGAACCGGCAGCTTGCGCGGCTCACCGTCCACGGTGACCTGCCGCTCTTCCATTGCCTCCAGCAACGCTGCCTGCGTCTTCGGTGGCGTCCGGTTGATCTCGTCCGCCAGCAGGATGTTCGTGAACACGGGTCCGGGGCGGAACTCGAACTCCGACGTCTTCGCGTCGTACACCAGCGACCCGGTGACGTCACCCGGCATCAGGTCCGGTGTGAACTGCACGCGCTTGGTGTTCAGCCGCATCGCCGTCGACAGTGCCCGCACCATCAGCGTCTTCGCCGTACCGGGCACGCCCTCCAGGAGCACGTGGCCGCGGCAGAGCAGGGCGAGCACCAGTGCGGTCACCGCGGTGTCCTGGCCGACCACCGCCTTGCCGATCTCGGTCCGCAGCGCGACCAGCGCCTGGCGGGCCTGGTCGGCGGTGACCTCGGTAGTCGTCACGGGTGTCGTACCTCCTGGGTCAGGACGTCGAGCTCGAAGGACAAGGACATCAGAGCGGCATCGGTCTGTGGCGGCAGGCCGTAGAGCAGTTCGTACAGCATGACGGGGTCCCGCCCGGTCCGTGCGGCCACGGTGGCGACCACCGCCGACGGGTCGGCCCGTCGTGGAATGCCGTGCGCCTTGTGCAGCTGGCCGAGCGCCGACTCACGCAGTGCCGCCGCGGCGCGGTCCCGGGCCCGCGAACGTCGGTAGAGCCTCGCTCGGCCCTCGGTCGTCTCAGCGGCGTGCACGATCACCGGCAACCGCTCTGCCACCACCGGACCGAGTCGCCGCCCACGCCAGATCGCCACGACCAGTACTGCGAACGCCAGCGCCCATCCGATGTAGCGAACATCCGGTGGGATGAGCGGTGCACTGCTGTCGTCGCCGGTGCCGGTGTCGGTCGACTCGAACTGCGGCAGGTACCAGGTCAGGTCCTGGTGGGTGCCGATCAGATTGAGCGCCAGCGCCGCGTTCCCGTCGTCAGCGAGCTGCGCATTGGTGAACGACGTCGGCGTACCGACGACGTCGACGATCCGGTCGCCGACCTCCAACCGGATCACCGTGTTGTTGATGCCGTCGCCGTAACACGCCGAAGCTCCTGCAGGCGCGCTGTACGTCGGTCCGCTGACGGTGACTGTGCCGGCTCGAGCAGCAGCCGGCAGGTCGCACCCGGCCTCGCGACTGCGTGACGACAGCACATCGCCAGTCTGTTGCACACCCGGCGCCAGGACCTCCAACGCCCGGCTGCCGGGCCGGATCAGCACCAGGTGACTCCAGCGTGCATTGGCGATCCGCTCCAGGTCAGGGCGGCCGAGTGAGCCGGCCGGACCGATGATGAGCGCCTTGCCGTCACCTGGCTGTACGGCGTCGTCCAGCGTCTCTGTGCTGTGTACGTCGACGCCGTGGTTCTTCAGCAATGCCGCCAGCGCCCGTGCGCCGTCCGACGCGGTGGAGTCCGGACTGAACGGCCCCGACGTACGCGCCGAGGTAGCGATCAGGATGACGATCGCAGCCAGCACGATCAACCCCGTGACGAGCAGCGGCGTCCGCAGCGCGCGCCAGCTGTCGCCGGCGCCGCGCCCGAGCGGCGTACTCATGCAGCCACCCGAGCGGTCCGTGCAGCGTCGTCAGCGGCCACCACAGCGGCGTACCGTTCCGGTGTCCCCGGACGGTTGCCGTAGACAACCTCCGTGAACACCAACGCGGCAGGCTGCAGCGGTTCACGCAGTACGGGCGCGACACGCGACGCATCGGCAACCACCTCGTACGCCGTGCGCCCTGCCCGCTCGTCCAGCACGGTCCGCTCGGTCAACTCGGCCACGCACGCCCGGAACCGGCTGCGGATCGCCAGCGCGTAGTCCCCGGCAGCAGCCTCCCGCTCCGCCAACGCGCGGTACTCCGCCGCGCTAGCAGGCCGGGCCGTGTCGAAAACAGCCTGCGACTTAGCCCGACGGCTGGTGCGCAGTACGCCGGCCCGCCAGAGGACCACGAGCGCCACCAGCACGAGCAGACCGATCAGCATGGCCAGACCGGCGTGCCCGTTCGGCGAGGAACCGGTCAGGCTGTCCAGGAGGTCGCGGATCCAGTCCAGCACCTTGCCGATCGCCTTCTCGATCAGCGAGCCGCCAGAATCCCGGTACGTCGACTTGGACAGCTCCTCGGCGGCCTCGCGGGCGGCGCGCTCCCGGTCGATGTCGACCGGTGGCTCCTGCAGGAAGAGGATCACGCGGTCTCCTCGAACCGGAGGGCAGGACGCATCCACAGGTCCAGACCCTCCCGGCGTACCCGAAGGTCCAGGTAGATCAGGGCCTGTACTGCGGACATGAACGCGAGGCTGGCGATCAGCGTCATCAGCGTGGAGACCCCCACCGCGAGGCTGAGCACGATCGCTACGACTGTGGCCCCACTGCTGTCGCTGCTGTCGGCCCACGAGCCGACCGTGAGTACCAGCGCGGTGATCCCGAACTGCAGCGCGTATCCGATGATGTTCACCACCAGCCCGCCGAACAGCAGGATCCCGAACACTCGCCAGAACTTGCCCTTCACCAGCTGCCACGACCGCCGGAGCGCTCCCCAGACCCCGACCCGGACCGGGATGTAGAGGCCGATGTCCGGCGCGTGCCGGCCCTCCATCAGGACGACGGTCCCGGCCAGCACCAGTCTGATGCCGAAGATCAGCACGAGTACGCCGCCGACCAGCATCATCACCAGGGCCACCGCCCCCGCCACGTCGGAGGAGATCGCGGCATCCGCTCCGGCACCGATACCGAGCACCGCGAGGCCCCAGCCACCGAGCAGCAGCATGAACGACAGGGACTGCATCAACCCGACGACTGCCAGTGCGGGGAGCGCAGGTCGCACCAGCCGCATCAGCTCACGCGGACCGACCCGATGCGCCAGCTGACTCCGCACCGCGGCCAGCGCGATGATTCCGGACAGCATGCTCGACACGACCGAGAACAGCACCACCTGTACGCCGTACGTGAGCAGAAGGGCCGCACCGGCCTGCTCGAAGGGGTCATCCGCCCCGAGGAACCCAGGGAGCCCACCCGGGACGGCGACCTCGGTCAGAACGGCCTGCACCGCGACCAGTGCGATCCCGGCCAGCACCGGCAGGCCCAGCATGATCGTCTTGTTGTCGGAGATCGTCCGGGCGGCGTTGTCGAGCAGATCCGCCGGCAGCCACGGCCGCAGCGGCTCCGTGGCGACGTCGTCGTGCAGGTGCATGTTCTGGTCGGCCACTGCGCCCCTCCCTCCCGGCTGAACCGTCGTATGAACCGTCGTGCCCGCCGGCACGTGAGTTGTGGTGAACCCCGCGAGTGCACCATGATCCCGGATGATCACAGCCCAACTCGGGGTCACACGGCGATCCGGCGTGTGCACTACCGGGGGAATGGGACACTATCCGTAGTGCGTACGGCCTGGCACCCGCCGGGCGCACACCGATCGGACGGCAGTCGGATGGCAATCGGACGGCAAGGAGCAGGGCGTGGCAGACGGTAACCGGACGATGAGGGGCCGTGTTCTCATCGTCGACGACGACACAGCGTTGTCGGAGATGCTCAGCATCGTTCTGCGCAACGAAGGCTACGACACGTATCTGTGCGCGACCGGTGACAAGGCAGTGCCGGCGTTCCGGGAGTTCAAGCCTGATCTGCTGCTGCTCGACCTGATGCTGCCCGGCATGGACGGGATCGACGTCTGCCGGGCGATCCGGGCCGAGTCCGGGGTTCCGATCGTGATGCTGACCGCCAAGAGCGACACCGTGGACGTCGTCCTCGGCCTGGAGTCGGGTGCCGACGACTACGTGGTCAAGCCGTTCAAGCCGAAGGAGCTGGTGGCCCGGATCCGGGCCCGGCTGCGCCGGATGGACGAGCCCGGTCCGGAGTCGCTGACGATCGGCGACCTGACCATCGACGTGGCCGGCCACTCGGTGAAGCGGGCCGGCGAGACGATCCAGCTGACGCCGCTGGAGTTCGACCTGCTGGTCTGCCTGGCGTCGAAGCCCTGGCAGGTGTTCACCCGCGAGGTGCTGCTGGAGCAGGTCTGGGGCTACCGGCACGCCGCCGACACCCGGCTGGTGAACGTGCACGTCCAGCGACTGCGTTCCAAGATCGAGAAGGACCCTGAGCACCCGGAGATCGTGGTCACGGTCCGCGGGGTCGGATACAAGGCGGGTGCGGACTGATCGAGTACGGACGCGGCCAAGAGTCGCAGGCTGTCTCTGGTGACTCGGCAACCGACCCGGTTGCCGAGGACCACGCTGGGCCACAGCAGGGACAGCCGACGGCACCGCCCGAGCAGGAGGTAGCCGAGTCCCGCGGGACGGAGCTGGAGCTGACCGTCACCGCGGCGGACTGGTCTGCCCAGCCACAGCCGATCTGGCGGACGCACCCCAAGCACTGGCCGGACATCTGGCGCCGGTCGATCCAGGCCCGGATCGTCACCGGCACCCTGCTGATGTCGACCCTGGTCCTGATCCTGGTCGGCTGGGTGATGATGAGCCAGGTGACCGATGGTGTCCTGGAGTCACGCCGGACCAGCGCGCAGGCCGAAGTGCGGGCCCAGCTGGCCCAGCTGTCCATCACGATCGACGCCGCCAACCGCAACACCATCAACCAGCAGCTGTCCGAGCTGGTCCTCGGCTCCAACCGCCCGGGTCTGTACGACGTCCTGCTGGTGCCGACCGACCAGGCAGCGTCCAACGCGATCCGGTACACCGGCCTGGTCGACAGCGACTCGATCCCGCAGGCGCTGGCGTCCTCCGTGATGAGCGACGACTCCAAGCTGTACGACACCTACACCGAGATCAACTACCGCGACGCCCCCTCGGTACCGGGGCTGGTGATCGGTTCGCAGATCCGGATCAACTCCACCGGCGACCGGTACGCGATCTACTTCCTGTTCCCGCTGACCGCGCAGCAGGAGACGCTCGACGTCGTCCAGCGCGCACTGGTGACCGCGGGTCTGCTGCTGATCGTCCTGCTCGGCGCAGTGGCCTGGCTGGTCACCCGTCAGGTCGTGACGCCGGTCCGGATGGCGCGGCGGATCGCTGAGCGGCTCGCGGCCGGCAAGCTCGAGGAGCGGATGCAGGTCCGGGGGACGGACGACCTGGCCCGCCTCGCGGTGTCGTTCAACAAGATGGCGTCCAACCTGCAGCGGCAGATCCGCCGGCTGGAGGAGCTGTCCCGGCTGCAGCGCCGGTTCGTGTCGGACGTCTCGCACGAGCTGCGGACGCCGCTGACCACCGTCCGGATGGCCGCCGACCTGCTGCACGAGAGCCGCGACCAGTTCGACCCGATCAGTCGCCGCTCGGTGGAACTGCTGCAGAACGAGCTCAACCGGTTCGAAGAGCTGCTCGCCGACCTGCTGGAGATCAGCAGATTCGACGCCGGCGCCGCGGCGCTCGACCTGGAGGACGTCGACCTGCGCGACATCGTCAGCCGGGTGCTGGAGAACCACGAGACCCTGCTGCACCGCAAGGGCTGCGAGGTCCAGCTGGACATGCCGGAGCCGTGCCGCGCCAAGGTGGACTCGCGCCGGATCGAGCGGATCCTGCGCAACCTGATCGGCAACGCGATCGAGCACAGCGAGGGTCTGCCGATCCGGATCAGCACGGCGTACGACGACGATGCGGCCGCAGTGGCCGTCCGCGACCACGGGGTCGGGTTCCGCGCCGAGGAGGCGGAGATGGTGTTCAGCCGGTTCTGGCGGGCCGACCCGGCCCGGGCCCGGACCACGGGCGGCACCGGCCTCGGCCTGTCGATCGCGCTCGAGGACGCCCGGCTGCACGGCGGCCGGCTGGATGCCTGGGGCTCACCGGGCGACGGTGCGTACTTCCGGCTCACGCTGCCGCGCCGGCCGGACACGGGCCTGACCGGTTCGCCGCTGCCGCCGCGGCCGCCCGACGCGACCCGGGTCGTGACCGAGCTCGTCGACGTCGGAGCGCCGTACCAGAAGCTGAGCGGCGGTGAGGACCGGTGAGGCGCAGGTTGGCCGTGGTTCTGCTGGCCGCCGTCGTGCTGCTGGCAGGCTGCGCCGCCGTACCGACCAAGGGCACCATCCGTAGCGGGGAGCGGCAGGGGCGCGCGCAGGATCTGGGCGGTGTCGGCGTCGAGGCCAAGCCACCGCGGGCGAACGTCGACGAGATGGCGATCGTCAGCGGGTTCCTGGAGGCCATGTCGGACTCCCAGGCCTACGACGTCGCCCGGCAGTACATGACGCCGGACGCCGCGGCCAAGTGGCAGCCCGAGGCGCAGACCGTGGTGTACGACCAGAGTCCCGAGTCACTGACCCGCAAGGGCGACGGGATCCAGCTGGCCGCCCAGAAGATCGCCACCATCGGCAAGCGCGGGGAGTGGATCCCCGCGGCGGCGACCGACCGGGCCGACTTCCTCTTCAAGCTGAAGAAGATCAACGGGCAGTTCCGGGTCGACTCGGTCCCGACCGGCGCGTACCTCGGCAGCAACCAGGTCGACCTGAAGCTCGCGCCGCGCGACCTGTACTTCTTCAACCAGAGCCGCAACGTCCTGGTGCCCGACCCGGTCTACCTGCCGCAGAACCTCTCTCCTGGCCAGGGAGCCACCCAGCTCATCCAGGAGCTGCTGAAGGGCCCGACCACCCGGCTAGGCAACGGTGTCGTCACTCTGGCCCCACCGGGCACTGAGGTGCAGGTGTCCGTCCCGGTCGACTTCGGCGTGGCCACCGTGGCGCTGAACGACAGTGCAGGTGCGCTCCGGGACCAGGACCGGCGGCTGCTGGCCGCACAGATCGTCTGGACGCTCAACCAGCTCAATCTGCGAGCCAAGATCACCGTCGGCGGCGCACCGCTGCTCCCGGACGATCCGGACGTGCTGCCGTTCGCCAACTTCAGCCAGTACGACCCGCAGGTGTCGGTGGGGTCCCAGACCAAGCTCTACGGCCTGCAGCACCAGCGGGTGCAGCAGATCGTCGGTATGGACGGCGCCTCGGAGATCGCCCCCCAGCCGCTGAACTCCAGTCCGCTGTGGGCGCACAAGGCCGAGTCGTTCGCTGTCAGCCTTCGCGGTGAAGCCGGGGCGATCGTCGCGGTCACCGGTAACCAGGTCCTGTACGGACCGTTGGACCCGTCCGACAAGGATGCCGACGCCGTCCCGATCAAGGTCGAGGGGAAGACCCTGCCGCCGACCTTCGACTTCCAGGACAACCTGTGGATCCTGGACCGGGCCGACACCCCCCACCCGCGGCTGCGGGTCCGCAATCACGACGGCCGGCTCAGCTCGGTGGCGGTCAACTTCAACGGGGACACTCCGCTGGTGCTGCGGATGGCGCCGGACGGCGTCCGGGTGCTCCTGGTGCTGAAACCGAAGTCCGGCGGTCAGAACGAGGTCGTGACCGGCGCGATCCAGACCACCGGCGGCGGCAAGCAACTGATCCTCACGCAGCTCCAGCCGCTGCGGCTGGCGCTGAACAACATCACCGACGCGGCCTGGAACAAGCAGGGCATCGTCGTCATCGGGGCGAGCAGCACGGTCAGCAACTCGGCGCGGCAGGCCTGGCTGGTCAACACCGACGGGTCCAGCCTGCAGCTGCTGCCCGGCTCGACGCCGGACTTCCGTCCGCAGTACGTCGCCTCGAACCCGAACAAGGACACCTTGCCGGTGATCGAGGACGACGCGGGCCGTATCCACTGGCTCAGCAAGGAGCTGACCTGGGTGTCGATGGACGACGCCGGCAGCCCCTCGGCCCCGATCATCCCCACCTATCCGGGCTGACGGTTGTCCACAGGCCGGCGGCCGCCCGGTTGCGGGCGGTGGGCCGGTTCGCCGATGGTGGTGCGGTGCCGGTCCGGGACGCGTTCGTGGATCTCGTCCTGGGCGGCCGGTGCGCGGGCTGCGACCGGCCCGGCGTAACTCTCTGTGATGGTTGCCGGAGGCTACTGACCCGGTTGACTCCGTTCCGTGCATGGCCCGACCCGCGGCCGCCCGGGCTCCCGCCGCCGACCGCCGCCGCGCCGTACGCCGGGGAGCTCCGCAGCCTGATCCTGGCGCACAAGGAGCAGGCCCGGTACGCCCTGGCCAAACCGCTCGGGCAGGTGCTGGCAACCGCGGTCCGGACGGCGCTGGGGGACCGGCGGGCCGGGTGGTTGTGCCCGGTGCCGTCCGCTCCGGCGACCGTCCGGCAACGCGGGCACGATCCGCTCCGGCGGATTACGAAGGCTGCGGTCAGATCCCTGCGCAGACAGGGAATCGACGCGCGGCTGGCCGACGCGCTGCGCGTCGTACGGCGTCCCGACGACCAGGCCGGGCTGTCCGCGGAACGCCGTACCGCCAACCTGGACGGGGCTTTCGGGCCGCGTTCGCGCTGGGCTGAAACGCTGATGGATCAACCGCTCTTGCTGGTCGACGACGTGATCACCACCGGTTCCACGCTCAGCGAAGCCTGCCGCGCCTTGGATTCCCGGGGAATTCCGGTCCTCGGCTGTGCCGTGCTGGCCGCGACGCAACGGCTTTCACCGTCTGGTTCATGAGAACTTCTCTACCGGTTTTCGCCGAAGCCGACTAGCGTTGGCCTATGACACCCGCACGGGCTTGTCGGGCAGTGCAGTGGCGCAGGACCGGATCAGCCGGATTCCTGGCCGCGCAGTCCGACCGGCGCGCTGGCGGGTGTTCTCGTTTCGGGCGCCCCAATCGCCACCGACAGAGCGAGGACACGAAAGATGGGGGCCCGGAGACGTAACAGAGAGTCGCCGATCGATGGAGGTTTCCGTGGACGTCGTTGTCAAGGGTCATCACTGCGAGGTCAGTGACCGCTTCCGGCAGTACGTCGAGGAAAAACTCGAGCGGATCGAGAAGGTCGATCACCGGGTACTGCGGTGCGAGGTGGAAGTCAGCCAGGAGAAGAACCCGCGACAGCACGATCGGGCGATGCGTGTCGAGCTCACCATGTACACCAAGGGTCCGGTGGTCCGCGCAGAGGCGTGCGGCGAGACCAAGCAGGCGGCGTTCGACGTCTGCCTGGACCGGCTCCGGTCCCAGGTCCGCAAGGCGGCCGACCGGCGCCGGGTGCACCGCGGTGAGCGCGGCCCGGAAGGCCTACGGCACGTGAACGCGAAGCAGCCGCTCAACGGCAACACACCGGTAGTGGAGGAACCAGTCGCCGAGGACGAGGTGGCGACACACAAGTATGGATCTGTCCTGGTGACCGGCGATGGTCCGCTGGTGATGCGGGAGAAGACCCACACCGCCAAGCCGATGACCCTTGACCAGGCGCTCTACGAGCTCGAACTGGTCGGGCACGACTTCTACCTGTACGTCGACGCCGACGAGAATCAGCCGAGTGTCGTCTACCGCCGCCGCGGTTACGACTACGGCGTGATCCGTCTGGCCAACTAGACCTCGGGAGGAGCACGACGAAGGGGCCGGGCGATCGCCCGGCCCCTTCGCCGCACCTCGAAGAGTCAGCTGTCGATCTGCTGCTGCAGCTCCGCCGCGTACGTCGCGACCTCGGCGTACACACCGGGGTTGCCGGCGTCCGCGCAACCGACGCCCCAGGAGACGACGCCGAACAGGCGGCCGTTCAGGACCAGCGGACCGCCGGAGTCACCCTGGCAGGAGTCCTTGCCGCCGTCCTCGTAGCCGGCGCAGATCTCGCCGTCGGGGGTGTAGCCCTCGCTCGCGTAGGCCTCCGAGCAGTACGCGTCACCGAGCACCGGCACGTCGACCTTCTGGAAGGTGTCCGCCGGCCCGGTGTCCTCGGTGTCGCCCCAGCCGTAGACGACCGAGGCCGCACCGGCGGTGTCCGCCGCCTTGTCGGTCTCCAGCGCCAGCGTCGGTACGCCGTCGAACGGCGTGGCCAGTGTCAGCACCGCGACATCGTGGCCCGGCTCCTGGCCGTACAGCGGGTCCACCCAGATGTTGCTGATCTTGGATTCCTTGCCGGTGGACTTGTCGCTGAGCACATCCCGGCCCTGGATCGCGGTGTAGGTCGACGCGGGCTCGGTGGTGCAGTGTGCCGCGGTGACGATCTTGTTCGCCGCCACCAGCGTCGACCCGCAGTACTCACCGGTCGGGTCGGGGGAGCCGCTGTTCGACAGCTGGATGGCCCAGGGCGTGTCGGCGGTGTGGGCGATGGTGCCGCCGACGATCCGGTTCGTGGGTCCACCGGGCTTCTGCGCAGCCGAGGCGGAGGCCACCCCGCCGACGGCCGCCGCGGTCAGTACGGCGGCCATCAGGGCAGCGTGGACCACATGCTTCTTTCCTGTCATGCCTCACTCCAGGGTGATAGGGGCCGCACGGGCGGACGGCCTCCCTGGCAGCGTCTCCCGGACACCTTCCGTAGCGCACCTCCCACTTTCGGTAACGCCGGAGTTATGCCCGGCCGCCCCAACCCAACTTTGAGAAGCCACCAACCGTTTTCGGGCCGCGGAAATGGTTGGTGGGTTCTCAAAGTCGCGGCTGGGGAGCCGTCGGCGGGGAATGTCGGTGCGGCACGGCAGAATTCGGGGCATGACGACGCAGCTGCAGCTCTCGACGGCTCAGGCGCGCCGGGTGGCGCTGGCGGCACAGGGGTTCACCGATCCCCGGCCCAAAGGCATCCCCGACATGCGGGCCCTCAGCCGGGTGCTGGGGCGGATCGGGCTGATCCAGATCGACTCGGTCAACGTGCTGAGCAGGACGCAGTACCTGCCGCTCTACTCCCGCCTCGGTCCGTATCCGCGCGACCTGCTGGACCGGGCTGCCGGGAAGGCGCCGCGACGCCTGGTGGAGTACTGGGCGCACGAGGCGTCGCTGGTACCGGTCGAGACGCACCCGCTGATGCGCTGGCGGATGGCCCGGGCGACGACCGAGGCGTGGGGCGGCCCGCGGTCGATCGCCAAGGAGCGGCCGGATCTGGTGAAGCAGGTGCTGGCCGACGTCCGCGACCACGGGCCGTTGACCGCCCGGGAGATCGACGACGACGTCGAGCGCACCAAGGACAACTGGGGCTGGAACTGGTCCGACGTGAAGCGGGCGCTGGAGTTCCTGTTCTTCGCCGGCGACATCACGGTCGCGCGCCGCAACCAGCAGTTCGAGCGGCTGTACGACGTACCCGAGCGGGTGCTGCCCCGCGACATCGTGGAGACGCCGACCCCGTCCCCCGCGGAGGCGCACCGGGGACTGGTCTCGATCGCGGCCAGGGCCCACGGGGTCGCGACGGCGCAGTGTCTGCGGGACTACTTCCGGACCGCGCCGGAGCCCACCCTGCAGGCGATCGCCGAGCTGGTCGAGGAGGGCGAGCTGGTCCCGGTCCGGATCGACGGCTGGAAACGCCCGGCGTACCTGCACAAAGACGCACGGCTGCCGCGCCGGGTGAACGCGCGCGCCCTGGTCAGCCCGTTCGACTCGCTGGTGTTCGAGCGCACCCGGACCGAAGTGCTGTTCGACTTCCGGTACCGGATCGAGATCTACGTCCCGGCCGAGAAGCGCATCCACGGGTACTACGTGCTGCCCTTCCTGCTCGGGGACCGGCTGGTCGCCCGCGTGGACCTCAAGGCTGACCGGGCCGGCGGCGTGCTGCTGGTCCAGTCGGCGCACGCCGAGCCGAAGGCGCCGGTGGAGACCGCCGAGGAGCTGGCCGCCGAGCTCGTCCAGCTGGCCGGATGGCTCGGGCTGGACCAGGTCCGGGTGGCCGGTGGTGGTGACCTGTCGCCAGCGCTCAGTGACGCCCTGCGAGGTTTCTGAGAGCCTGCTGGGAACTTTCCGGCCCGCTCGAGCGTGGGTCCGATAGCGCCGGGGGCACGCTGCGGGCGTGGCTTGGCACACCCGGCCCCGTACGATGGGGACGCACGCCTTCCCACTGGGGTCGGCCGTGCCATGCGGCGTCGCCCGCTTCCAGGCTTCAGCAGCAAGGAGAGAACTCCCCACCATGAAGGTTGTCGACAAGGTCCTGCGGATCGGCGAGGGCAAGATCCTCCGCCAGCTCCAGGGCATCGCGAAGATGGTCAACTCCATCGAGGACGACTTCGTCGCCATGTCCGACGAGGAGCTGCGGGGCCAGACCGCGGATTTCAAGCAGCGTCACGAGAACGGGGAGTCCCTCGACGCGCTTCTGCCGGAGGCCTTCGCGGTGGTCCGGGAGGCCGCGAAGCGGACCCTGCACCAGCGCCACTACGACGTCCAGATCATGGGTGGCGCGGCGCTGCACCTGGGCAACATCGCCGAGATGAAGACCGGTGAGGGCAAGACCCTGGTCGGCACCCTCCCGACGTACCTGAACGCGCTGTCCGGCAAGGGCGTGCACGTGGTCACGGTGAACGACTACCTGGCCAAATACCAAGCTGAGTGGATGGGCCGGGTGTACCACTTCCTCGGCCTCGACTACGGCGTGATCATGCCGGAGATGACGCCGGCCGAGCGCCGCATCGCCTACGCCAAGGACATCACCTACGGCACCAACAACGAGTTCGGCTTCGACTACCTGCGCGACAACATGGCGGGCAGCATCGAGGACTGCGTCCAGCGCGAGCACAACTACGCGATCGTGGACGAGGTGGACTCGATCCTGGTCGACGAGGCCCGGACCCCGCTGATCATCTCCGGCCCGGCCGAGGACTCCCAGCGCTGGTACGTCGAGATGGCCCGGATCGCGAACCAGCTGAAGGCGTGGACGCTGGCCGACGAGGCCGAGCTGAAGCGGAAGACCCCGCGGATCACCGACCACGAGATCGACGAGACCAAGCGCCGGGTCGCCGACTACGACGTCGACGAGAAGAAGCGCACCGTCGCCATCCTCGAGCGCGGGATCGAGAAGGTCGAGGACCGGCTCGGCATCGACAACCTGTACGAGTCGGCCAACACCCCGCTGATCAGCTACCTGAACAACGCGCTGAAGGCCAAGGACCTGTTCCACCGGGACAAGGACTACGTGGTGGTCGGCGACGGCGAGGTCCTGATCGTCGACGAGCACACCGGCCGGACGCTGCACGGCCGCCGCTACAACGAGGGCCTGCACCAGGCGATCGAGGCCAAGGAAGGCGTCGAGATCAAGGAGGAGTATCAGACCCTCGCGACGATCACGCTGCAGAACTATTTCCGCCTCTACAGCAAGCTGGCCGGCATGACCGGTACCGCGATGACCGAGGCGAACGAGTTCTCCAAGGTCTACAAGCTCGGTGTGGTCCCGATCCCGACCAACAAGCCGATGATCCGGGTCGAGGAGCGGGACCTGATCTACCGCACCGAGGACGCCAAGTTCGACGCGGTGGTCAAGGACATCGTCGACGTGCACGCGAGCGGCCAGCCGATCCTGGTCGGCACCACGTCGGTGGAGAAGTCCGAGCGGCTGTCCCGGCAGCTGCTCAAGGAGAACATCGAGCACGAGGTGCTGAACGCGAAGCAGCACGAGCGGGAGGCCGCGATCGTCGCCGAGGCCGGCCGCCGCGGCGCGGTCACGGTGGCCACCAACATGGCCGGTCGTGGTACCGACATCATCCTCGGCGGGAACCCGGAGTTCCTCGCCGACAAGGAGCTGCGCGCCCGCGGCCTCGACCCGGCCGAGGCCATCGAGGAGTACGAGGCGGAGTACCCGACGATGCTCGAGCAGTTCGAGAAGCAGGTGAAGGAGGAGCAGGAGGAGGTCCGCGAGCTCGGCGGCCTCTACGTCCTCGGCACCGAGCGGCACGAGTCCCGCCGGATCGACAACCAGCTGCGCGGTCGCGCCGGCCGCCAGGGCGACCCGGGCAAGTCCCGGTTCTACCTGTCGCTGGAGGACGACCTGATGCGCCTGTTCAAGCGCGAGATGGTCGACTGGGCGATGTCGCGCAACAACGACGACACCCAGCCGCTGGAGAACAAGGTCGTCACGAAGGCGATCGCGTCCGCGCAGGGTCAGGTCGAGGCGCAGAACTTCGAGACCCGGAAGAACATCCTCAAGTACGACGATGTGATGAACCGGCAGCGCCACGTGGTGTACGACGAGCGCCGCCGGGTGCTCGAGGGCGCGGACCTGCGCGACCAGGTGCAGGACATGCTCGAGGAGACCGTCACCGGGTACGTGCAGGGTGCGACCGCGGACGGGTTCGCCGAGGACTGGGACCTGGACGCGCTGTTCACCGCGATGCGGACGCTGTACCAGACCGAGCTGACCGAGGACGACCTGATCGAGGAGGCCGGCGGCGAGAAGGCCGGCCTGACCCAGGACTTCCTGGTCGAGCGGTTCATCGAGGACGCGACCGCGGCGTACGAACGGCGCGAGGAGCTGCTCGGCGAGGAGGCGATGCGCGAGCTGGAGCGGCGCGTCGTGCTGAGCGTGCTGGACCGCAAGTGGCGCGAGCACCTGTACGAGATGGACTACCTGCGCGAGGGCATCGGCCTGCGCGCGATGGCGCAGCGCGACCCGCTGGTCGAGTACCAGCGCGAGGGCTACGACATGTTCGCCTCGATGATGGAGTCGATCAAGGAAGAGTCGGTCGGGTTCATCTTCAACGTCGAGGTCGACATCGAGGCGATGCGCGCCGAGATCGAGCTCGCCAACGAGGCGCAGCTGGCCGACGAGGAGAGCCTCACCGGCCGCCGGATCGAGGACATCCTCACCCCGGGTGCGCCGGTCGCGGAGTTCGCCGGCCGGACCGAGGGCGACGACGAGGAGCGGCCGCAGGACACCCCGCGGCCCCGCGACACGCCGCGCCTGCGGGCCAAGGGCCTGACCAACGAGCCGCGCCCGCAGCGCCTGTCGTACTCGGCCCCGACCATCGACGGTGACGACGAGGTCGCGAGGCACGAGGACGCGGTCGAGGACGGCAAGCTCGAGTACGCCGGCACCCCGCGCAACGCCGCCTGCCCGTGCGGCTCCGGCAAGAAGTACAAGCGCTGCCACGGCGACCCGCAGTCGGACGTCTACAAGTTCTGAGCCCGGGGGCCCGGTCCGCAAGGACCGGGCCCCCGGTGTTTCAGAGGGTCGTGAGGTCGATGGCGTCGGCCATCACGCGATAGCCGGCCTCGTTGGGATGCAGGTGGTCCCCGCTGTCGTACTTCGGTGCCAGCCGGGTCGGATCAGCCGGGTCGGCGAGGGCACTCGCGAAGTCGGCGACGGCGTCGAACTCGCCGCTCGTCGCGATCCATGCGTTGACCGCCCTCCGGAGCTGCGCGCTGTGGACGGTGTAGACCGAGGCGCCACGGAAGGGCGTGATCGTCACTCCGACGACGCGCACTCCGCGAGCGTGGGCATCCCGGATCAGCGTGCGGTAACCGGCAATGAGCTGCGCGGCAGTGATCGCCGGGTTCGGCGTCGTACAGGACGTCGGTGGGAGTTCGGGGTAGCCGAGGTCGTTGATGCCGATCAGGACTAGCACGGTCCTGGTTCCAGGCTGGTCCAGCACGTCGCGGTGGAACCGGGTCAGGCCGTCCTCGCCGTAGCAGGCCGAATCGGTCAGCAGCCGATTGCCGCCCAGTCCGGCATTGAGGATGGGCATCGCGCGGCCCGACGCGGCGAGGCGTGCGGCCAGCAGGTCCGGGTACCGGCTCCCGGGTGCGGCGGTGAAGCCGTTCGTGATCGAGTCTCCGAAGGCAACGACCGAGCCGACGTCCGCCGGGGTCACGTCCACGCCGGCCAGGAAGTACCAGCTGCCGCTCGTCTCCCGGTATGCCGTCCCGCTGGTGGCGGCTCGCTGGTCGCCCGCTGCCCGGTACGACGCCCCCGTCGCCCCGAACTCGTGGAAAGTGGCCGGGCCGGTGGCGTGGGCGAAGTACAGAGTGATCGCGAGCTGGGTGCCGCTGGTCAGGCCGGACAGGGTGACCGCGTCGCCGGTGACCTGGCCGCCCGCCGGAACGCTGACCGACTCGGCGCCTCCGAACCGCACCGGCTGTGCCGAGCCAGGCACGACAGCCGAGCCTCGCGCCGCCTTGGCGATGGTCGCACCGGTCAGCTCGAGCGGCTGTACGCCGTACTGGTTGCTGATCCTGATGCGTGCCTCGGATCCTCCGGAGCTCAGCCGGATCACCTGACGCACCGACTGGTTGGCGAAGCCTTGCCGGGACCAGTTCTGGTTCGCATTGGGCTGCTGGAGCGCTGTCATCCACGCCGTGCGCCACGCTGGTGCTGCGGGCGGTGTCTGCCGAGCTGTGGCTGGGACGAGTGAAGTGTGTGCTGCTACGACCAGAATCACAGCCAGCACTCCCGCGAGAGCACACCAACTCCGCAAAACCCGCACTTCAGCTTCCTTTCGTCACTGTCTCGATGCGCAGAGGAGGGCCGAGGTTGTGATGGGTGATGATGAGCACATGTGGCTGACGGAGAGGTTCGGGCTGTCCGTGCCGGTAATCGGTGCGCCGATGGCGAATGTGAGCGGTGGCCGATTGACCGCGGCGATCTCGGCTGCGGGTGGTTTGGGGATGCTCGGCGCCGGTTCGGCGGTGACGGCTGACTGGATCCGGACCGAGGGGGCGATCGCGGCGGCGAGCGGGAAGCCGTACGGGATCGGGCTGATGGCGTGGTCCGTCAAGGAGCGGCCGGAGCATCTCGACGCCGTACTGGAAGCGAAGCCGGCGCTGGTCTCGCTGAGCTTCGGGGACTTCGCGCCGTACGTCGCACCCCTGCAGCAGGCGGGCATCGTCGTCGCGACCCAGGCCGGGACGGTAGCTGACGCGCGCGAGGCTGAGGCGGCCGGTGTGGACGTGATCGTTGCCCGTGGCGCTGAGGCGGGTGGGCACGGGCGGAACGCGGTGGCGACGCTGCCGCTGCTGCAGGCGATCCTGGACCTGACCGACCTGCCGGTGCTCGCCGGCGGCGGGATCTCGGGTCCGCGTGGCCTCGCCGCTGTGCTGGCCGCCGGTGCCGCCGGCGGCTGGATCGGTACTGCGTTCCTCACCTGCGTCGAGGCGCAGACCAAGGAGCCGGTCAGGCAACGGATCATCGAGGCGGACGAGACCGACACCGTCTACGGCACCGTGTTCGACGCGGCATCCCGGGCCGGCTGGCCGGACGAGTTCGGCGGTCGCGCCCTGCGGAACGCGTACTTCGACAGCTGGGAAGGCCGCGAGGACGAGCTCAAGTCCGACGACACCGGGCACACCGAGTACGTCGACGGAACGAAGGCCGCCGACCCGGCTCGCGCGTCCATCTACGCGGGCCAGGGCGTCGGCGCGTTGACCGGTCAGCCGACGGCTGCCGAGGTGCTCGCCGGCTTCGCGACGTACCGGACCTACTTGAGCGCCGCTCTCAACGACGGGTCCAAGTAGTTGTGATGGGCAACCACCAGGTCGTTGCACAGGGCCCAGATCTGCTCGACCGGTAGCGCCGCCGCGGTCGCCGGGTCGACCATCACGGCCTGCCGGATCGCGCGGGGGTCATGATTGATCGCGGCCTGGACGGCGAGCTCGGCGACGTTGAGGTACGAGCGGTTGAGGGCGGCGCACTGGGGTGGTAGTTCGCCGACCGCCGTTGGATGGACGCCCGAAGCGTCAACCAGGCAAGGGACCTCGACGACTGCCCCGGACTGCAGGTTGGGGATGAGACCGGTGTTGGGGACGTTGGCGTAGACCGCGCGAGGGGTGCCGGTGACGATGCTGTGGATGATCTGCGGCGCGTACTCCATCGTTGGCTCGACCTCGACCGCCTCGCCGGCCTTCACCGCGTGCCGGGTCTGCTCGTACGACGCGAGGTTCTCCGCGACGATCTCCAGGTACGCGCCGATCGGCAGCCGGAGCCGGTCGATCTCGGCCGCGTGCGACAGGTACCACGGCACGTACTCCGAGGAATGCTCGCTCGTCTCCGTCGGGTAGAACCCGAGCCGGCGGTACATGTCGACCCGGACCCGCCGCAGTAGCTCCGGATCCGCCGCGATCGCCTCGTCCAACCGGTCGTACAGGTTCTCGGCGCCGCGTTCGAACCGCAGTACCCACGACTGATGGTTCACGCCGGCGGCCAGGTACGTGACGTCGTCGTACGGCACGCCGACCAGCTCGGACAGGCCCTGCATCGTCCAGTAGACCGAGTGGCAGAGCCCGACGACGTTCCGTACGCCGAGTGCCTTCAGGTACCAGACGTTCATCACCATCGGGTTGGTGTAGTTCAGCAGCCAGGTGTCCGGGCAGACGTCGGCGATGTCCTGCGCGAGCCCCCGCAGTACCGGGAACGTCCGGAGCGCCCGGAACACGCCGCCGACGCCGAGCGTGTCGCCGATCGTCTGCCGGATCCCGTACCGCGCGGGGATCTCGAAGTCGATCTTCGTCGCCGCGTTCATCCCGACCTGGACGATGTTGATCACGAAGTCCGCGTCCGCCAGGGCCGCACGTCGCTCGAGATGCGCGGTGATCTGCACCGGCCGGTCCTGAGCGAGGTACGACGCAGCGGCGGCGGCCGTGTCGAGCCGCTCGGGATCGATGTCGTGCAGGGCGATGTGCAGCGGGCCCAGGTCGAGGCCGAACAGGTCGGCCAGCAGGCCCTGGGTGAAGACCACACTGCCCGCGCCGATGAAGGCAACCTTCGTCATGTCGTCACGCTTTCGATTGCTAGGTCCCAGTCCGGCTGGGCCGCGGTGCCGCCGGCCGCCCGGGTGGAAAGTGAGCCGCAGGCGGCGGCGATGGTCAGGGCACGCTCGGTGCGGGATCCGTTGAGTACGGCGGCCACCCAGCCGGCGTCGAAGCTGTCGCCCGCGCCGACGCTGTCGACCGTGTCGACCTTCAACGCCGGTGCGGTGATTACCTTCGACCCGTTGTGCGCGAGAGCACCGTCCGAGCCGTTCTTCACGACGACGAGCGGACCGCGACGGGCGAGGATGCCGGCGGCGTCGGCGACCGAGTGGTGACCGGTCAGCGCCAGCGCCTCGGCGGCGTTGGGCAGGAAGTAGTCCGTGACCCGCAGGATCGGGTCGAGGACCGTCCGGTCCCACTTGCCGGCCGGGTCGTCGTTCGGGTCCAGGGAGGTGGTCGCCTTCGCCGCCTTGGCCTCCTTGAAGATCCCGGCCAGCCCCGCGGCCAGCCCTGGCAGGAGGTAGAACGACGCCGCGTGCACATGCCGCACCGACCGCACCAGGCTCCGCGGCACATCCTCCGCCGAGGTACTGGGCAGGCATCCCGGTGACGTCAGGATCGCACGATCGTCCCAGGACGTGAGGATGGTTGTGAGCGGGGTGGGAAGCGACGGGTCGGTGACCAAGGCGTCGACATTCACCCCGCGATCGGCCAGCGACGTACGCACGAAGGCGCCCGCCGCATCGTCGCCCACCCGTCCCGCGAAGGCGACCTGCAGTCCGAGCCGGGCCGCGCCACACGCCATGATCGACGCCGAGCCGCCCAGCACCAGCGAGCCAGAAGGAACCAGCCGTTCCCGTTGCCCGAAGAGAATCGGTTGCGCGACCGGCCCGACCACGACGTCGGGGTTCGCGTCACCAATGACAAGAAGATCCATATCAGCCCTTGAGTCCGGTGGATGCCAGCGAGCGGATGAACGCCTTCTGGGCCAGGAGGAAACCCAGCAGGACGGGCAGCACGGTGATGACGTTGCCGGCCATCACCGCGGACCACTGGGTGTGATGCTGGCCCTGGAACGTGGTCAGGCCGAGCTGGAGGGTGTACGTCGAGTCGCTGTTGATCGCGATCAGCGGCCAGGTCAGGTCGTTCCACGTTGCGAGGAACGTCAGTACGGCGACGGTGCTCAACGCCGGCCGTGCCAGCGGCAGCACGATCGACCACAGGATCCGCAGCCGCCCGCAGCCGTCGATCCAGGCCGCTTCCTCGAGCTCGCGCGGCAGCGACACGAAGAACTGCCGGAACAGGAACACCGACAGTGGTGTCACCAGCGACGGCACGATCAGCGCGCCGAGCGTGTCGATCAGCCCGAGCTCCTTCATCACCAGGAACGTCGGGATCATCGTCAGCTGGAACGGGATCACCATCGTCGCCAGCATCAGCCCGAGGACGACCTTCGACCCGGCGAACCGGATCCGCGCGAACGCGTACCCGCCGAGCGACCCGAGCACGAGGTTGGCCGTCACCGCGACCGCGGAAACAATGAAGGAATTCAGGAACCATCGCGGAAACAACGCGTTCCCGAGCACGTACCGGTACCCGTCGAGCTTGATCCCGTGCGGCCAGAGCGCCGGCGGAAAACGGTTGATTTCCGCGTTGCTCATCACCGAACTCACCAGCAACCACACCAGCGGCAGCGCGAACAGCAACGCCAACGGCGCGAGGACGAAATGCCAACCGGAGAACGGCAATCTCTTCATCGAGCAGCCACCCTCCGTCGGTAGATCTGCAGGATCACGCCGGCCACGAGCAACCCCACCGCCAAGGTGTACGCCGCCGCCGCGCTGTACCCGGCCGTGAACGTCTTGAACGCCTTCTCCCAGATGAAGTACACGATCACCGTCGTCGAACCGAGCGGCCCGCCCTTCGTGGTCACGAACACCAGGTCGAACACCTGTAACGCGTTGATGGTCTGGAACAGCAGCAGGAAGATCGTCACCGGCATCAACGCGGGCAGCGTCACGTGCCGCAGTACGCCCCACCGCCCGGCGCCGTCGATCCGCGCCGCCTCGACCAGATCGCTCGAAACCCCTTGCAGACCGGCCAGATAGACGATGACGCAGAACCCGGTCCCGCTCCACAACGAGATCGCGACCAGCAGGTACAGCGCCTGACCCGGATCGCTGAAGAACCCCTGCGCCGGCAGGCCGAGCTTGTGCAGCACGGAGTTCGCCACGCCGAACTCCGGGTCCAGGACGAACGAGAACAGCACGCCCTGCGCCGCCGCCGACACCACGAACGGCACGAACACCAGTGTCCGGTACAGCCCGATGAACGCGATCTTCCGATCCAGCGCGATCGCGATCGCCAACCCGGCGATCACACTCAGCGGAACATAGAGAACCGTGTAGATCAGCGTGTGCGAGACGGCCGATCCGAAGGCCGGATCCTTCAGCAAGGCCTTGTAGTTGGCCAACCCGACCCACTGCGAAGGCGACACCAGATCGTTGACCTGGAACGACAAGAGCAACGACCACAGCACCGGTACGACGCTCAGCCCGAGGATGATCACCACCGACGGGCTGACGAAGGCCCACCCCGTCGCCCCTTCGTTCCGGGCGCGGCGTTTCGCGGCCGCCCGGCCCCGCGGGTCGACGGTGAACGTACCGACGACACTGGCCATCAGTTCGGCACCGCCAGCACCTGGTTGCACTGGTCAACGGCCTGCTTCAACGCATCCGCGGGACTCTGCTTCCCGAGCAGTACGGCGGAGATCGCCTCGCCCAGGTGCTGCGAGATCTGCGGGTACGCCGTGATCGTCGGCCGCACCTTCGCCGTGTCGAGCGCCTTGACGAACACGTCCAGCCCGTTCGTCTCGGTCGAATGCTTCTTCCAGGCCGGCAGCTCCGCGGTCGCCTTGGTGATCGGCAGGCTGCCGCCTTTCACGTCCCACTGGATGTCCTGGGCCGGCTCGGCGAGCCAGGCGACGAACTCGGTCGCCGCCTTCACCTTCGCCTTGCCGTTGTCGAAGACCGTCCAGGTGTCCGGCCCCGAGATCGTCACCTGCTTCCCGGAGTACGACGGCAGCGGCACCACGCCGTACTCGATGCCGTTGTCGTTCAGTTCGGGGAGCTGCCAGGGGCCGGTGGCAACCATTCCCATCCGGCCGCCGAGGAACACCTGGTAGAGCTGCTCGCTGCCCGGCTTCGGGTCGACGTACAGCGACCTGTCGGTGCGCAGCCGGTCCAGTGTGCCGAGGGCCTGCGCGCCGACCGAGTCGAAGCCGACCTTCTTGCCGTCGCCGCTGACGACGTCGCCGCCGAGGTCCCAGATCATCGGCCAGATCCGCCAGACCGTGTCCTCGTCGCCGACGCCCGGCCAGCCGGTGCCGAAGATGCCCTTGGCCGGGTTGGTCAGCTGCTTCGACATCGCGGTGAAGTCGTCCCAGGTCCAACCGGTCTTCGGCGCCGGCAGGCCGGCCGCGGCGAACAGTTTCTTGTTGTAGACCAGGCACAGCGAGTCGAGCAGGGCCGGCGCGGCCCGGACCTTGCCCTTCACGCTGACCGCGTCCTTCGCGGCCGGCCAGTAGTCGTCGATCTTCAGGGCGCCGGTCAGGTCGGCGACCTTCGGGCTCTTGGTCAGGCTGGCGAGGTCCGACCCGAAGATGTACGCGATGTCCGGGTAGGACCCCGCCGCCAGACCGGCGGTGACCTTCTGCAGCATGCTGTCCGCGGTGACCCCGCCACCGCCGCCGACCACCTTGATCTTCGGATGACTCTTGTTGAACTCGGTGATCAAGGCATCGATCGCGGCCTTGCCGGTGTCGACCTGACCGTGCCAGAGGTCGAGCGAGACGACACCGTTGGCGTCGGCGCCTTCGTCGTCGTTCTTCCCGCAGGCGGCGAGGGTGCCGGCAGCCGATCCGGCAAGGGTAGCGGCGGCCGCGGCCCGGAGGACGTCGCGGCGGGACAGAGTGCGAGCATGCATGAGGGTCTCCAGAGCGATGGAGGAGGGAATTCAGCAGGTTTTGCGGACGTATCCGGGGTCACCCGGAGTCGAGACGTCCACGTCGCGCTGCACGATCGTCAACGTCCCGCCGTACTGCGAGCAGGCCGTCGAGCGGCCGCTGTTGGTGTACTCGATCACGATCACGTTGTTGCCAAAGGCATCGACGTAGTCGCCGCACTCGTCGTACTGGCCGCACTCCTCGGCGACCGCGAAGTCCAGCCCGACGGCCTGCCGGTCACCGGCCAGTTCGACGGTGTTCTTCTGGGCGATCGCGAGGTTCTTCGAGTGCGCGTGCGTGGCGAGCAGCGTCAGGTACGCCTTCGCGTTGGCAGCGGTGAGGAGTTTCTTCGAGCGGGTGTAGCTGTCGTAGTTGTCCGGCTCGATCGCCTTGTACCCCTTGGCGGCACAGCCGTCGATCCAGCCGTTGACCTTCGCGGCGATCCGGTTCCGCTTGTCCGCCGTCCGGAAGTCGAGCAGCGGTTCGCCCCAGTCCTGGTCGATCACGAGCTTGCCCTTGGCGTCGCGGAGCAGCAGGTCGGAGTCCCACTGTCCTTGTTCGCCGGGCTGGACCTGGAATGCGTTGACGTAGCAGATGTTGTACAGGCCGGCCGCCGGTGCGGCGGTCCGGTCGCGGGTGACCACCTGGACGCCGGCGGGCGGCGTATAGGCCCCGCCGATCTGGTAGTCGAACTTCGCGTGCGTCGGCGGCAGGGTGACGGCCGCGTCGGCCGACGTTCGGGTGAGCACGGTGGCGGTGACTGCCAGGGCGGTGGCCGCGACTCCGGCGAGGAGGCGGCGAGAGAGTCTGGACACGATTTGCTCCATCGGTCCCGGGGACGCGACCCCGCCTCGGGCCTCTCCTGAACCCTGGCGCCGGAAAACCGGACTTCAGGCCCTCGGCCTGCTACCGGCTGGGTGCGTCACTGCCGATCAGTTAAGCGACGAACCGACGGTTCGGTCAAGGGAAACTTGCAAACGAGTGCGCGAATTCCGCCTGATAGTGCGGCTCTGCGCAGGCTCTTAGGCGTCCCCGAGCGCGGCGGTGGCGGTGTGGCCGGCGCTGGTGGTGCGTTGAAGAAAGTCGGCCAGGAGCTTCAGCTCGGCGTCCGAGTAGTCGGCGAGGAGCTCGTCCATCGCGCCGTTCATCCCCGAGTAGAGCTGGTAGACCTCGGCGTTGCGATCGCGGAGGGCGCGGACCGTCACGGCGCGCCGGTCGGCGGCGTCCGGGTCGCGCTCGCGGACGATCCAGCCGCTCTTCTGCAGCCGGTCGAGGATGCCCGTCATGGTCGCGGGGTGCAGGCCGGCCCGCCGCGCCAACGCGCTCGGGCTGATCGGGCCGTGCCGGCCGATCAGCTCCAGGCAGTCCAGGTCGACGTCCTTCAGCTCGAGGTGCGCGCTGACCTGGTGGTTGAGCAGCGACAGCTGGTTGCTCAGTTGGCGCAGCGAGTCCTTGATCTCGGTCGCGAACCGGCGGCTGGGTCGCGCCGGCTCAGCCGAAGATGCGGAACTCATAAGATCTGCTCCTCGTGCCGTACGGATCCCGCACAATATGCTACAGGCCTTGACGGACGAGTTTTTAACCGGTTTAGTGACGATCTAAACCGGTTTAAATCCCGTCAAGCGAGGTTCTTGTGAGCAAGCGGCCGACGATCGCGGATGTGGCCCTGCGAGCTGGGGTGTCCAAGGGATCGGTGTCGTTCGCGCTCAACGGGCGGCCCGGGCTGGCGCAGGCGACGGTCGACAAGATCCTCGCCGCCGCCGACGAGCTGGGCTGGCGGCCGAGCAACCGGGCTCGTTCGCTGTCGGTCTCGAAGGCGTTCGCGCTCGGCCTGGTGATCACCCGGGATCCGGCCGTGCTGTCGTCGGATCCGTTCTTCCCGGCGTTCATCGCCGGGGTCGAGAGCGTCCTGTCCACGCGAGGCCAAGCGCTGGTCCTGCAGGTCGTCACGGCCGGTGAGTCCGAGGAGGACGGGTACCGGCGGCTCGCGCGGGACGGACGCGTCGACGGGGTGTTCCTCTCCGACCTCCGGCACGACGACCCCCGGATCGAGCTGCTCGTCGAGCTCGGCCTGCCCGCGGTCACCCTGAACCGGCCGGACGGTACGTCGCCGTTCCCGGCTGTCATCCTCGACGACCGGCCGGGCACGAGCGCAGTCGTCGAGCACCTGCTCGAGCTCGGTCATTCCCGGATCGCCCAGGTCGCCGGGCCGCCCGCCTTCGTGCACGCGACCGCCCGGACCACTGCCTTCGTCGAGACCCTGGCCGCGGCCGGCCTCGAGCCGTTGACCGAGACCGGCGACTTCACCGCAGCCGGCGGGATCGAGGCCACCCGTCGGCTGCTCGCGCTCCCGGAGCCGCCGACCGCGATCTTCTACGCCAACGACCGGATGGCGATCGCCGGTCTCGGCGCAGCCCAGGCCGCCGGACTCACCGTGCCGGACGACCTGAGCATCGCCGGCTTCGACGACAGCGAGCTCGCCGAGTACGTCCATCCCGGCCTGACCACTGTCCGCGCCGACCCGTTCCGCTTCGGCGAGGCGGCGGCCCTGACCCTCAACCAGCTCGTCGACGGCGCGACCGACGTACCCGACACCGAGCTCCCGCCCGCGCAGCTCGTCGTCCGCGGCTCGACCGCGTCCCCTGCGTAGTCCCTGCGTTGCCCCCTGGAGGAATCATGAAGTTGCAAGCTGGACTGCTGGCCGTTGTCCTGGCCGGCTCGCTCGTCGCGTGCGGCGACAGCGGCGGTGGCGCTGGTGACGCCGACGCCGCGGCCAAGGCCCGCGGACCGATCTCGATCTGGTACTCGAACAACGCCGAGGAAGTGGCCTGGGGCAAGCAGATGGTCACGGCCTGGAACGCCGGGCACGCGGATCAGAAGATCACCGCCCAGGAGATCCCGACCGGGAAGAGCTCCGAGGAGGTCATCGGCGCCGCGATCACGGCCGGCAACGCTCCCTGCCTGATCTTCAACACCTCGCCGGCCTCGGTCTCGCAGTTCCAGAAGCAGGGCGGGCTGGTGCCGCTCGACAGCTTCAGCGACGGCAAGTCCTACATCGAGGACCGGTCCGGGGACGTCGCGCAGCAGTACAAGTCGGCCGACGGCAAGTACTACCAGCTGCCCTGGAAGTCGAACCCGGTGATGATCTTCTACAACAAGAAGGCGTTCGCGAAGGCGGGTATCGACACCACCAACCCGCCGCTGAAGACGTACGACGAGTTCCTCGCGACCTCGCGCAAGGTGGTGGCCTCGAAGGCCGCGAAGTTCGCGATCTACCCGGCGCCGAGCAACGAGTTCTTCCAGTCCTGGTTCGACTTCTACCCGCTCTACGCGGCCGAGACCGGCGGCAAGCAGCTGGTCGCCGACGGCAAGTCGACGTTCGCCTCCGACGAGGGCAAGAAGGTCGCCGGGTTCTGGCGGACGATGTACGCCGACAAGCTCGCCTCGCAGGAGAAGTACACCGGTGACGCGTTCGTCGACGGGACGGCCGCGATGGCGGTCGTGGGTCCGTGGGCGATCGCGACGTACAAGGGCAAGGTCGACTGGGGCGTCGTACCGGTGCCGACGTCGTCGGGCAAGCCGGCGAACGAGATCCACACCTTCAGCGATGCGAAGAACGTCGCGATGTACTCCGCGTGCAAGAACCGCGGCACGGCCTGGGACGTGCTGAAGTTCGCGACCAGCCAGGACCAGGACGGCAAGTTCCTGGCCGCGACCGGTCAGATGCCGCTGCGCAAGGACGTCGCCACGACGTACGCCGACTACTTCGCGAAGAACCCGGACTACAAGGTGTTCGCGGACCAGGCGTCGCGCACGGTCGAGGTGCCGAACGTGCCGAACTCGATCACGATCTGGCAGACCTTCCGCGACGCGTACTCCAAGTCGGTGATCTTCGGCCAGCAGGACCCGGGTGAGGCCCTGGACGGCGCCGCGCAGAAGGTCGATCAGCTCGTCAAACAATCATGAGGCGCGGACCGCTCACCCGGGTCCTGGGTGAGCATCCGGTCGGCACCGCGTTCGTCACGCCGTACGTCGTGTTCCTCGCGGCAGTGTTCGCGTACCCGCTCGGGTTCGCCGTGTACATGTCGTTCCACGACTACTTCTTCGCGGCGCCGGGCGCGATCGTGGACCGGCCGTTCGTGGGATTCGACAACTACGTGACGGTGCTGACGGACCCGGCGATCCGGCGGGCGTTCGGCAACGTGCTGATCTTCCTGGTGATCAACGTCCCGCTCACCGTCGTCCTGTCCCTCGGCCTCGCGAATGCACTGAACGCCGCGATCCGCTGGCGTACGTTCTTCCGGGTCTCGTACTACGTCCCGTACGTCACGGCCAGCGTCGCGGTCGTCGGAGTCTGGCTGTTCCTGTTCAACTCCAACGGTCTGGTCAACTCGGTCCTCGGACCGCTCGCCCCGGATCCGTCCTGGTTGGTGAACTCCAGGCTCGCGATGCCGACGGTCGCGATCTACGTGACCTGGAAACAGCTCGGCTTCTTCATCCTGCTCTACCTGGCCGCGCTCCAGAACGTGTCCAAGGATCTGTACGAAGCGGCCTCGATGGACGGTGCCGGGCGCTGGAAGTCGTTCCTCAACGTCACAGTGCCGGGCGTCCGGCCCGCGACCACGCTGGTCGTGCTGGTCGCCACGGTGACCGGCGCGAACCTGTTCACCGAGCCGTACCTGTTGACCGGCGGCGGCGGACCGGACGGGGCCTCCGCGTCCCCGGTCCTGATCATGTACCAGCGCGGAATCGAGCAGGGGCACCCGGACGTGGGGTCGGCGATCGGGGTGCTGCTGGTGATCGGCGTACTGCTGCTCGCTCTCATCGAACGAAAGTTCGTCGGGAGGGAGGAGGACTGATGAAGCTCAAGTTCGCCGGGCTGCTGGTCGGCGCCTTCGTGTTCCTCTTTCCCTTCTACTACATGCTGATCGGCTCGTTGCAGGCCGAGCCGGACCCGTCCGTCGGCGGGGCGTTCCCGGCACCGGGCAACCTCACGCTGCACAACTACGGCGAGATCAACAAGGCGATCCACCTCGGCCGTTCGCTGATCAACTCCGGCATCTTCACCGGTGGCGTGATCCTCGGGACACTCGTCTTCGGCGTACTCGCGGGCTACGCGTTGGCGCGGTTGCAGTTCCGTGGCCGCGGGCTGGTGTTCAACCTGATGCTGCTGATCCAGGTCGTGCCGTTCCAGTTGCTGACGATCCCGCTGTACGTGCTGATCGTGCGCAGCTACGGGCTCGCCGACTCGTACCTCGGGATGATCCTGCCGTTCATGATCAACTCGACCGCGGTGTTCGTGTTCCGGCAGTACTTCTTGCAGTTGCCGGCCGAACTGTTCGACGCGGCCCGGATCGACGGGGCATCGGAGTTGAGCATCCTGTGGCGCGTCGCTGTACCGCTGGTGCGGCCGGCGCTGCTGACCGGCGTACTGCTGACGTTCATCGGGCCGTGGAACGAGTTCCTGTGGCCGTTCCTGATCACCAAGCAGCAGGACCTGCAGCCGTTGGCGGTCTCGCTGTCGAACTACCTGACCACGGTGTCGGCGCGGGCGGCGAACCCGTTCGGCGCGGTGCTGGCCGGAGCGTGCGTGCTCGCGGCGCCGGCGGTCACCTTGTTCATCATCTTCCAGCGCCGGTTCATCTCGACGAACATCTCGTCCGGCGTCAAAGGCTAACTGTGAAAGGCTTTCCGGTGACTGTTCCTTACACCCTTACTCGCGTCGGCGTCCTGATGACAGCCGACCCGGGCAACGAGCTCGAGTCCGAGGGGGTGCTGAACCCGGCGACCGGGCACACCCCGGACGGCACGCTCTACCTGCTCCCGCGGTTGGTTGCTTCGGGCAATATCTCGCGCGTCGGCCTGGCCCGGGTCGAGCTCGAGGACGGTGTGCCGGTAGGCGTCGAGCGTGAGGGCGTCGTCCTCGCACCGGACGAGGGCTGGGAGCGCGGCAAGAACAACGCCGGCGTCGAGGACCCGCGGGTCACCTTCGTCCCGTCGCTCGGCCTGCACGTGATGACGTACGTCGCCTATGGACCGCTCGGCCCGAAGCCCGCGCTGGCCGTCTCCTCGGACCTGCGGGAGTGGCGGCGGCTCGGTCCGCTGCACTTCGAGTACCAGCCGGACCTCGACACCGACCTGAACCTGTTCCCCAACAAGGACACGGTCTTCTTCCCCGAGCCCGTGCCCGGGCCGGACGGCGAACCGTCGTACGCGATGCTCCACCGGCCGATGTGGGACCTCGGCTGGTTCCGTGAGGGTGAAGGCGTGCACCTGCCGGCGGGCGTGACCGACGACCGGCCGGGGATCTGGATCTCGTTCGTCCCCGTGGCGGCGGTCGAGGAAGACGTGCGGAACCTGGTCCACCTGCGCAATCACCGGCTGGTCGCGATGTCGGAGTACCCCTTCGAGGAGCTGAAGATCGGCGCCGGACCGGCGCCGCTGCGGATCCCCGAGGGCTGGCTCGTCATCCACCACGGCGTCACCGGCGAGCAGCCGGAAGGGTTCGACCCCACCACGCAGAAGGTCTGCTACGCCGCCGGCGCGCTGATCCTCGACGCCGAGGACGTCACCCGCGTCATCGCGCGGACCACCGAACCTCTGATGGTCCCCGAGACCGACGAGGAGAAGATCGGCACGGTCGGCAACGTCGTCTTCCCGACTGCGATCGAGCAGGTCAACGGCACCCAGTACGTCTTCTACGGCATGGCCGACGCCGCCATCGGCGTGGCCAGATTGGACCGCCTGCCATGAACCCCACCCGCCGCACCGTCATCGGCGGAGCCCTTGCGGTAGCCGCCGCATCCACCGTCACCCTTCCCGCCTCAGCGTCCGGCCGCCTCTCCAACCTCGCTCACCTCGACTTCCTCCGCGCCTCGGTGAGCCCGCCGGCCGCCTCCGGTCACACCACCTACGGGAGCGGACCGGTCGGCGTGCTGTGGACGTACGCCGACCGCCAGCCCGATGGCTCGTACAAGCGCATCGGCGGCGGTAACTTCGACGCTGCGACGAACACGTACGGGCAGGGCGCTTACAACGCTGATGACATCGCCCGAGCGGCCGTGGTCTATCTGCGGCATTGGAAGCTGTTCCACGAGACCGCCTCATTGGACGCCGCCCGTGGACTCCTCCGGAGCCTCACCTTCCTCCAGTCGCCCAACGGCAACGTCGTCCTCTGGATGCAGCCCGACGGCACGCTCAACCCGAGCGCCGATCCGGTCGAGCTTCCTGATCCGTCCGACTCCGGGCCGTCGTACTGGTTGGCGCGCACGGTCTGGGCGCTGGGGGAGGGGTACGCCGTCTTCCGTCGTACCGATCGTGCATTCGCGGCGTTCCTCCGCGACCGGCTCGAGCTCGCGATCGCTGCGCTCGAGCGTCAGGTCCTGATCCGGTACGGCCAATACAACGTGGTCGACGGTCGTCGCCTGCCCGCCTGGCTGATCGTCAACGGCGCGGACGCGACGAGCGAGGCGGTGCTCGGACTCTCGGCGTATGTGCAGGCAGGCGGCTCGGCGGCCGCACGCCGAGCCCTCGCCCGCTTCGCCGAGGGCATCGCTGCGATGGCCGCCGGGTCCACCCGCGAGTGGCCGTTCCGCGCACTCATGCCGTGGGGCGAGTCGATCTCCGATTGGCACGCGTGGGGCGCGCAGATGCCGTCCGCCGTCGCCGCCGCGTCGACCACTCTCGGATCAAGCAGCCTGATGAAGGCGGCCATCGGCGACACCGCCGGCTTCACCCCGCTCCTGATGACCGCCGGCGGTCCCGACAACGGCTGGCTCCCCGTCCCGATCGATCGCACGCAGATCGCGTACGGCGTCGACGCCCGCCTGCAAGGCCTCCTCGCCGTCGGGCTCCCCGGCCTGAAGCAGGTCGCCGCCTTCGTCGCCGCCTGGTACTTCGGTGCGAACCGCGCCGGCGGGCCGATGTACGACGCGACCACCGGCCGCACGTACGACGGCATCTCCGGCGACGGCGTGATCAACCGGAACTCCGGCGCCGAATCCTCGATCCACGGCCAGCTCTCGATGCTCGCCCTCGACGCGCACCCGGACGTCGCCCGCCTCACCGGCACGCCGTCGTACGACGGCCTGCAGATCATCGAGGCCGAATCCGGCACCGGCGGTCAGGTCGTCACGCCACCCTCGGCCTGGACCGGCGAATCCCAATGGAGCAACGGCTCCTACCTGTCCGTCGACGGTACGGCGACCTGGACCGTGCCGGCGTCGTCGCAGCAGCGCCTCGTCCTCCCGGTCGTCAATCTTGTCAACACCGCGTCTCC